>CANFLL010000052.1 GCA_947447825.1 Chitinophagaceae bacterium | reverse complement strand
TCAGCAAATGCCTTGTAGTTAATAATCTTTATTGGCAAAGGGGTAGATATGGGTGTTATTTTCCAAAGCTCATTACTATCATCTTTATCAATATTCAAGCAGGCAGAATAGGTAGAAATATTAGCAGTATAAGTATAGATATTGGTGGCAGATAAGCATTGCAAGGGATGCTTTTTATTTTCCAACTTAAAATAGCCTCCTCCAGCATCCACCATCTGCCACAAAACTTCATCCGATAAAGAATCTGGAACTGTCCACTTTGCCGAACAGGTAGTATGGGTTGCCATGGATTGTGTACTATCAAAAATGACATTGGAACATTGAAGGAAGCTACTATCAATGTTTGAAGTAATTGTTACGTAGCCATTACCCACAGGCGTAATCTTCCATTGTTGTGCGATACTAGTAGAGTCTGGAATGGCATTTACAACAGAATCTACACCAGCAATCCCATTAAAATTTTGAAGATTGCTATGCTGAAGCGCACTAGTACCCTTGGTTTTATTGTAGATAGTATATACATCATTAAAAGTCTTGAAGTTGTAGGCATATTGCAGCCTGTTGAAGCCAGATTTATTTACAATCACCAAAGAATCTGCCTTAGCATTTCCTGAAAGCATAGCATAGCAATCATTAGTTCGTAGCCCTGGCCAATACACTGCCCCCATTTTAGATTGATTTATCTGATCAGGAACACCAACCATATACCTTATTTCGTTCTGTTTTGTATTTGTAGCTTGGCTATAAGTTCCTTCAAAGTTTATTGCATTGCACATTTCTGTTCCAAACTCGGTAACAACAGTCAATGAATCGTAGGGTGAAACACCCGTTGTTAATGAGGATGCCCAACCCGCAGGGGTAGAAATGTTTTTCCAAAAAGCATAGATGTGTCTCGAAAATAGACAACCTTTAAAGGTTGCATCAGAAGCCATTGTTGCCACATTTTCATCATACTTAGCACCACCTATAAATACCCTGTTTCGTCGTATTTCTGGATGCCTATTGAGCCAGCTTTTACAAATAGCCTTCCAATCTTTTAAGGCATATCCAAATGGTTCATTAAATATCTCGAAATACACATTCCCATTTAGTCTGTACTTATCTACCACCGAGTCCCACATTCTAAAAAAGGTAGTTGTATCTTTTTCATAGCCTACATGTGGCACACCTTCCCAGTAAGCTAAAATAACTTTAAACCCCAATGCAGTTGCCTGATCAGTTACACCCTGATAGTTATTCCACCAGCTACGATTGGCAGAATCCAAACCCAGAACTGTTGCCTTATTAATGGGTAATCTTAGTGTATTTACTCCTAAAAGCTGCTTAAATGTTTTACAGATAGTATCCGTTTTATTTACCACATCGGCGTAACTAAAGTTAGTATCTATACCAGACAAATACAAATTGCCATTATTAAAGTTATCATCTACAGCAGCCCAGTTTACACCCTTAAAAGCAGATCCCATTGTTTGCCCATAAATCTGAGCATTGATTTTAGGAGAAATTGCTACAAAAAGGAAGGTAAGAAGTACAAGAAAGGGAGTATTACACTTGGGGTTATTGGCAAATGGAGAAAGCATCGATACAAAAGTTTATATTAAAAAAAGAAATGTAGGCAAGCATGAAAACCAAACTGTTTATTAGATGCAAATATAGAGGCTTGTAACCTTCAAGCAGTCGATTTAGGAAAAGTAGCAGTGAATAAAATTTAAAAATAATTTACGATTTTTCGTTATAAACTGTTTCAACTAAAAGTAACATGTGAAAAGCTATCCTAGAACATTTGCTCCAGAATGTTAAAGTACCATTCGGTAAAGACTCAGATAAAAAGACTTTAATTTGAATATTAGAACAAATAGACTGTTAATATTTTCATAAAGCGTATTTTTTAAAACTATTGGCAATATTTATTATTAGCCTGTTGTTTTTTAGTTTATTTAGCTACTTTTTAGCTAAATACTTTCGATTACATCAAAAAATGTCTGAAGGTGAAGCGATTATCTCAGGTATAATCGCTTCACCTTCAGACATTATCAGAAAATAAAAGTAATAATCGGTTCAACTGCAGAGATTATCGGTTCAACTGCAGAGATAATCGCTTCATCTTCAGAGATAATCTTAAAATTACTTTTTAAATCGCTTCAACTTCAGAGATTAATTGAAAATATTTATTTTAATCGCTTCATCTCTAGAGATTATCCCTTCAACTATGTACTTTATTGATTGCCTTTTGTAAAAAATGAAAGATTATTTCTTTAAAAACTGTGCAATCTCACACTCCCAATGATCACCTACGGCAACATCGCCATCATCTACAACTTGTTTATAAGCAGCATGGAGATAAGCAGCTTTTGAAAACTCGGCAGCATGATTAGGGTTAATAGTTAGCTTATCAATCTGGCTACGCAAGCTGGTACCGAAGTTTTGCATCCCATGAAGATTCTTTATTTCAAGCTGAGGCCCAAAGAAATTGGCTTGAAACCATTGCTTCGAAATTGGATCTTGCCAACTTAAGTAACCATTCTTTTTAATCTCCCTTGGTTCTGTCAATGAACCAGTAAAACTGTAACGAATGCCATTCACCTTTTGAGGATCGAAATAATTGGGCGTATAAAAGTCGCTGACCAATATACCATTGATGCTATAGGCAAAAGAAGCATCCTCGCATGGATCGCAAACTTCCACCAAATAATTTACCTTCCCCTGATCTGGCTGAATACTTTTAGAGGCCACTAACCTATTACCATAAGGGTCTGCCAACATTTCTAACATTTCATGACTGCAAGTAAGTTGCCAACTATCATCGTATTGAACCAAGGAATAGGGTTGATGATTTTTATCAGTATGAAAACCAGCGGCTCCTTCCTGATGAATATTGTCGCTAATGATGATTGGCCAATATCCTAGTGGCAAACTTTTAAGATCGGGGAATGAATCAACAGTTGCTTGAATTCCCCAAATAGGACCAAAATCTCTCGTTGCCTGTTTTTGAAGAGCTGCCGATGTTTTTGCCAAATCAGCAGCCGATACTTTACTTGTTAGGCTTACTAAAGCCAGATGTTGTGTTTGCATAATTTAATTTTTCTATTAGTTTGATAAGCCCAATTAAGTTTCTAAAATGGACTGTTTATTAATATTCTAAATTCATTTAACCCAACCTATTGGCTGAAAAAATAAAACAAATTGTAGCTAGGTAAACCATTAAATAGTTATACAATTACTTAGCAAAGTAAATTCTACCTAACAAAACGTACAATCCGTAAAAACACCCAAACTTAACCCCGTATATTTCTCTAATTTTTAGTAAAAGAACCTACACTTTGTAATGCTTAATAACTATTACGACACAATAGAAGACACTTTCATTCCTACAACTATGTACCATGTTATGGTGTCGTTCTTTTTAACTGAAAAGAGTGTACTAACATTTATGATGTTTTTGAAAAAACTTAATGGTAGGGTGCATAAAATAATTTCTACTGTAACACGTATTAATCGGCGTATCTACACCCAACACATACTTTGCATATTATAGTTAGAATACCCTGAGTAATAGTAAATTAGGAGCGCTAAGTTTTATTTTAGCCATAAAACAAGCTCATTCATAAACTTTTTTTATGGAAACTATTAAAAATATAAATGAATAAGTATGGTTAGCAGAATGCATATTTGTAGTTAACATAAACAAAGTTGTAAGCAATAATATTTAAGTAGAAGGTAAACATGGCAGTGCATTCAGCTTTAAATTTCTCAATTCATTTTAACCAGATTACTAAGCGGTGTAATGAAATTTCAACAACCTTCAAGTGTAAACAAAATTTAATCAAAGAAAAAAGCAGTGGAAAAAGAAAACTTCTGTGTATTACAATCAACTAAAAGTTGAAACTTTTGTTAAACAGAATCAAAGTATAAATGTTACAAGCAGGAATGTCAATAACCTTTTTTAATCAAAAAAACAACAGCAATCAAATGGAGGCAGTCAGTAAAGTATCAATACTAAAGTCAATCAAAAAATTATTTGCCATATTAAAATTGGATGTAAAGGACATTTCAGCTATTTACATGTTCGCCATTTTAGCTGGCTTGGTGCAACTATCGCTTCCGTTGGGGATTCAAACAATTATCAGTTTGGTCATTGCAGGGTCTATTTCTACTTCAATCATCGTTTTAATTGCATTGGTGGTAGTAGGAACCTTTTTGTATGGGCTTCTACAAATTAGGCAGATGCAGGTGATTGAAAGAGTGGAACAAAAGCTTTTTCTACGCTACTCTTTTGATTTTACTGATAGATTACCCAAGATAAATGTGGAGAAAATGGATAACTATTATCTCCCAGAGCTGGTTAACAGATTCTTTGAGGTAATATCTTTACAAAAGGGTTTAGAAAAACTGTTACTCGACCTCCCCACTGCGGCTATACAAATTATATTAGGAATTATTTTACTGGCTTTCTATCATCCCGTGTTCATAGGATTTGGTATGGCTCTGCTCCTCATAACTTTCATAATTATAAGAGTAACTTCTTTGGAGGGACTAAATGCTGCATTGAAAGCTAGCGATTACAAATATGGAATTGCTAACTGGATAGAGGAAATTGCAAGAGCAATCAAGATATTTAAATACACTAAGGGTACATCCATTCACTTAAATAAAAGTGATGCGCTTCTGGGAGGTTATCTATCTGCAAGAACATCTTACTTTAAAATTCTTCTTACACAATCCTGGACATTGGTTGCGTTTAAAGTACTGATTACAGCAGGAATGTTAATAGTTGGCACATTGCTATTGGTAGATCAACAGATAAACATCGGTCAATTCATTGCAGTGGATATTGTAATCCTAACCATCATGGGGTCTATTGAAAAGCTAATTGGTAACCTTGAGAAATTATATGACGCGCTTACTTCGGTAGAGAAATTAAGTAAAGTAACAGAAGCAGAACAGGAAGAAAGCGGCACCCTTATTCTAGAAAACAAGAACGAAGGTGTCAGCATTAAATTCTCGAATGTTTGTTATGGTTATTCAAATCAAAAACAAGTACTAAACAATATAGATTTAACCATAAAAGCGGGGGAAACAGTGCATTTATCCGGAAAATCTGGTTCAGGAAAATCTACCCTACTCAGACTTCTTACTGGTGCATTCAAAAACTTCGATGGTAATATCCAAATAGATGAAATCCCGATTGGAAATTATAATCTTCCAAGCCTGAGATCACTTACTGGGATTTTATTACACGATCAAAATGTATTCCATGGCACATTAATGGAAAACCTGACAATGGGTAATAAAGATATTTCTGTAGAAGAAATAATGACCCTGTCAAAAATTTTAGGACTGAATGAGTTTATTCAATCCTTACCCAACGGATTTGATACAGTTCTTGCACCGCAAGGAAATAAGCTTACCCTTAAAATTAAAAGAAACATAGCCTTGTGCAGGGCTTTGTTAGGTCAGCATCGTCTTTTATTACTGGAATCGCCCTTTGACCATCTAACAGAAAATGAAGAGCTAGAAATGTTAAAGTATATCAAGAAAAATAAAAAGGCGACAGTTGTTTTAACTTCTTCAAACAACCATTTAGCAAATAGTTGCGAACAAGTATTTACACTAAACTAAACTGAGCCTTACCATAAGAATTTTAAAATACAACTAATTTACAGAATGCAAGCAACAACTAAACAACAATACACCGTTACTATGCTTAAAGCATATAACCTAGTTTACAGAATAGACAAGCAAAACAAGATTAAGAAATGGCTTATTGGCATACTAATATCCATCCTCATTATCATGTTTTTGCCTTGGACTCAAAACATTCGTGCAAAAGGAACAATCACGTCTTTGCGTCAGGAAAGTAGATTACAAGAAGTAAATACTGTTATAGCCGGACGTGTGATGAAGTGGTATGTGAAGGAAGGGGATTTTGTAAATGCGGGCGATACACTTTTACGATTGGGAGAGGTTAAAGTTGAGTATTTTGATACCAGCCTCATCAACAGAACGCAAGAACAAATAAAGGCTAAACAACAAAGTATTGAAGGTTACAAGAGTAAAGCTTCCACATCCGTAATACAGATGGACGCTTTAAAACAAGGTAAGGAATTAAAGCTGCAATCGCTTGACAATAAAATAAGACAACAGCAACTAAAAGTTTACAGTGACAGTACTGACTTGATAGCTATCCAAAACGAATTAGGTATTTACAAACGTCAACTAGACGCAGCTCGCGTAATGTTGGATAGCGGTGCAATATCATTGGTTGATTTTGAGAAAAGAAAAGTTAGTTTTCAAAATGCTCAGGCAAAAAGAATTAGTGGAGAGAATAAATACTTACAAGATAAGCAGGAACTGATAGCTCTAGCCATTGAAAAGAATAGTGCAACACAGGATTATACCGATAAAATTGCCAAAGCAGAAGGAGAAAAGTTTGCATCCTTTTCTAATGTGGCCAGTACAGAAGCTGAGGTTTCTAAACTGCAAAACACCTATGCTAACTATGATGCTAGAAACAACTTCTACTACATCTTAGCACCACAAACAGGTCAGGTAACTAAAATAAAGAAAGAGGGTATTGGTGAAATGCTGAAAGAGGGGGAGATTGTTGCAGAGATAGTGCCTACTCAAAACGCTTATGCCGTAGAAATGTATATTGACCCAATGAACCTGCCTTTGGTTGAAATAGGACAAAAGGTGCGTTTTGTTTTTGATGGTTTTCCTGCCATCATATTTAGTGGGTGGCCGAAAAATAGTTATGGCACTTTTGGTGGAAAGATTGTAGCTATAGAAACTTCTGTTGGCAACAATGGCAAGTTCAGGATATTGGTAGCACAAGATCCTGATGACAGAAAGTGGCCTGAACAACTTAGGCTTGGTGGAGGCGCATCGGGGATTGCCTTATTGAAAGATGTTCGAGTTTATTATGAGCTTTGGCGTAACATAAATGGTTTTCCACCTGAATATTACAAACAAAAAGAAGAAAAAAGTAAAGACAAAGATGGGTATGGCAAAGATGCTGCGGAGTATAAATCTAAGAAATAGTATTTGATTATTTAATATATTAATTACAGACAATTAAAAAAATTTTCAGTATTTAAATATTCCAAACCGCCTATCAAACAAATACTTAATCTGGAATTAAAATTTAGTTATGCAACGTTTTCGACATAGTTTTATCATAGCATTTTCATTAGGCTGGATATTTCCTTCCTATTCCAAGGCACAGGAGCTAAAGCTTTTTTCTGCCGAAACTTTTATTTCATTGATAAAAGCAAATCACCCTGTGGCAAAGCAAGCATCCATATCTGTAGACAAAGCCAACGCAGAAATTGTTTCTGCAAAGGGCGGTTTCGATCCTGTGTTAGACATAGATGCCTCACGCAAAACCTTTGATGGTAAAAACTATTACAGTTATTTTAATCCTGAGCTGAAAGTAGCTACTCCCCTACCGTTGGATATAAAAACTGGTTTTGAAGATAATGGAGGTAGTTATCTTTCATCCGAAACATCTAAAGGAAAAACTAGTTACCTAGGAATAGAATTAGCGTTAGGAAAAGGATTTTTGATTGATAAAAGACGAGCTGCACTAAAGCAAGCGAGGCTATTTAAAAGCCAGACCGAACAAGAGAGAAAGGTAACTATAAATAACCTTTTGTTTGATGCCTATACCGACTATTGGCAATGGGCAGGTGCCTACCAGCAATACGCCGTTTACAATAAGTTTCTTGATATTTCTGCCAATAGATTAAGACTTATCAGGATTGGGTTTAACAATGGAGAACGTTCATTAATGGATACCATAGAAGCGTTTACTCAAGTTCAAAACTATCAGTTGATGCAAGCGGAGGCCAAACTAAAATGGATGAATGCCACCTTGCAGGTCTCTAACTATTTATGGTTTAATAATGATAGCGCTTATGTTTTGCCAAAATATTTTATTCCAGATACCATACAGTTTGCCATGCAACAACCTATTGGATCTGTAGATGCCATTGTTGAACAATCTTCTATTCAAAATCCAATATTAAAAAGCTATCAATTCAAATTGAGTTCATTGGAAGTAGAAAAGAAATTAAAGTTCCAAAGTCTGTTGCCCTACTTTACCGTCAAGGGAAACTTGCTAAGTAAAAACTATTATCAACCTAAAGGCTTTGATGAAAATTACTTGGCAAAAAACTATAAGTGGGGTATTGACTTTAAGCTACCCTTATTTTTCAGAGAAGGAAGTGGTGATTACAAAAAGGCGCAACTGAAAATTAAAGAAACCAACTTGGAAATAGAGAATAAACGGTGGCAGTTAGAAAATAAAATTCGCGCTTATTATAATGAAAACAGTGCCCTTGGTCAACAGCTTACCACCATCAATAGTATGTATAGTAACTATTTTTCATTACTTAAAAACGAGGAAATGAAGTTTACGCAAGGGGAAAGTTCATTGTTTTTGGTTAATAGCAGAGAGACAAAGTTGTTAGAGTTGGTTCAAAAACAAATAGAGTTACGTGTCAAATACCAGAAATCTAAATACGCAATTGATTGGGCGGCGGGCATGCTGCAATAGAATGACGAATAAATGCTTTTCACCTTCAAGACACATTATCCTGAGCATGTTTTACCAACAATAAATTTTCATAGCGAAAAAATGTTCTGCACTCCACTTAGTATGTATAAATTTTTTTCAAGCTAAATTTGCTTTAGTTTGGTCAATCAATTTCCCATTCTGTCTTTTCACTAGACATTATATCAATTTAATTTCAGGGTAATTAAATCAATACAAGGTCTAATTTCTTTTAAATAAATTTATTAGTTCATAATTTTAATTGCATAAATAAACTAAAGGGGAAATTAATTTATGGTCTCCAACCAAAAAATTTTACACACATTTTTTTCCAGAGCTCAACACCCTGACATTTGCTTTATTGGTGGTTTCTTATCTTTATTTTAGAAAATAATTTTTTTGATATGATTACTTTAACTCGAATATAGCAAGTATCTCAGTAATTTTCCCTTTTGGTCACCTTAAACTCATACATGAACAATACATTCAGGGCTTTTAAAAGTAGAAATTATGCTCTTTATTTTTCAGGGCAATCAGTTTCACTTATCGGCACTTGGATGCAACGAACTGGCATAAGTTGGGTTGTTTTCACAATGACTCATTCTACTTTCATGTTGGGGCTTACTGTCTTTGCATCGCAGTTTCCTTCTTTTCTTTTTTCTTTATGGGGAGGCATACTTTCTGATCGGTATAACCGATACAAATTGTTAATTCTTACTCAGACAGCATCCATGATTCAGGCAGTATTGCTAGCAGCACTCGCTCTTTCTAATCACTTTGTTGTTTGGCAAATACTTTCACTAAGTGTAATTTTAGGTATTATCAATGCGTTCGATTTGCCAGCACGACAACCATTGGTGCACGAAATAGTAAGTAATAAAGAAGATATTCCTAATGCATTGGCTTTAAACTCTTCAATGGTAAACTTGGCTCGCTTAATTGGACCAGCATTGTCGGGTATAGTGCTGGGGAGTTTCGGGGCTGGTATTTGTTTTTTAATAAATGCTATCAGTTTTGTGGCTGTAATTGTTTCTCTTCTAGCCATGAAATTACAAGTAACCCAACCAAAAATTGTTAAAAGTAATGCATCAAAACAGTTGTCTGAAGGGTTTGCTTATTTAAAAAAAACGCCATTTATAGGTTCAGTTTTGCTCTTGTTGTCTGTTTCCAGTTTGCTCATTTTGCCCTATGATACACTTTTGCCAGTTTTTGCTAAAAATGTATTTAATGGTGATGCTGCCACTTTCGGATACATTAGTAGTTTTATTGGTTTGGGGGCAATTGGTGGCACCATCTTTTTGGCTTCTTTGAAACCAGGGGCAGGTTTAACAAACTTTTTATTAATGAATTTGATAGTGATTGGAGTTGGATTGCTTCTGTTTTCTCGAACAAATTATTTTCCATTAGCCATGCTGTTTGCCACATTAGCTGGCTTTGGTACTATCTCATTAAACACAATCTGCCTTACACTTATTCAAGTAAAAACAGATGTGGCTATGCGCGGAAGAGTGATGAGTTATGTGGCGATGGCCTATTTTGGTATGTTGCCTTTGGGAAGTTTATTAATTGGGATTATTTCTCAAAAAATTGGTGCGCCGAATACTATTCTATTTCAAGGAATAGTTGCGTTCATTATAGCTGGGTTTGTGATGGCTTTTCTTAGAAAAGAAAAGTTGAAAAAGGAGGATGTTGATTTATTAAATGAAGCAGAAGATGAAGTATTAGAAGGGAGTTAAAATGCAAACATGAAGATTTTTTAACTAGCAGAAGAAGTGGGATTAGCAAAAATCAATAAAGAAGAAAGTCCACCTGAAACAACAGATGGACTTTTCAATTATCAATTAAAAATTATCAACGCTACAACAGCCCTTTCACTTTTTCAATCACGGCCGCAAGATTACTTGCATCTTGCCCTCCTGCAGTAGCCAGTAGTTTCTGACCGCCGCCACCACCTTTGATGAGTGGGGCAACAATTTCCTTGATTATCTTTTGTGCATCCAATCCTTTAGAGGCATTAATGCTTTCACCTATTGTTACCGCCACAAAAGCTTTCCCTTCCACATTGGCAGTGAGTACGATTACAAAGTTTGTAAGGGAAGTTTTTAGATCTATACAAAGCTTCTTCAAAGCATCGCCATTGCTTACTTCCACATGGCTACCAATGAAAGAAACACCATTAATGGTCTGAACGGTTTGAGCTAATTCTTTAGCTACAACTGCCAATTGTTTTGCTTCCAAACTTTCAATCTTCTTGCGGAGTTCACTATTTTCTGCCAATAAACTATCAACTGCCTTAATAATGTCCTTAGGATTTTTCAAAGTGCTGCGCAATGAACTAAGCGTAGTAGATTCTTCTTTTGCCAATGCTTCTGCCACACTTCCACTCACGGCTTCTATACGGCGAACGCCAGCAGCAACGGCGGTTTCGTGCTTTATCTTGAAGAAACCAAGCTGACCGGTAAAGCCTACATGTGTTCCTCCACAAAGTTCTATTGAATAGGCAGGATCCATTATTACCACCCTAACTACGTCGCCATATTTTTCCCCAAACAAAGCCATCGCACCAAGTTTAACTGCTTCATCCTTGTTCATTTCTTTAATAACAACAGGCACATTCTCGCGAATCTTTTCGTTTACGATGGCTTCTATCTCTGCAATCTCTTCATCGGTTACTTTGGCAAAATGAGAGAAGTCAAAACGCAATTGTTCCTCATTTACCAAACTACCTTTTTGTGCCACGTGCGTACCCAAAACTTGTCTGAGTGCAGCGTGCAACAAATGTGTGGCGCTATGATGAATAGAAGTTGCAGCCCTTAAATGCGTATAAACCTTTGCCACAACCGGAGCATCAATCTGTTCTGGCAATACTTCTGTAAAATGAATAGTCAGGTTATTTTCCTTCTTGGTATCATTCACAATAATGTGTTCGCCATCAAAATTCAGTGTGCCTTTATCGCCCACCTGTCCACCACTTTCAGCATAGAAAGGTGTTTCTGCCAAAACAATCTGATAGCCTTCCTTACCCTTTGCCTTTACTTTTCTATATTTGATAACGCTAGTTACGGCATCCAAGCTATTGTAACCAACAAACTTAGAAGTTGCATTTTCTTGCAGGTTAACCCAGTCGTCAGTGTCAACAACTGAAGCTGCTTTGGAACGCTCCTTTTGTTTTTTAAGTTCTGATTCAAACCCATCCATTTCAACCGTCCAATCTATTTCTTTCGCCAATAACTCTGTCAAATCTATTGGGAAACCATATGTATCATAAAGTTCAAAAGCCACTCCTCCTTCAATTCTTCTAAACGCTTTATTCCAAAAAGTTAACTTTCTGTCTAATAAGCTCTCAAAGAATGAAGCATTAATAATCCCATTTTTAACATCATTGATACTTATGGGAATTACTTTAAACCCAAATAATTTTTGATAATCTTCAATTTGAGTTGAAATATCATGTTTAGTATCATGTCTATAAAGTTCCAATCCTAAATTATATTCAGGTATATAAATATCAACCCTGTATTTAATTTCTTTTTTAAATCCATTGAAGTCTTGGATTACGTTGATTCCATTACCCTCGAAAAATAATTTTATTCGGTTTAATGTTTCTATTTCGCTGTTAACATTCTTCTCAAATCTTTCAATTCCTCTGCCCAATGTTCTCAAAAACGCATCTTCTTCTTCCTTCACCACTTTAGTTACAAAGTCCAATTGACTAGTCAATTCAGGGAATACCGTTTCAAATTGCTTTGCCAAGGTTGGCATCAATTGAAACAATAACGGTTGCTTATAATCCAGATATGAATAATAATATCGTACCGCACGGCGAAGAATACGACGGATAACATATCCCGCCCCATTGTTACTAGGTAATTGACCGTCGGCAATAGTGAAAGCGATTGCACGGATATGATCGGCCAATACACGGAAAGCAATTGCTTGTTTGGTATCGCCAAAGTCGTATTTCTTACCAGTAATCTGTTCTATCACGGCAATAGTTCCAGTAAATACATCGGTATCATAGTTGGAAGTCTTCTTTTGTATCACCCTTACCAAACGCTCAAAGCCCATTCCTGTATCTACGTGTTGTGCAGGCAATGGTTGCAACGAACCATCCTTTAAACGGTTGAATTGCATGAATACATTGTTCCAAATCTCTATCACCTGCGGGTGGTCATTGTTCACCAATGTAGCCCCATCCACCAGTTTCCTTTCTTCATCAGGGCGGCAATCCACGTGTATTTCGGTACATGGGCCACATGGGCCGGTATCGCCCATCTCCCAAAAATTATCTTTCTTATTCCCCAACAAAATCCTATCCTCTGCAATCACTTTCTTCCACTCATTATACGCCTCTTCATCCTTTGGCAAGCCCTCTTTTGCATCCCCTTCAAAGATGGTTACATACAAACGGTCTTTATCCAGTTGATAAACTTCAGTCAATAATTCCCAACTCCACGCAATGGCTTCCACCTTAAAATAATCGCCAAAACTCCAGTTGCCCAACATTTCGAACATGGTATGGTGGTATGTATCCACGCCCACTTCTTCCAGATCATTGTGCTTTCCACTTACCCGTAAACACTTTTGGGTATCGGCAATACGGTTATGCACAGGCTTTCCATTACCCAAAAACAAATCCTTAAACTGGTTCATGCCCGCATTGGTAAACAATAAAGTAGGGTCATTTTTTATCACTATCGGAGCCGAAGGAACTATCTGGTGTTGCTTGCTTTTAAAGAAGTCTAAGTACTGTTGACGTATTTCTGCGCTTGTCATTATTGCCACGTATTTATTAAAAATTATGAGTAATACCCGAAAAAATTATCTTTGAAGGCGGCGAAGTTAATTGTCTCAACGGAAAAATAGGCAATAGTTACTGGATACACGTTACAAGTTACCGGATACAAGTTGCAAGTTTGGGTCTAACTTCATCGAAGGGAGTTCTTAAATTGATAGAAACATAACTAAGGTTGCAGGATTCTTAGTTATGATTTAGGCAGTTACTGGTAACTAGTAACTTGCAACTAGTAACTAAAAACCTGCACATTTTAAAAGTTTTTATGAAGAAAATAAAATATTTCTACAACACAAACACCCTTCGATTCGAGAAGATAGAAACACCTTTCAGGGTGCGAATGCTGAAAGTGTTTGGTTTTGTGGCGGCATCCTTGGTAACGGCATTTATCTGTGTAAACCTAATCTACCACTACTTTCCTTCGGCTAATGAGAAAAAGTTAATGGATCAAAATAAGAGTCTGAAAGATGATTACACCGTTTTACAAGACAAGGTGATGCAATTGCAACAGCAAATGGATGAACTTGAAAACAGGGATAACACTGTGTACAGAGCCATTTTTGAATCGACGCCGATACCAGATAGTGTCCGCGTGAAGACAATGGAGAAGAGTAAAGAAGTGAAACTGGTGCAAGGACTTAGCGAAAACCAATTAATTGCAGGCATTAAAGACCAATTGAATAAACTTGCCTTACGTTCTGCTTTTATGGATAAAAGCTATAATGAAATTACGGGTATGGTGAAGAATAAGGAGAAACTGTTGCTTGCCATTCCTGCCATTCAACCCGTTAGTAATAAGGACTTAACACGTGTGGCGAGTGGTTTTGGTTACCGGATAGACCCAGTTTATAAGGTAAGAAAGTTTCATGCTGGATTAGATTTCACGGCACCGCAAGGAACACCCATATATGCTACTGCCGATGGAAGAATTAAGATGGCAGGCTTTGATAATAGTGGTTTTGGTAACCACGTAATCATTAATCATGGTTATGGTTACGAAACTTTATATGGGCACATGGTGCGAGTGAAAGCACGTTCTGGAAATACCATTAAGCGTGGGGAAGTGATAGGTTATGTGGGCAGTACTGGTAAAAGTACAGGACCACACTGCCACTATGAAGTACATAGAAACGGACAACCTGTAGATCCTATCTATTACTTTTATAATGATGTTGATCCTGCACAGTTTGATAGATTGCAGAAGCTAGCGGCTAGTGCCAATCAGAGTTTTGATTAGGAGGAGGTTTAAAGTAATAAGGATATAATTTGAAAGTCATAAGCTGAAAGTTAAAAGTATGAGGATGCCTTACTTTCTAGAAGTTGAATAATATTGATACTAATTTTTCCAAAGAACCTTATTCATTTCTAAATAAACCATCTTTTTAGGAGCTGCTCTGGTTAACAGGTACATTTGCATCATCATAAAATAGAAAAATGGTAATTGCAAATCCGATATACGATGTGGTTTTTAAAAGAATGATGGAAAATGAAAAGGTCGTGAAGTTTTTCATTGGAACATTACTAGATCAAACAATAGAAACCGTGGTAGTGAAACCACAAGAATTTACATACACAGATGAACTGGCTGGACTTGCAGTATTTAGACTTGATTTTATTGCTACCATAAAAACAGAAACAGGTGAATACAAGAAAGTATTGATAGAGATTCAGAAAGCAAAGAACCAAATAGATGTGATGCGCTTTAGGAACTATCTAGCAGAGCATTACAAAAAAGAAGATACAATCAATAATGAGAAACTGGCATTGCCCATTACAACGATCTATATTTTGGGGTTCAAATTGCCTGAAATATTAACGCCTTGCATTAAAGTTGAACGGAAATATAAAGACCTTATTAACAAAGTTACCCTTGAAACAAAAAGCGATTTCGTGGAGAAATTGACCCATGATAGTTATGTGGTTCAAGTGGAAAGAATTACGGATAGATACTCAACAAAGTTGGACAAACTACTCAGTGTTTTTGAACAGACAAACTTTGTGGATGACAATAAGATTATCAAAGAATTTAATCATACTACAGATATTGAAGAGGTTCAAATTATGACAGATATTCTGCATCATTCTGGTACTGATCCAAAAGAAAAGAAAAAAATAGAGACAGAACAAGAAGCATGGAGAAGTGTAAACGCTATGTTTGGAGATAAGGAGAAAAAATTCCTAAAAGAATTGAATGAAAAGAATCAAGAAATAACTGAAAAGAATCAAGAACTAAATCAAAGAGACCAAGTAATAACAGAAAAGAATAAAGCGTTGGATGAGAAGGAATATGCACTAAACGAAAAGAATCTAGAACTAAATGAGAAGGATAAAATAATTGCTGAACTTTTAAGAAAGCTTGACCCTAAGTAGATTAAATGCAATTCTATAAAGTCTTACTTTCTATTGGTAGAGGGAAACAATTTCATATCATCATCAAACAACTCACCGACAATTAAAACCCAATTTTCTATTTAATAATCTTTAGTTGAATTAGAAAGCTGTACACATAACATCCTGCACAGATACTTAAAAAAGATTCTAAGGCTGCAAAGAAGGTAAGAGTTCCTACAACAGAATTTATCAGCAAAGGTGTAGCACTAAGCAAATGGAGTAATAAAATGGTGATGCTGAATAATAATCCAATCCTTGCCGCATAACGTTTTGGTGGAAGATAAACTGGTTTTAGAGGAAGTTTAAAAATCGTAATCATCCAATCACTCATGATGCCAAAAGGGCTATAAATACCTAAGTTGAAGGAACGAAGAAAGAAGTCTATCACTAATATAGTAGGGATAATAATGGAGTAACTTACAAAATAAAGTATGGTAGTAATGAATACCAATAAGGCTATAAGTCGAACCTTACTCTCATTTGTTGTTGCTTTATTTGTTTTTGGATTACTCATAATTACTTTATTTGTTTTGTAAATGTATCAATCTATTTTTAATCTACAAAATCAATAGGAAATGAGCGATTCCAATGAGATATTGTTTTATTGCTAAAAATAACATATTCAAGGAAAGTCAAAGGTTTATGTAAGTAGTTGTGGATCGCACTGGGCTCGAACCAGTGACCCCCACGTTGTCGACGTGGTGCTCTAAACCAACTGAGCTAGCGATCCTTTTTTGTGGGCGGCAAATATAATAGTAGATTTTTGTATGTTATTGACTATTTTACTGTTGTTTTTATGGCTATCATGGCTATTTTTGCGTTTAAACACATTGAAAATGCTAAAATCGGTATTCTTCTCTTTATTATTTGTCACCTCATATTATTCAAATGCACAGGATAGTACATCCAATTTAAAGTTACTAAGACCTAATCAATTGTTTTTAGGAAGAAGTGGATTCATTCAGAACAATCAAATCTTCTCTATGTGCGAACTTAGTGACCGGTTAATCAACAATCCGGAAGCATATAAAGAGTTCACAAAATATAAATCAATAAATAAAGTTTCTAATGTACCCTTGTACTTTTGGTTTGCTGGCGTGGTTGGAGGGTTAGCAACTTTGAATAGCAAAGATAATTTGAGCGGTAAATTGTTTGCAGCTTCTTTTATTCCGTTATTTATCAATATACACTTTTCACAAAAAGCAAGTAAACATTACGATAAAGCCCTAAGTATTTACAATAGTCAGTATTAAACATTGTTACATAAACCTTTTTACTAAATGAAACAGACATTCTATTCACTTTTTACCGTTGTTATTATTAGTTTTTTATTCAGTTGTAGTACTACAAAAAAGATAGAGGCCTTGAAGCCTGAACCTAGTTACAGTAATGAAGTTGTTTATGACAAACAGACATCTTATCTCAATTTGCCAGTAGAAATCGCAGTTGCTGATTTGCAAAATCAGACTAATAAGTATTTAAATGGGCTTATATATGATGATGAAAAAATAGAAGACGATAACCTTATGATGAAGATCTGGAAACAAGCCCCCATTTTAATTGATGAAAAAGGTGGCAAACTAAACATTGTTTTGCCATTGAAAGTGTGGGTGAAAGTTCGCTATGGGATTGATAAATTTGGCGTGTCATTATATGATACAAAAGAACTGAACTTAAATGGCAACATAAAGCTAAGTACCCTCGTTACTTTCAATAATTGGAAATTGAGTACTAATACCCAAATAGGAGGAATAGATTGGGTGCAACCACCAAGCATTTCTATTGCAGGAAAGGATATTCCGCTTACATTACTAATTAACCCTGCTATAGCTATTTTTAAAGGAAAGATTGGTAAAATGATGGATGATGCCATTGAGAAATCATTAGACATTAAACCTTTTGTGTTAAATGCACTTGACCAAGTAAGCAAGCCCGTTCAGGTAAATAATGATTACCATGTTTGGTTTGCCATGCAACCTTTAGAACTATATACTAACAAGGCAGTAGTAGCGAATAAGAAAATTAGCATCGTAATGGGTTTGAAAGCTTATCTTGAAACAACTGTAAACTCAAAGCCTACTTTAAGTTTCGATAAGAACAAACTTCTATTGTTAGCTGCTGAAAAACTTCCTGATGATTTTGGTGTAAGTGTGGCTGGTATCTGTACGTATGAATCTGCGGCAGCTTTAATGAAACAAAACTTTGCAGGAAAACCATTCGAATCTGGCAGTAGGTCTGTAACCATTACAGATGTGGCACTATGGGGTAAGGATGGAAAAATGATTGTAGAATTGGGTATGACTGGTTCTGTTAATGGCAAGTTTTATTTGTCTGGCGTGCCTACTTATGATAGTAGCAAAAAGGAAATCTTTATTGATCAATTAGATTTTGTACTTGATTCAAAGAGTAAACTTTTAAAATTAGGTGATTGGGTTGCTCATGGGTTGATTGCAAAAAAGATTAAGGAAAGCTGTCGTTATTCAATAAAAGATCAATTGACACAAGGTGGTAACACGCTAAAGAACTATTTAAATAACTATCAGCCAACTAAAGGAGTAAGGGTTAATGGTAGAGTTGATGCCTTATCGCCACAAAAAATATGTTTAACACCCAATGCAATTGTAACAATGATTACTGCAAATGGAAAAGTGTCGTTTAGTGTGGATGGAATGCAATAATCAATATGTACAATAAACCAGTTTGAAAAGAAAAATATAACTTAAACAATAAACAGCTCCATTGCGAGCTGTTTATTGTTTATACATAAAAGGAATCAATTACAATCTTAATTCAATAAGGTTTTTTATAATGAAGACCTTAATGCGATGTGAAAAGGTATTTCTTCACGTTCAATAGAGTGATGTAGTATGGCTGCCGCTGCTTTTTCTCCCATAAGTTGAAAGTCGGATGAAATTGTTGTAATGCCATTAAGGATTATTTTCTTTAATGGAGATTCATTGTAAGAAATCACTCCCACATCTTTCCCAACAACCAAAGGTGTTGACAATATTCTCTCCACCAACACAACTAAATCATCTTCCATTAAAGTTATGAAAACTTCCCCCGGCTGAATTGCCGCCTCTTTCAAGTTTCGGATTACATGATGTTTAAAAGCATATTCATCGCAAAAGCGTTCAAAGCCAGTAACAATTTCAATGGGGAAATGGGTGTATTCAGGAAAAATGATGTTCAAGGTATGATATTTACCTAGCTGTTCCAAAGCTTTTTCAAGTGCATGATAAATGTCGTTTTCGAAGTTTTCATAAATAGCGGCAAATTCTCCAGTAACTCCAGGAACTAATTTATCAAGAAGAATTAATTTGTTTTTTGGGATGGTATTAATCACTTCATGCACTCTAGCACCTCCTTCCATAAAGTGAGGAAGAATAACATAGTGTGTATAATCATTCATGCGGCTAGTCAACAACTTTTTGAAAAAAGAAAAATCATTGTTATAAATAAACAAGTCTATAGAAGCGGTATCTCCAATGTTTGCAACGAAAGCATCGTACACAATCTTTTTATGGGGACTTAATTTGTTGAATAGAATTAAAATCTTTAAAGGACTATTAAGTGGTACACCTTTAATGAAGTAACCTTTTCCTGGCACTGAAGCAATTACGCCAATTCTTTTTAAGTGTTTATAGCTTTTTTCAACGGTTGCTCTTGCTATTTCAAATTCATCGCCTAGTTCATTTAGGGAAGGCAAAGACTCATCGATTTTTAATTTCCCCTCCTCAATAGCTTTGATGATGGCATTTGCAAGTTGCAAATATTTAGGTGTGGCAGAGTAATAATTGATGTCAATAAAACTGTACAAATCCTTTCTCTTCATAATTCGAACGTTGTGAATAGTGACCTCAAAATTAGCGTTTAAAATAACGCACCTATGAAAGTTATTTCATTCAAACATATTTTTAATAAATCATAACAGTATATGACAGATATAATTTACCATACTTATACTTTTGCGACTCAATTTGCAAACCATATAGAAAAAACAATTATTTCATGCAAGCATTACTAGGCGTAATTTTTCATTTTATCGGGGGCTTTGCCTCTGGGAGTTTTTATCTTCCCTACAAAAAAGTTAAGGGATGGAGTTGGGAAAGTTTCTGGATTGTAGGAGGTCTGTTTTCATGGTTGATTGTTCCGCCTATTGCTGCCTATCTTACTATCCCGGGTTTTGGTAATATTATTCAAAATACTTCTCCCTCAATTCTTGCTGCCACCTATATCATGGGCTTACTTTGGGGTATTGGCGGTCTTACCTATGGGTTGGGGGTTCGTTATTTAGGTGTATCTCTAGGTAGTTCTATCATTCTTGGCTTATGTTCAGTATTCGGAGCACTAATACCTTCTGTATATTATTATTATCATCCTGCCGAAGGCAAAAACACTATTGTAGAGTTATTTTCTACACATTGGGGTATCATGATTATCGCAGGCTTGGTAGTTTGTGTACTTGGTATCATTATTTGTGGTAAAGCTGGCTCAATGAAAGATACTGAACTAGGAGGAACACATGTAGATGCTTCTGGTAGTGAATTTGAATTGGTTAAGGGATTAATACTTGCTATAATATCTGGTGTATTGAGTGCATGTTTTAGCTTTGGAATTGAAGCTGGTGCTTCGATGGGGGCTACTGCAAATGAAATTTGGAAAGCTGCCAACCCCGGACAAGGTGAATTTCTGTATAGAAACAATGTGATTTTCGTTGTAATACTTTGGGGTGGATTAACGACCAATTTTGTTTGGTGTATGATTCTTAACTTTCGGAACAAAACATTTGCAGACTATACAAACAAGCAATCTCCTCTGCTTAAAAACTATTTATTATGTGCTTTAGGTGGCACTATGTGGTTTTTGCAGTTTTTCTTCTACGGAATGGGAGAAAGCAAGATGGGTAATGGGGCAAGCTCTTGGATACTGCACATGTCATTTATTATTTTGGTGGCAAACATGTGGGGACTATCATTGAAAGAATGGAAAGGTGTTAGCAAAAAAACAATGACAACTATTATTGTGGGAATTGTAACTATTATTGCATCAGTTATAATTGTAGGTTATGGCAATTCATTAAAACCCTAGTTAATTAGTTTGCATTTTAAAAGTATAAAGATTAAATTTTCTATACCATCAATCGTAAACCTTTATTTAAAAGAATAAACAGAATAAAAAAGATAAGATTATGAGCAACAAAACATTTAGCGCAGAAAGTTTTAAGCACGTTAGTTATTTGTGGGATGACGCAAAAGCGGCATCAATGGCTGGTGACGAAGTGGCATTATTAATCTACCGTTCCAATTTGTTAGGTGCGGATTTAAGATTGACAAACTACGGTGGAGGTAACACTTCTTGCAAGGCGATGGCAAAAGATCCATTGACTGGTACTGAAGTAGAAGTTATGTGGGTTAAAGGTAGTGGTGGAGATTTAGGTTCTATTAAAAGAAGCGGTCTCGCAGCTTTGTATGTTGATAAATTGAGAAGCCTTAAAAATGTTTATCGTGGTATAGAACACGAAGATGAAATGGTTGAATTATTTAATCATTGCATTTATGATTTAGCCTCAAAAGCTCCTTCTATTGATACTCCTTTGCATGGTTTTCTACCGTTTAAACATATAGACCACCTTCATCCTGATGCAGCTATTGCTATTGCAGCAGCAAAAGATGGTAAACAAATTACGCATGATTTGTTTGGTGGTAAGATAGGTTGGGTGCCTTGGCAAAAACCAGGTTTCGATCTTGGCTTACAATTGAAACAATGCTTAGATGAAAATCCAGGTATCATTGGAATCATGTTGGGTTCTCATGGTTTATTTACTTGGGGCGATACCGCTTATGAAAGCTATATTAACACTTTGGAAGTAATTGAAAAGTGTGCTGAATATCTTCAACAAAACATTGGAAAGAAAGTGCCTGTATTTGGTGGTCAAAAACTAGAATCATTGCCTAAAGAAGGAAGACTTTCTCAAGCTGCTTCATTGGCTCCAATCCTTCGTGGTTTCTGCTCATCTCAAACAAAAATGATTGGTCATTTTACAGACGACGACAGAGTATTAGAATACATCAATTCAAACGATTTAGACAGATTAGCTCCTTTGGGAACTAGTTGTCCAGACCATTTCTTGCGTACTAAGATTAGTCCGTTGGTATTAGATATCGCAGCTGGTGATGACTTGAGTGATGTAGAAGCTATCAAAGCTAAACTAGCTCCTCAGTTCGAAGCTTACCGTGCAATGTATTCTGAATATTACAACACTTGCAAGCACCCCAATAGCCCAGCTATACGTGATGCAAACCCTGTTGTTATCTTATTTAGAGGTGTAGGTATGTTCACTTTTGCAAAAGACAAGCAAACTGCTCGTGTTGCTGCTGAGTTTTATATTAACGCTATTAATGTAATGAAAGGTGCAGAAGCTATTTCTGAATACACTTCATTGCCTCGCCAAGAAGCTTTCAATATTGAATATTGGTTGCTTGAAGAAGCTAAACTTCAACGTATGCCTAAGCCAAAGGCTTTAAGCGGACGTATTGCTTTAGTAACTGGTAGTGCTGGTGGTATTGGTAAGGCAATAGCTAAGAAATTTGTAGAAGAAGGTGCTTACGTAATCCTTAACGATATGAACGCTGAGCGTTTGGTTGCTGCTGGCGAAGAGTTCAAGGGGCTTTATGGAAAGGATGCTTACACTACTGCTGTTTTGGATGTAACTAACGAAACGCAAATTAAGTCTTCAATGGATATTGCTGCATTGGCTTTTGGTGGTGTAGATATTATTGTAAACAATGCTGGTTTATCTATCTCTAAAACAATTGCTGATCATACTGAAAAAGATTGGGATTTATTGTATGATGTATTGGTAAAAGGACAATTCTTTGTTACCCAAGCTGCTGTTGCAGTTATGCGTAAGCAAGCTATTGGTGGTGATGTAATCAACATAGTTAGTAAAAACGCTTTGGTAAGCGGACCAAATAATGCTGGTTATGGTAGTGCGAAAGCTGCACAACTACACCTTAGCCGTTTGAATGCTGCTGAATTAGGTGGAGATAAAATAAGGGTAAACACCATTAATCCAGATGCAGTTATTAGTGATAGTAACATCTGGGCCGGCGGATGGGCTGAAGGCCGTGCAAAAGCTTACGGTATCACTGTAGCCGAATTGCCTGCTTACTATGCTAAACGTACGCTATTGAACGAAATCATTTTGCCAGTAGATATTGCTAACGCTTGTTTCGCTTTTGTAGGCGGCTTGCTAGGTAAATCAACCGGAAATGTATTGAATGTTGATGGTGGTGTTGCAATGGGCTTTGTAAGATAATCTTTCAATCAGTCGAAAGTCAATAGTTGAAAGTCAATAGTCTTTGTTTACAGGATTTTGACTTTCAACTTTCGACTTTTGACTTTCAACTTATAACTTTATGGCGAGAGTCGGATTTACAATGAAGCTTCATAGCGGCCAATTGGCTGAATACAAGAAAAGGCACGATGATATATGGCCTGAACTTGTATCATTGCTTAAAGAATCTGGGATAAGCAATTATTCTATTTTCTTGGATGAGAAAACAAACGTATTGTTTGGAGTACTTGACAGTAGTGATGATGCGGCAAGGGAAAATCTTCCATCATCGCCAATAATGAAACGTTGGTGGGCTTATATGAAGGATATTATGGATAGTAATCCTGACAATTCTCCAGTAAGTGTTCCATTACAGGAGGTTTTTTATATGCCTTAGAAGTTTTCTGATTGATATTTTGTTTTTCTTGTGTAAAACAATTATTCACTCAATAACTCTATATCCTTTAGGGATAAGTTGTTTTTAAATCATTTAATCAGCGGTATCAAATACCCAATAACATTAGTTTTATGCTTATCAATAAACAATTAATTGAAGAACAAAATAGTTCTTTGTTAGCCAATCATAAAAGGAGCTTTGAATTTGTTGCTGAAGGTATCAATAACCTTGAAGAAGTAATTAATAAATTGGTTGCTTTTCAGATAGCCATCCCTTCTTGGGCTTTAGGTACAGGAGGCACTCGATTTGGTCGTTTCAGTGGTAGTGGCGAACCTCGTTCTTTAGAAGAAAAAATTGAAGATGTAGGTTTACTACATGCTCTTAATCAATCTAGTGGTGCAATTTCTTTACATATTCCATGGGACATACCATCTGATGCAGCCGCAATCAAATCGTTGGCAGCTCAATACGGATTAAAGTTCGACGCTGTTAACTCTAACACTTTTCAGGATCAACCCTCCCAAGAACATAGCTACAAGTTTGGTTCTTTGCAGCATGTTGATAAAGCTATCCGCAAGCAAGCAATTGACCATAACATTGAAGTTATCAAACAAGGGGTTGCCCTTGGTTCTAAAGCTTTAACTGTTTGGTTAGCTGATGGTTCTTGCTTTCCTGGTCAGCTAAATTTCCGCGGAGCTTGGCAACGTACTTACGAAAGCTTACAAGAAATTTATGCCGCATTACCAGACGATTGGAAGGTATTTGTAGAATACAAGGCATTTGAACCTAACTTCTACTCTATGAGTGTGGGCGATTGGGGGCAATCATACTTATATGCTTCTAAACTAGGTCCTAAAGCTTATACATTAGTGGATTTAGGTCACCATTTGCCCAATGCAAACATTGAACAAATCGTTAGTTTGCTAATGATGGAAAACAAATTGGCAGGCTTCCACTTTAATGATAGTAAATATGGTGATGATGATCTTACTGTAGGTTCAATCAATCCTTATCAATTGTTCTTAATCTTCAATGAATTAGTTGAAGGAATGGATGCAAAAGGAATGAATCACGCAACTGACTTAGGCTGGATGATTGATGCTAGCCACAATGTAAAAGACCCATTGGAAGATTTGTTGCAATCTATTGAAGCAATCATGATTGCTTACGCACAAGCTTTATTGGTGGATTCAAAAGCATTAAAGGCTGCGCAAGAAATTAACGATGTGGTAGCTGCACAAGAAATTTTGCAAACTGCTTACCGCACAGATGTACGCCCAATTGTTGCCGAAGCAAGAAGAATTACTGGTGGTGCCATCAAGCCAATCACTTTGTTCCGTGAGCAACAAGTAAGAAAGCAATTGGTAAAAGCAAGAGGAGAGAAATCTACTGCAACCGGACTTTAAACAGTTGTTAGTGGTTAGTTATGAGTTGTTAGAAATACAATTTAACTAACCACTAACCACTAATAACTAACCACTATTATGACTGTTATTGCCATTTTTGATATTGGAAAAACCAATAAAAAATTCTTTCTGTTTGATGAACAATACCAAATTGTTTTCGAGCAGCTTCAGCAGTTTCCGGAAACCGTAGATGAAGACGGTTTCCCTTGTGATGATGTTCATGCTTTAACATCATGGGTTCGTCAGTCTATTCAGGATATTTTAGCCTTGGAGGCTTTTGAATTAAAAGCCATTAATTTCTCAGCTTATGGGGCAAGTTTTGTCCATTTAGATGCGCAAGGAAACGTAATTAGTCCGCTATACAACTATCTGAAACCTTTTGCTGATTCATTGAAAGACGGCTTCTATAGCAAATATGGAGGTGAAGACGTGTTTTCTGTTAAAACCGCCTCTCCTGTGTTGGGTAACCTTAATTCTGGTCTTCAGATTTATCGATTGAAACATGAGTGTCCAGAATTGTTTGTAAATATTAAACGCTCCTTGCATTTTCCTCAATACCTAAGCTTTTTAGTTTCTGGTAGGTTCTTTTCAGACATCACCAGCATTGGCTGTCATACTGCCTTGTGGAATTTTCAGGAGTATCGTTACCATGATTGGGTTCATCAGGAGGGCATTGGAGAAAAGCTGGCACCCATTCATCCTTCTAATCAAATGATGAATATCAGCATCAATGATAAGCCAATTCTCTGTGGCACTGGTTTGCATGATAGTTCGGCTGCTTTAATTCCATATTTAGCTTGCTTTCATGAGCCATTTGTGTTGATTTCTACTGGCACATGGTGTATTACATTGAATCCTTTCAATAAACATAGTCTAACATCAAGGGAGTTGAAGGAAGATTGTTTGTGCTATATTGATTATCATGGAAATCCTGTTAAGGCAGCTCGGTTATTTGCAGGTAATGAGCATGAGATTCAAACAAAAAGACTAGCTTCTCATTACAATGTAGCAAATGATTATTACAAAACGGTCGCTTATCAGCCAGATTTAATTGCAAGCTATAAATCTAATAGTTCGATTACTGAGCAACAGTTTACGCTTAAAAAATTTTCTTTTGAAGATAGGGATTTAAATAATTACGCTACTTACGAAGAAGCATATCATCAACTCATTATAGACCTAATGGAAATGCAGATTACTAGTACCAATCTAGTGATGGAAGCAAGTACTAAAAAGCTTTTTGTAGATGGGGGTTTCAGCAGAAATCCAATTTACATGAGTCTACTTGCCATTGCTTATCCAAGTAAGGAAGTGTATAGTACTTATGTGGCTCAAGCAACTGCCATTGGTGCAGCCATTGCCGTCCACAAACAGTGGAATACGCAGGTGCTTCCTGTAGAAAATATTATTCAGTTAAAACGATACTAGGTATCAAAATGAAAAGTGTGTTGGAAAGTTTGTTGTTTTTAAATAATAAAATTAGATACACTAATTTTTAATGAGAAAGCCGCAAATAGATACTATTTCTATTTTGCGGCTTCTTCATTTTAATTCTATTCTAAAATCTAACAAGATTATACTTTCAGTCTACCGTTTATCGCTACAAATTATCATATTGATAGAAAGGGTCTATCGGACTACCTGCTGGTAATTCGTAAATTGGATTAATAATCCCATTTTCCAAACCATAAACCCAACCATGTAAATGAGGTCGCTGATGATGTTTCCATGCAGACTGTACAATGGATGTTTTTGCTAAATTATTCACTTGCTCTATCACATTTAGCTCTATCAACTTATTTACTTTTGCAGTTTCATTTGGAGCACTATCCACTTCCTCTTTGTGTATTCGATATACATCTTTAATGTTCCTCAGCCATTTATTAATAATTCCAAACGACTGCTGAGTCATTGCTGCTTTAACACCTCCACAACCGTAATGTCCACAAACAATAATGTGCTTTACTTTCAATACTTCCACTGAATATTGTAGTACACTCAGCAAGTTTAAATCGGTGTGTACTACCATGTTGGCAATGTTTCGATGCACAAATATTTCACCTGGCTGTGTACCAGTTATTTTGTCTGCAGGTACCCTGCTATCGCTGCAGCCTATCCACAAAAACTCTGGAGTTTGTATATGTGCTAATCGAGAAAAAAACTCTGGATCATCTTGTAATTGTTCTTTTGCCCACGCTTTATTTTCTAGTAAAAGCTTTTCATAAATTTTCATATCTACTAATTTTTTGTTTATTAATAATTTGATTAAGCAGTTTTAATTTCTAATGGTTGATTGAAAAGAAGGTGCAAGGTTTTGTAATGACTCTTTTTCATTTCAACACGAATATTTTTCAGGTGTGCATGAATCATAAAATTGTTTATTTCTTCAACAATGTCTTTATCTATAAAGTCTGCACGAGTAGCATCGATTATTACAAAAGCATTTTCCGGAACTGATTCGAGTTTCTTTTTAATGATTGGTTTATTTAAAAAAGATACATCTTTTCTTAGGCGAATCAAATAATTGTTCTGATCGTTTACAACCATAATTGCTGATTTGAAGTTACTTCTCAACAAGAAAAATAAGCCTACACCGATGCCAATTAAAATGCCAATTAATAAATCTGTCATCAATATGGCGATGATGGTAGCCACAAAAGGAATAAATTGGTCAAGTCCTTTTTTATAAAATTCTAAAAACAATGGAATCTTCGCCAATTTGTAACCAGTAAATACCAAAATGGCTGCTAACGATGCTAATGGGATTTTGTTTATCAATGTAGGAATAAGTAGTACGAATAAAAACAAGAAAACCCCATGCAATATTGCAGAAACTTTGCTTTTAGCACCAGAAGCCACGTTGGCCGAACTGCGTACTATCACTGATGTTAGGGGCAATCCACCTATTAATCCGCTAATAATATTGCCAATTCCTTGTGCTTTCAGTTCTCTGTTGGTTGGCGTAACTCTTTTAAGCGGGTCTAGTTTGTCCACTGCTTCAATGCCCAGAAGAGTTTCTAAGCTTGCCACTATTGCTAGGGTGAGTGCTGCTTTCCAAACTTCGAAATTTGTGATGTAACTAAAGTTTGGAAAAGTAAAGAATGAAAAAAAATGGTTGATGTTATTAGAAACAGGCAGGTTTACTAATTCCTTTCCTTTCAGTGCCGTATCTGGGGAAGATGTCAATAGATATTCATTGATTATTGCCCCCAATATTACCACAATCAATGGCCCTGGTATGTATTTGAAAATAACTTGCTTCTTAAATATTGGCGTTTCCCAAAGTGTTAATATGGCTATAGATATAGTGCCAATCACAATGGCTGCTAGCGAAAATGCGCCTAAAGCATTTGATAATTCAGAAAACGTATTGGCTTTATCACCTTGTTTAAAGTTTTCGTCGCCCACATAGTCAGCATCATAACCCACCAAATGTGGCATTTGCTTCAATATTAGTATTAAGCCTATTGCTGCTAGCATTCCTTTAATAACTGAATTTGGAATATAATCGCCAATGATACCAGCATTCAAAAAGCCAAGTATTAACTGGAAAATGCCCGCAATGACCACTGCTACTAAAAATGCTTCATAAACGTTTAGTTTTCCTATTGCCATTGCAACAATGGCTGTAAGCCCAGCAGCAGGACCAGAAACACTCAACTCAGAACCACTAAATAAACCCACTATTACGCCTCCCACAATTCCTGCAATAATGCCCGAAAACAATGGCGCACCACTTGCAAGTGCAATTCCTAAGCAAAGGGGTAAAGCCACCAATAACACAACGATAGAAGCAGGTGCATCTGCACCAATACTTTGAAAATATTTTTTCATGCAATAAGATTTAATTAATTCTGATTAATAGTATTAAGTAACAAATAGTGAATACTGCTTTTTGGTAAGCACTATCATCTAACCGAATTTAAATTAATATTCGGGAGCATTACGCCTTTGAACACAAGAAAATACCATGAATACTAAAGTTTAGAGTCCATATTTGTAGTTCTGAACACAATCCCCTAGCACTTGTGTTATGCGTGAAAGACATAGTTTTTCTGTGGTAAAAATGCACATTAATGAAAACTTGATTAGGAGGGATTTACTATTTACTGGCTAGTTTCAAAATATTAGTCCATCAACTTTGTAATTCGGAGTCTTGAATTGGCAATCCAAAACATCTAATCATATTCGAAAAAAGGTTACTAATTTGGTGTATTTTAACCACAAAGACCACCAAGATTACACTAAGAACTCAAGGATTTTTTCAATCGCTTGTTAAGCAATGATAAAGCATACACTAAGCCTTTGTGTTCTTTGTTTTTTTTCTTAATGAACTCATAAGTAAGGCTTCCAAGTGGTAAAGAAAAAAGTCAGTAAAAAATAAATTTAATCCCTAGCCTTAGCAGTTAGGCGGCGGTGTTTGAACTTCGGCTGCATGGTTTAAAGGAAGTAATATGCCGAAATCAAAGTATTGAGTAGTAATTATTTCTTTAGGTTGAATAACTAAATTATCAGTAACAGGGATCTCAAATTTAAGTTTAACATCTATTTTCTTAGCAAAATCTACTGCGGTATCAACGTCTTCATCATCATCGTCGTCTTTGGTATTTGCGGGTTGACTATTTATATTAGAAAGCAATAAGTCAATACCTTCTTTCACTGGAAAAATAACTAGTGAAAAAAGAAAAATGAAAACAATATTGACAATTACTCTATTCATATTCCTGACAAATATAGGGGAACCTCATGGGAGAAGGGTGTTTTGTAAATGATAAAAAAAGCTTAAATAACAATTAAAAATATAAAAGTTAGACAGGAGAATAATCAATTTCCGATTAAAGAAAAAAGTTTATGTAGGTAGAATTAGGATGCGTGTTGACCTTATTTTTGGCACTCATTATTAACTGTCTATTAAAGAAGTCGATTTTTAGATACTCGGAGTCGAATCTTATTATTAAAACTCTTATAGCTCAATCATTTCCATTTATGAAATTTAAAATTGTTTTATCGTTATTTCTTGTTCTTTCATTATCAACTCTTTTCTCCCAATCAACTTTCCCAAAAGTTGTAGCATTTGCTGCGGTTGTTCATCCCATTGCCAATATTACAGATACCAAACCAACATACAACTTTAAGGATTATTACCAAATTGGGTTTCCTACAGGTGTTAATATTTGGAAAAATGCTAGAATTGGTTACTCGTTGCAATTCATTCCTTTTATACGTACGGAAAAGGGAGTTAGCAAAATGACCAATTTGCTATTTCATCCTGGTGTATTGGTGGCCTTGGGTAATGGTTACACTTTTGCTGGAAGACTTGCGTTTGAAAGTACTGGTAGGTTTGGTTTTACGCCTGTGTTTAGCAAAGTAGTAGTGAAGGGCAAGTATAGCAATTTTTATATCGGGACACCTTTGCCCATAAGAATGGGAAATGATAAAGCAATTTCCTTTTCTCCCAGTGTAGAAACTGGTTTTACTTTTTAAAGAACATCATCAATGAAAAAACTTCTTCTTAGTTATGCAGAATATAATCTTTGGGCAAATGAACAACTTACGGTAGTTCTAAATAATATCGATAAACCCCTCCATTTTGAAACTGTTATAAGTAGTTTTCCAAATTTACTTGCGACTTTGGAGCATATCTGGCAGGCAGAATATGTTTGGAAGCTTAGAATATTAAATCAAGGGCCAAGCGTTAAACCATCTTTTCCTACAAAAGAAACGAAAGCGTTAGTGGAAACATTATTACAAGTGAACAAAGAATGGATTGAATTTGTACAAACAATTTCCGATGAAAAACTAGAAGAAATTGCGAATTACAATAATTGGCAGGGAACACCTTTTTCAACACCTGTATGTCAGATAATACATCATGTTTTCAATCATAGCACCTTTCATAGAGGGCAACTAATAACTATGCTTCGTCAGTTAGGTGTTACCACACTTCCTTCCACAGACTATATTACTTATACTAGGATTGTGTAGTGGAATTTATAGGGAATGGGGAAATAGTTTGTAGAAAATTTTTAATCAATGTTGTTTTGTTGAGGAAGGCTTGGCTGATAGCGAAGCCTTTTTTTTGTTCAGAATTTCCCTTTACTAAATGGCCTTGAATTGCTAATCATAAATTCTTCCTTTTGCTAATCCATTGCTATTTATCGTTAAATGGGGGCTCTTTGTGGCTTCTTTGTATAAAGAATCTCCTTCTTTCTTTCAAAAAACGTGTTGCCGCAGTCATTGGCTGGGTTGAAGCAAGAGCTGCGGCAACTGAATAAATAATAGAAAAAAGGCAACTCTTCAAGGGTTATTTACCACAAATGTGCAGTGTGTCACTAGAAACAAGAGCGAGAGTGATTGTTTCGCAATTGTATAAATGGGGCTTACTCAACAACTCAGCCCCAGAAATAAGATGCCAAAATGGCACTTCTAAATTCTGCAATACACTTGATATAGGCACACAAGGTTAAGCCTCGTTAGATTAACGAGGTTTAACACCAGCATCATGGACGCAATACAAGATTCACTGGTTGCCTTTAGTTTGGTGCAGATGTTTGCCAAACCATACTTAACCTTTCCTTGGCCAAATTTGCCTTCTATCGGATTGCGTTCCCCAGGTCTTACGTGATTGTCCAGTGCCTGCTTGCTAGGTCT
>CANFLL010000051.1 GCA_947447825.1 Chitinophagaceae bacterium | reverse complement strand
TTTAGAAGGACAAACAAATGCTAAAGCTGAAAATATGAATGGAAAAATACAAAGGTTTTTAGCCAATAATTTTGGTATTAAAGAAAGAGACTTTTTCCTGTACAGGGTTGCTGGATATTTTGCGTAGCACCTCAATAAAAGAAATAGCCTTTAGTTTCTAATTATCAATCTTCTTCTATTATTGCATTTAAAACAACCCCTGCTCATGAAATTGAATTGCTTGTTCATCATTTCTGCCATGTTATTTCTTTCTGTTAATGCCCAGAAGAGGCAACCCCAAAATAAAACCTACAAACTTTGGTACGACGCACCTGCACCCAACCGAGGCGCAGATTGGAAAATTGTGCAAGCGGGCGGTAAACCGTATGATGCAGACTGGGAAAACTGGTCGCTGCCAATAGGAAATGGGTGGCTTGGTGCCAGCATATTTGGTAGAACAGACACAGAAAGGATTCAAATAACAGAGAATACTTTGGCTAATAAAAGTCTTTACAAGTTGGGTGGACTGACCAATTTTGCAGAGATATATTTGGACATTAATCATAAAAATCCTATTAATTATCAACGAGGACTCTCTATTAGTGATGCCATTTCTTTCACCAAATACAAACAAGATGGGGTGGAATATACTCGTGAATGTTTTGCAAGTTATCCCGATAAAGTATTAGTGATAAAGCTAAAAGCTAGTGCAAAAGGCAAACTTTCATTTGCAGTACGCCCAGTTATTCCTTATTTAAAAAACGTAGATACTACCAAAGATGGAGATTATAGAACAGGGATTGTATCTGCAAAAGGCGATTTGATTACCCTTTCGGGTAAGATGGGTTTTTATAACATAGCCTACGAAGGGCAATTGAAGGTGACCAACTTCGGAGGAACTGAAAAAGCAATTAATGATGCGAATGGAGGTAATGGAAAAATAGAAATTGCCAATGCAGATAGTGCCATCATATTAGTTGCTGTAGGTACCAATTACCAATTAGAAAGCAAAGTATTTACCGAACTTGATCCTACTAAAAAACTAAATGGAAACCCATTACCTCATGAAAAAATATTAAACATTATAGCTGCTGCTAGCAAAAAAAGCTACCAACAATTATTGCAATCGCATCTGGCAGATTACCATACTTTCTTCAAGAGAGCACAATTAGATTTTGGTGGCGTTGAACCAACTATTCCTACCGACAAGTTATTGGCAAACTATAAAACCGGTAATCATAACCCATACTTAGAAGAACTTTACTTTCAATTTGGTAGGTATTTATTGATTTCTTCTTCGCGCAAAGGAACAATGCCTGCTAATCTTCAAGGCATTTGGAGTCAGTATGATGTATCGCCATGGACATCAGGCTATTGGCATAACGTAAATGTGCAGATGAACTATTGGCCTGCTTTTAATACCAACCTAGCAGAAATGTTTACGGCTTATGTAGACTACAATAAGGCTTTTAGAGAGGAAGCGAATAAGAAAGCCACAGAGTACATAACGGCTAATAACCCTACTGCATTATCTACCTTACCAGATGGAAATGGATGGACTATCGGAACAGGTGCTAGTGCTTATAGCATTATGGGGCCAGGCGGACATTCGGGTCCAGGAACGGGTGGCTTTACTACTAAGCTGTTCTGGGAACAATACGATTTTACCAGAGACATGAATGCCTTAAAGATTACAGACTATCCTGCAATATTAGGAATGGGTAAGTTTTTGAGTAAGGTTGTAAAGCCTACTAGCGATGGATTATTATTAGCAAATCCATCGGCATCTCCTGAACAGAAAGTTAATGGAAAGAATTATGAAACAGTAGGCTGTGCATTCGATCAAGAAATGATTTACGAAAACCACCACGATTTGTTAGTAATGGCTAAATTGTTGGGCGACAATGACCCAATAATCAAAACAGTTGAGAGTCAGATTGGCAAGTTAGACCCTATACAAGTAGGTTGGTCTGGGCAAATAAAAGAATACAAAGAAGAGAACAAGTACGGAGATATTGGAGAATACAAGCACAGGCATATCTCTAATTTGGTGGGGCTTTATCCGGGAACCATCATCAATTCGAATACGCCGGCTTGGATAGATGCAGCTAAAGTTACCCTGACTGAAAGAGGCGATTTCTCTAAAGGTTGGGCAATAGCACACCGTTTAAATTTGTGGGCAAGGGCAAAAGAAGGCGATAGGGCTTATACCTTGTTCACCAATCTATTGTCAACCTGTACAAAGGATAATTTGTGGGACACGCATCCCCCATTTCAGATAGATGGCAACTTTGGAGGTACTGCCGGCATTGCCGAAATGTTATTGCAAAGCCATGAAGGGTATATTGCTCCATTACCCGCATTGCCTACTAACTGGAAAACAGGAAGTTACAGAGGTTTAGTAGCTAGGGGCAACTTTGAAGTTTCTGCCTCTTGGAACAACGGACAAGCAACGACATTCGAAATAAAAGCAAGAGTGGGTGGTTTATGTCGTATATATTATCCCAACATTAGTAAAGCCTCCTTTGTGAATGCTGCTGGTACAAAACTTCAATTCACCAAAGAAAGTACAGATTTAATCAGTATGCAAACAACCAAAGGCGCAACTATTAAGATTACTTCCATACCTACGTTTGATAACATTACGCCCCCCGATACATTGATAGCCAAGCAACTGGATGACAGCACAGTAGAATTAACTTGGGGTGCTGTGACAAAGACGGATTCCTTTAATATTTACAAAGCCGTTGGCAATTCGCCTACTTATGAACTGGTTATTGCGGGAGAAAAGGGGGATGCTTACAGATTTAAAGCATCTAACATTGCCCAAGTAGGCAGGTGTACATTTAAAATAACCAAATTAGGGAAAGATGGAAGAGAGAGTGAGGGTAGGTTGGCATATATAAACAACCATGAGTAGCGGATTATTAAAAATCAAAACCATCCCGAAAGTTTAGAATTTCAGGGATGGTTTTGATTAAATGTATTTCTAAAAGCTTGCGGTGAAAGCTTTGTTTTTGTTTTGAATAACTTGCTGAATCATTGAGAATGTTCGAAACCAGGTTCATTTGTAATCTCACTAAGCATTTTCGTTCACTTCAAAAATACCAAAAACATTATTGTCAGCATCCAAAAAGTAGCCTTGATAACATTTTTTAGGTATTGCAAACTTGGGCATCGCAATCTTACCTCCATTGGTCATAATAGTTTTCGCAGTTTCATCGAAGTTTTCAACTTGGATGGAACAAGTAAAAGCATTAGTACCAAATTCTGAAGGAGGTGTTTTTACTGGTCGCTTCATAAGTCCACCATTCATGCCATTTGTTTCTATCCTGTAATATTCAATTGGTATGTGAGGGTCTTTTATGAATGCCCATCCAAAAACGGTTTTATAAAACTTAATTTCTCTAGCAGGTTCAGACGACTGAATTTCAAAATATCCAATTGTATTCATAATAAATTCTATTTTTAGGAAGTGTAAGTTGAGAGTTGAAAGTTGAAAGTTGAGAGTTGAAAAGTTGAAAGTTTGTGTCAACCTATTTCATGAGACCTCATAGTGAAAATACATTTAGCAACTTTTGCCTTAAAGTCTTTTTGACTTATGACTCTCAACTCTCGACTTATGACTCTCAATTTTAAGCTTCTTTAGCTTCAAACTCTACCATCCATTCAATACCAAACTTGTCTCGAAACATACCAAAATAGGAACCCCAAGGACTATCTCCAATGGGAGCTTCAATAAATCCATCGGCAGACAGTCCATTGAATAGTTTATCGGCCTCCTCACGGCTATCTGCACTAATACATATTTTAGATCTGTTCTCATTTTCATTAACAGACCCCATAGATGCTGGCACATCATTAGCCATTAGCGAGTTTTTGCCAATGGGTAAAGCGATGTGCATTATCTTTTCAGCATCAATTTCGTCTATGGGGAATTCTGGCGTTGAAATATCTTTCAAACGAATAATCTTGGTGAATTCACCTCCAAATACTGATTTGTAAAAATTGAATGCCTCTTCTGCATTTCCATTGAAGTTGATGTGTGGATTAATAAGTGCCATAAACTGTATTTTTAGATTATTTTAATGAGAAAATTTTATTTAACCGAAAAGAACTCAAAGCATTTAGATAAAGAATTAATAGAGAGAAAAGTAATTAAAGCTGCTTTTATTAAGGTAAAGTTGGGTGTGTAAAAGGGCTATAGTTTAATTTAATACCTTTTATTTAATATTCATAACGTACTTGATTTAATATTCCTCAATGATAATTTTTTTCTGATTCATCATCACTTTCCAAGCGTTGGGTTTGCTCATGAGTTCACCTAGATTAGTAGGTATCACTTGCCAACGCAATCCGTATTTATCTGTGCACCAACCGCATTGCACTTCATTGCCCTCCTTTGTAAAGTAGTTCCAGTATTTATCTATTTCAATTTGATCAGTACAATTGATGGTTAGAGCCATAGCATCATTAAACGGATGATGTTCTTTTTCGGTACTCATCAACATATAATTTTGTCCAAATATCTTCACTTGACACATCTCGGTATTGCCACTAGGCGTGTTTCCTAGAGGCATTATATGCCCAGCTTCAAAGTCAGTTTCAAAAATATTCTTGTAATATTCTACAACCTTTGATATCAAGCCTCCGTCTGCATTGAACCAAAGACTAGGTGTTATTTTATTGCTCATATAGCTATATTGTTATATTGAATTGCCGAATGAATTAAAGTCTCTATCAATCATAATAACAAGTATTAGACTTTCTTATTCGTTTATTTTGTGGTGATATATGTATGAAAGTGCCAAGATTCCTAAAAAGATGAAAGGAACAAAAGAAGCAAAAACAATTCCTTCCACTGCAAAATAGCTGATGGACGCAAACAAAAAGTCGAAAGCAAAACCTGTATAAGCCCATTCTTTAATTCGCTTAGGTATTTGTGGAATGATGAGTGTTAAAGCACCTAATATTTTAAAGATTGCAAGTGCATTTCCAAAATATTCGGGATACCCCAAGTGCTTAATGCCCTCTTTTGCCATTGCAGTTCTAAACGTTAGGGCAGGCATTACACCTTCAAATAGAAAAATGATAGTGGTAGTTGTCCAGTAAATTATTTTGTCCTTCTTCATCAATACTTAATTGTTTTCTGTGTACTCCTTAAAGTTGTTTAAAATAGCTTGCCAACCACCTCTTTGCAATTCAATGGGGTTTTGTGTTTCTGGGTCAAAGGTTACTATAACCTCTGTTTGATTGCCTAATTCATTAAAAAGAACAGTCGCATTTCTATCTCCAAAGCCATAAGTAAATTGTTTGCTCTCAATTATTTCTGCGTATACAGCCTCGAAATCAAATCCAAAACTTCCATCTTTAGCCTCCATTCTTGCCTTATAAGTGCCACCCACCTGTAAGTTATTTTCTGCACTTGGGCAATGCCAACTAGGGTCTGCAAAGTTCCAATGAATGATATGCGCTGGATTTGTGTAATAATCCCACACCTTATTTACTGAAGCATTAATGGTTGCTTGAACCGTTACTTTTGAATTACTCATTTTTATTTACTGTTTAATAGATTTCTTTTGTTTTGAAAACTTGTCTAAATCCAAATTGATGATACCCCATGTATGCCCGTCTAAATCTACAATTGTTCTAATTTGCATGTAGCCTTCATCAATAGGTTTATTAGGTTCAGTGCCACCTGCTTTTAGACCTCTTTCAACTATTTCATTAACCTCTTTTATATCTCCCACCGGAAGCGTAAACGTTGATGATGAATTATTATTTAAGTTTAAAACTTGCGTTTTATTACCTGAATAAAAAAAGTATTTTGTTTGCAGCATTACATATATGTATTCACTCCAAACCATACAGATTTGGTCGTAGAAAGTAAATAAAGGATTAACAGTAAATCCAATTTCTGTATAAAAGTTCTTAGACTTTTCTAAGTCATCAACAGGAAGATTGATAAATATTTGTTTCATGTTAATCATTTAATTAAATCCAATGCTTATTCTGCAAATATGCTGCGTCTTATTTGTTTATATGTTTGTTTATTATGACAAATTAAAGGTGTTTTACGACAGACATATTTTTTATATTCGCTTCTAAATTTTACTCGTGCACATAAGTATTCTTGTTCCAGAAAATTCAGTAATGCAAGCCATTGCAGATCCTCAGTATTTGTTTTCTGCAGTTAATCAATTTATGGTGGCAGCAGGAAAAAGCCCATTGTTTACCATCGAATTGGTAGGGATAAAGAAGGAAGTGAAGATAAATGATGGTTTGTTTACTATAAGTATTTCTCAATTGGTAGAAGATGTTGATAAAACTGATTTAGTTATTATCCCTGCTTTATTTGGCGATATGAAAAGTGCAATAGAAGCAAATGAAAAATTAATACCTTGGATTAAAGAACAATATAACAAAGGTGCTTCTGTGGCATCGTTATGTGTTGGTGCTTTTTTATTGGCTTCTACAGGATTGTTGAATGGCAAAAAATGTTCGACACATTGGGGTTTTCAGAATCAATTTAAAAGCATGTTTCCAATGGTTGAAGTGGTAGATGGAAATGTAGTAACGGTTGAGGATCGACTCTACTCTAGTGGGGGAGCGATGTCTTATTGGAACTTATTACTTTATTTGGTGGAGAAATATGCAGATAGACAAACAGCTATACTAGCATCGAAGTACTTTGCAATTGATATTGATAGACAAAGTCAGTCTGCTTTTGCAATTTTTCAGGGGCAGAAAAACCATTCAGATGATGCGGTGCTGAAAGCACAGGATTTTATAGATAAAAATGTACATGAAAAAATAACTATCGATCAATTGGCAAGCTTGGTTTCTATAGGTAGGCGAAGTTTTGAAAGGCGGTTTAAGTTAGCAACAAACAATTCAGTACTAGAATATATTAATAGGGTTAAGATTGAAACAGCTAAACGTAATTTTGAGATTAGCAGAAAAAATATCAATGAGGTGATGTATGAGGTAGGTTTTACAGATGCTAAATCATTTCGCTTACTATTTAAAAAGACCACAGGACTTGCGCCAATTGAGTATAGAAGTAAGTATAACAAGATGTCAATATTGCAATAGTTGGTGTTTATTTTGTGTTGCACTTATGCTCATTGCTTTTTTAAGTACCTAATTAGTAACATCATCGTAAGAGGAGAATTTAATGGGGTATTTTTAGGAATCTATAAATAAAATTGAGCAAGTTTCACTTCAATCTAATGACTATTTGACTTATTACTTTCAATTTATCATTTTTGACTTCCTAAAGATACTTTTTTATAAAAATCAATCAATTACTACAAGAAAGTTTATACTGCAATTATATTTTTACTTTTTTAATAATCTATTTATCACTTTTAAATTCATCCATGAGAAGAATTCTGTTTTGCCTTACCGCAGTGATGATCACTGCCACATTTTCTTTTTGTCAAACAACCGATTCAACATTAGTTCATGGTAAAATTCCAATTGAACCAAAACGGTGGTATCAACTTTCAAACCCTAGTAATGGTTTGCAACAGTTGTTTGATGGGGTTTTAACTGAATGGGTATTTACTGGTTGGAGTAAAGTAATTTACCAGTACGATTCTTACTATCCTGTATTGCCAGGAGAAACTATCCAAATTGATAGTATTAGAATGTTCGATTGGCAGGGAGTAGGTACAGACAACCCTACCTATTTGTATGCTGTTGATAGTAGTTGGAACAGAAAACTGATTGCTACTTTTTGGGGAGACAGATATGCTGCATGGGTTGGGCCAAACCCTACAAACCCTTGGGTTTACAAACTAGATTCTGTGGTGAAGGATATTAGGTATTTAGTGATACATAATGGTAGCGTATATCCTTCGGAATTAGAATTGTATGGTTGGTATAAATCACCAGCAACTCCGGCGCCGTTAGTTAAACCGAATGTGAAACTGAAAGACATGTTTGGGGTTAATGGTTTTGAGTGGTACTTCGAAAATGCTTACATAGATGCTATGAAAGTGGATACTAATTATTTAAAACCTATTAGATCTTTCTCTGGATTTAGGCACTATCTTGATTGGAATAAACTAGAAGCTACTAAAGGGAAATACACATTTAGTCCTACACACAATGGTGGGTGGAGCTACGATTCACTTTACATAAGTTGTAAAGCAATGGGTATAGAAGTGTTGGCAAATCTGAAAACTATACCATCCTACATTGAAAATACTTATCCTGCTGGTGAACAGCACTACGACAATATTCCAACACAGTATGGTAATGATTTAAGTAGCCCTTCTTCTTATATAGATCAAGCAAAAGTTGCTTTTCAATATGCTGCTCGTTATGGAGATAACACCAATGTGAATACCTCTCTGTTAACTGTTGATTCTAGTCAAAGATGGTTTGGAGATTCCAAAAACTATATTAAAAAGGGGATGGGTTTAATTAAATACATAGAGTGTGATAATGAACGTGATAAATGGTGGGAAGGTTTGTCTGCATACCAAACTGGTCGTCAGTATGCGGCTAATTTGTCAGCTTTTTATGATGGGCATTTAGGTACAATGGGCAACAATGTAGGCGTGAAAACGGCGGATACTTCCATGAAAGTTGTAATGTGTGGAGTGGCATTGCCAACAACAGATTATCTACGTGGCATGATTGATTGGTGTAAAGAGTTTCGTGGGTTGAAGGCAGATGGAACCGTAAACCTATGTTGGGATGTAATTAATTATCACTATTATTCAACAGATGCACAGGACAATGTGAGTAGTTGGTCTACCCATGGCGTGGCTCCTGAATTGTCATTGACAGATTCAATTGCCGATTTGTTTTTGCAGGCATCACATACTTATGCCAATGATATTCCTGTTTGGGTAACCGAATCGGGGTACGATATTAACCAATGGAGTTCCTATCATGTTACGGCGGTGGGAAATAAAAGCGTTCTTGCCACACAAGCAGATTGGACTTTGCGCACATCCTTAGCTTATGCAAGAGATGGGGTTCAGAAAGTGTTTTTTTACTCTATGTATGATGACAATTCAAACTCAAGCGGCAATTATGCAACTAGTGGTTTGTTGAACAATGATCGCACTCGTCGCCCTGTTACTGATTATTTTTATCAGGTAAGTAATCTTTTTGGTGATTATAGGTATCTGCAAACATTAAATTCAAGTCCTATTGCTGATCAGTATGCGTTGAATGATTCTACTTTTATGTACACAGTTTATATGCCTACCGCAAAAGACTCATCAGCTGATTATACGTTGAATTTAGGCAATGCAGATTCGGCAATTATCTATACGCCTACCATTGGTAGCGACACTATGACAACAACAAGGGTGAAAACTAGTCAGGGAAACATAGTTGTTACTGCAACTGAAACACCTGTGTTTATTACTGGGTTTGGAAAATTTTCTAACAGTTCTTCATTCAGAAAAAAAGCTGTTGTAGTTCACAAATCAGAAGAAAGCATTCAACCAAGTGCAAGCATTTATCCTAATCCTGCTTATGGCTATGCAAACATTCAGGGACAAAACATTACTAGGGTTACCATTGTGGCAAGTGATGGTAGGGTGGTGTATGATAAAACAAAATTGAACAACAATTCGGTTGCCGTAAATACCAGTGCTTTTGCCAAAGGGATTTATTTTGTTCAAGTAATCAATGCAAATAAACAAGTTGAAATGCACAGACTTTTGATTAAATAAAATTGATAAGTTTATTAAAATAGGGGCATTAGCAGTTAATCAAAACAGCTAATGCCCCTACTTTTTATTGGGAGTTTGCTATTTTTTGCTTATTGACAAGCCTGAAAGAATGTACAATTCTAAAATGGATAAACTATCACTATTATGGGCTTATTGGTCTAATTATACTTACTTTTCCGTCCTGATTTCCCTAAATTCCTGCTCATTATTAGTCTTTTTCGTCAGGATAATCGTCTTTTTTGTCAGGATATTTCACTTTTACTCAACCAAAAGTGAAATATCCTGACAAAAAACTGGAATATCCAGACAAAAAACTGAAATATTCAGACAAAAAAGACGAATATCCTGACAAAAACAAGAGATATTGAGCAGGAATTAGGTTCATTTAAGACAAAATAAGGAACAATTCTAGCAGTTTCTGTTGGCAGAATTTCTGATAGGAGTCTAGTCAGAACATACACAGAAACAATTACTTTGTCACTTCACTTTAGTTTTATTTTGACTTACTACTTTCATCTATTTGCTTTTAACTTCCTTTTTAATAGGTGTTAATAAATTTTTAAACGTTCCACTAAGCTTCCTTTTATTTTTGTACACATTATGAAAGAATTGTCTCCCAAAAAGTATATTGAAACAAAAGCTAGAAGCCTGCCAATTTATAAATGTTTTATAAATAAAGACTGGAATCGCGCAAAGATGGTAAACGTAATTGTGATGCGAAGGCATGTGAATGGTAACGTTACTGCGGGTATGTTTTTAATTGATTTATTATGCCTCGGCGTTAAAGATGCAGTCTATCTTTTCAATGAACCAGAAGAAAAGGTATTGAGTTTTTTTGAAAATGTGCTTATAGAAGTCGATTATAATCTTGCTCATAATATTGTGTTTGCGGGACATGATTTTGCAATGGACTACGATATTCAACCACATCCTGAATTTAAAACTGCTCGTTTTATTTTGGAGGAAGATAGTGACGATATACCATTAATAGACATTCCGGTAGGTGACAAGAATGGTCTTCCTAGTTTGATTTTACCGGCAGGGCAAGAGTTTAAGTATCGCCATGTTTTTGATAAACTAACAGCTAAACTTGGCAAAAACAATTTTAATTATTATGTCGGCTCGGAGTCAGAGGATGATTTTGATGAAGAATATGAAGATGACGATGATGAGTTTGATGGGGAAGATGAAATGTCGGATAGCATTGACGACTACGAAATGGGCATTATAAATCCTTATTCTGTTCAATTTATTAATACTAAGGATTTGATGGATTCTATTAAAAATGAAACTAGAAGTATAAATGAAAGTTTAACCATTGAGCTAGAGACTAAGCTAAGAATGTTACGATTAATTAATCCTGAATTTTTTGATAGGGTTGATGTAGAAGAAAGGGATGGTTATGATGAAATAGATGATGCTCCTTTTCTGCCTGAAAAGTTTACCCAAGAAATGGAAGATGAAATTGACCTGTTCTTCAATGATTATGATATTTACTCTTCAGAATCTTCAATAGAAGATAAAGAAGAAATTGATTTTGTAAATGAAGCACATGCCAAATTATTACATAAGTATTCAAACAATCCGTTTGTTGTAGGTAAAATTGCAGACGCGGCATTAGCGTTAGATCTCCCACTACAAGAAGAAGTGATTGCAACTTTAAAGAAACTTTCCTTACAGTATCCACTTGCAAAAATAACTTATGCTTTCAGTATTTGTTATTTGGGAAAGCAGGATAGTTTGATTGATTATGTTTTAAAGGGGGATGATATTCATGAGGTATTCCCCAAAGTAGAAACCTTTAGTTTGGCTGAAATAAATGAGTTTTGGTTTTTAAAAGTCCTATATGCACTTAAAAATAATAATTTAAAGTATGCAATATATTTCTATGAGCTTTATGCTGAAACTAATTTAATTTCTTTGGTTCTTATAAAGGTTCAGGAATTATTTTTAGAAAAGTTGAATGAAGTATTTGAACAGTTCGAGAAAAATTTGATTTGATTTTAGTTGCCATACTACTGAAAACAAGGAAGGAGTCATCAAAGAATAGTAATAGTTTTTGATGACTCCTTTTTTAGCTTTATAGTTTTGTTAGGAATGGAATAAAAACAAATTGAGTACTTTGAAATTAAATTCAGTTTATATTTTACTTATTACTTTTTACTTACTTGCACATCTACTGTCTTCATAAATTAAAATTAAAAATTCAAAATAATAAACACAATTACATCCTGTCTGGTACTCCTGCCCCTAACAATTGCATACCTGTTTTAAGTGTATGAGCAGTTAGTTGTGCTAACTGTAAACGTAATGTTTTCTTTTCAGCAGATTCTGCATTGGCAATTGATAATTCAGAATAGAAAGAACTAAATGTTTTTGCCAAGTTATAAATGTAAATGGCAATTTTAGAAGGATCATATTCGTTAGCAGCATCATTAATCACGGTAGGGAACAATTCCAATTCTACTATAATTGCTTTTTCTTGCGGCAATAAACTTTCAGTAACTGTAATTGGATTAATAGTAAAACCTTCTGCCGACATTTTGCGCAAGATGCTTTTTATTCTTGCATGAATAAACTGAATGAACGGTCCTGTAAACCCTTGAAACTCGATGCTTTCCTCTGGATTAAAAATCATCTTCTTTTTAGGGTCAACCCTCAACAAATAAAACTTCAATGCCCCTAATCCAATAGTGTCATACAAGGCACTTAATTCATCAGTTGTAAAATCTTTTACTTTTCCTAACTCTTCCGTTTTCTGTTTTGATATATTAATCATTTCAGCCACTAAGTCATCTGCGTCCACCACTGTTCCCTCTCGGCTTTTCATTTTGCCTGTAGGCAATTCAACCATGCCATAGCTTAGGTGAAAAATGCCATCCGCAGATGGTAAGCCCAACTTCTGGCAAATTAGTTTTAGTACTTTAAAGTGATAGTTTTGTTCATCGCCCACCACATAAATGCTTTTATTGCTGTGGTATTGTTCATATTTATTAACCGCCAAACCAATATCTTGCGTAATGTAAACAGACGTGCCATCTTTTCTGCGCACTATCTTTTCATCGAGTCCATCAGCCGTTAAATCTATCCAAACACTACTATCTTCTTTCTGGTAAAAAACTCCCTTTGTTAAGCCTTCTTCCACCAAGTCTTTACCTAATAAATACGTTTGGCTCTCGAAGTAAGTACGGTCAAAGTTGCTACCTATTGCTTTGTAAGTAGCATCAAAGCCTGCATATACCCAAGTGTTCATACGTTCCCATAGTGCAATAACTTCGGGATTGCCGTTTTCCCAATCTAGTAGCATTTGTTGTGCCGCCAATAGGATAGGGGCTTTCTTTTCTGCACCCTCTTTTGTCATGCCCTTTGTTGCCACTAACTCTTCTACTTGACGTTTAAATTCATCATTGAACTTAACATAGTAGTCGCCCACAAAATGGTCTCCTTTCTGGTTAGTGCTTTCTGGCGTTGCACCATTAGCAAATAATTGCCAAGCAATCATGCTTTTACAAATGTGAATGCCCCTGTCATTCACGATGCATGTTTTTACCACGTCGTAACCATTGGCTTTTAGAATCTCTGCAATGCTCCATCCCAAAAAATTGTTTCGTAAATGACCAAGGTGCAATGGTTTGTTTGTGTTTGGTGAAGAATATTCTATCATCACTTTCTCGCCATTCATTGGGGCAATGCCATAAGTAGCGTTGGTATATTCAGATTGAAGAAAACTAATCCAGTAACTATCAACCACACTTAGGTTGAGGAAACCTTTTATCACATTAAAACTGCTAAATAGTGAAGGGTTGTTTGATACTAAGTAGTTACCCAATTCTTGTCCTAAAGCATCCGGCGACTTTTTTAATTGTTTCACAAAGGCAAACAAAACAACGGTATAGTCTCCTTCAAATTCTGGTTTTGTTGCATTAACAAGAATGGCACTTTCTGCAATAGTTACATGATATAATTCTTCAATTGCGATTGTAGTTACTTGTTTTATTGTGTTCGTTAAACTCATCTGTCATTTATTTGTGGGCTGCAAAACTAACTGTTTTTACTCCTTACCTTTGCCAGCATTTATGCAGAGATTACACAACAATACACGAGCATTCATTCTATCCTTAATAGATTTGTTTTATCCGCTTTTCAAAAGATTCATGCCATTACAAACTTTTAGGTATGCCGCATGTGGTGGTTTTAATACTTCAATAGATATTTCCCTATTTTTTATTTCCTACAACTACATCTTCAAAAAGGAGTCAATTGTGTTTTCGCATTTCGCTTTAAGTCCACACATCGCTGCCTTTTTAGTTGGATTTATGTTTAGCTTTCCCTCCGGATTTTATCTTAGTAGATATGTTGTTTTTCAAGAAACATCGGTAAAGAAGTCAGAACAGTTAATTAAATATTTTTCAGTTGTGTTTATCTGTCTGATGTTAAACTATGGCTTTCTTAAACTTTTTGTTGACTCTTTTGGTTGGTATCCTACTCCCTCTAAAATTTTAACCACTGTGTTTGTAGTTGCTTTTAGCTATGTGGCACAGAAAAACTTTACGTTTACCCCAGAATCTAAAAAGAAAGGGAAAGGAAGTATATAGGCATAGAAAAAATATTACGAAAGAAGTGTGGTTTTAAGGTTATTTGTCAAGATAAAGGATGTTTTACCAAAATAGATTGAGCACCTATCGCTTTATTTCAGTGGTTTTTCAATTTACTACTTTCAACTTTCTAGAGTAGTTGTTCCAACAAGTGAGTAAACTGTTGTCTCATAATCATTTTTGCCCCAAGGCTTTCTAAGTGTTCAGTGTAAACCTGACAATCAATCAGCACTACTCCTTGATCTTTTAGATGAGAAACCATTTTTATAAAAGCATATTTACTTGCATTACTTTGGTAGCTAAACATACTCTCTCCAAAAAACACTTTGCCTAATAGAACCCCATACAATCCTCCCACTAAAACACCATCTTTCCAAGCTTCTGCACTGTGGGCAAAGCCTAATTTGTGCAATTCTGTATAAGCGTGAACAACCTCATCTTTAATCCAAGTGCCATCCTGATCTTTTCTTTCTTTTGTTTTGCAAGCGTTTATTACCGATGCAAAGTCTTTGTTTATTCTAAAGTCAAAAGCATCTTTTTTAAGTAGTGCTTTCATACTTTTACTAACTTTCAGTTCGTCAGGTAACAAGATAAATCTAGGATTAGGACACCACCATAAAGGAGTTTCGCCATCATACCAAGGGAATATTCCTTTTTTATAGGCAAACAATAATCGTTCGGTAGTTAAATCGCCTCCAATGGCCAGCAAGCCATCCTCCAATGCACTCTCCACAGGTGGAAACCAAATTTTTTCATTCAGTACATGCAGTTGCATAAAGACGTTGTTAATTTAAGTAGTGCAGACTCTATCGTCTAACATTTTGTTCAATGGTAGCACTAATGCCTCTATCTGTAATTGCTGTACACAAAGGATGTAGTGTGTCGAAGTCGCCTTCTTTAACTGCATATTTGCCATTATAATGAATAATAAAAGCACATTGTTCTGCTTGTTCTGCCGTGTGGCCACAAACCTCCATTAGTGTTTCAATCACCCATTCAAAACTGTTCACATCATCATTCCAAACAATAATGCAATAGTTAGGAGTGCTTGCAGTTAGTAAATCAAGGTCATCCTGTTCCCAAGGTTTTGTAGATAAAGTAGTATTGTATATCATTTTTTTTCTGCTAAAATTTTGGCAAAAGTAAAATGTTATCCTATACAAAGGATTTCGACTTGAAATGTTTTCTGTAAAAGGTAGGAAGTAGGTGTTCAGGGGGGCATAAAAGCTTTCGCATTAATTGTAAGAAAGCTAATCTATAGGGGTGCAGAAAAGTTTTTCGCTTTATATCATGTCCCCATAAGGGTTCAAAACCCTTATAGGGTTGTTTAATTTTATGTTTAGCGAAAAACTTTTATGCACCCGTTTGTTTGGAGGTTATTATTGTTTTAATGGGTCAGTCCCAAGACAAAACCTTTCCGTTTAGTCGCTAAACGGATCAGTTCTGTGACAAAACCTTTCTGTTTAGCCGCTAAACGGATCAGTTCCGTGACAAAACCTTTCCGTTTAGCGGCTAAACGGATCAGTTTCGTGACAAAACCTTTATGTTTAGTCGCTAAACGGATCAGTTTCGTGACAAAACCTTTCCGTTTCATAGCACAATTTGATACTTTTGATAACAAGTAAAATATCTTGAGCTATTGGCAGCGAATGTTCATGCATTTTTGACTTATTACTTTTAACTTAATGCTCCTGTCTTCTTTGCTGTTTTAATTAAATTTGAAAATGAATTTGCATAAATATTCTTTACCTCTCTTTATTGCATTCTTTACTTTCTTACAGTTAGATGGAAAGGGGCAGAATTATATTGACAACCTAGATAGCTATAATGACAATATCAAAACAATTGCAATTATGCCATTTAAATTATTTGTTGGAAGAAATGGGCACTTGTCTGACACTTCTGCCGAAATGGAAAAAGAAGCTACCATTAAAAAGGCCTATCTACTGCAAGAAAAACTTTGCGTATGGATGTCGGAAAACACAAAACCAGCAACAGTTACTTTTCAGGATGTTGCTCACACAGATTCTCTTTTGAGGAAAACAAAGCTAGGCTTCGACGCTTTATGGGGTTTAAATGAGGCAGCTTTGTGTAGGTATTTAGGAGTAGATGCTGTGGCGTATTGCAGCATAAAAATGAGCAACCCCAATTATGATTTCGGCAATGAATTGGGAAAAGGGATTGTAGGCGCAATGGTTCAAAATGCCACGGGGGTTCCCTCTTTATACAATTCTAGTATGAATACCACCACTTATTCAATGAAGATTATTGATAATACAGGCCAAGAAGTATGGAAATATACAAAGGAAGAGAGGGGGTATTCTACCAATAATTCTGTTGATGCGCTAAGGCCTTCTTTTATCGGTAACATCACACATAAATTGCCTTTCATTATTTTACACCCAAAGCATGGAAGAAAATAAGCTTATTCAACAATCATCGATCATTCAGCAAGATGGATGGAGTTCTTTACGATCTTTTACCGCAGCAAGAATTGCTTTAGGGCGAACAGGTGTTTCTATTCCCATAAAAGAAAATTTACAGTTTCGTTTAGCTCATGCGTATGCTAGGGATGCCGTGTATGCTTGTCTTTCTACAGAAATGTTACTGTCTGAACTAGATAAGAATCGCTGGAATCATATTTGCTTAAACAGTGAATGCGCAAACAGAAATGAATATCTTCAACGACCAGATAAGGGCAGAAAGCTAAATAGCCAGTCGAGAGAACAACTTTGCAAACACAATAATGAGTGCTACGACATTGCCATCATTGCCGCCGACGGACTATCTGCAATTGCCATCAATGAACACTTTATTCCGCTTGTGAAAATTTTGATTCCATTTTTAAAAGATAAGTTTTCTATTGCGCCAATAACCCTTGTTGAAAAGGCTAGAGTGGCAATTGCAGACGAAGTAGGGAGTTTATTAAAGGCACAAATGAGTATAGTTTTCATAGGCGAAAGACCAGGGCTAACTTCTCCAAACAGTATGGGGGCTTACATTACCTACAATCCAACCGTTGGACTAACTGATGAAAGAAGAAATTGTGTTTCGAACATTCGCCCCGAAGGATTACCTTATTTGGAAGCCGTAGAGAAAATTATGTATTTAGTAACGACTGCTTTCCAACTAAAACTAAGCGGAGTAGCACTAAAGGACGAAACTTTGCTTTGCTAACAGTGTATAATGATGTCATTAAAATATTGTTTAATCCAAGCGCTATTTATTAAATAAAAAAGGAAAGTCTCAATTAAGACTTTCCTTTTTTATTTAAAAATATATAAACTAATCCCTAAAACTTCCGTATTGCACGAACACGAGCCTGATTGTTTTTATAATAACCAAATTGACTATTTTGTCCAAAATCTTGCGCCCATGCTTCATAAGTACTATACTCTGATGATGTCCAATAGAAGTTGCCAACAAAATTTCCAATACCTTTTGCATAAAGGTTGTTGTACATTAGTTTTAATTCATTTTTAGAAGGTAAAAACCAATCACTATATCCGTTATTAGTTTGAGAAGCAATATAGGCTGCATAGCTTCCAGTTCCCTGCGTTTTTAAGATAGAATTGGTGTTAGATAAACCATTCCCCACAAGTAATCCGGTTGCTCCAGTATTTGCATAACCTCCATTATACCATTGAACGCCTCCACTTACATCGGATGATGCAGCAATTAGCCCATGTTGATTGGTGCTGTCAATATAAAAAATGTAACCACCACCATAGCTTTGACCTACTGTATATTTTCCTGGGGTAGTAGTTCCTGTGAACACTGAGATTTGTTTGCCATATCCAAATGCATAACCATTGTATGCGTAGTTTCTGAAATAGTAAGTGGTGTTTGGTAGGAAGGTAGAGTCTATTTTAACATAGAAATAGCCAGTATCTGAACTTGGATATTTTTGAAAGGTAGCTACCTGATGACTATTAGACCATGTGGGGTTTGGAGATGTTGACCAGCAAACACCTCTTTCTCTTGTTGTAACTAAACCGTTATACGTTACTTCTCCATAGGCATATAAAGGTTTACCAGTAACGTAACTACTAATTGAATCAGTACTAACAGTTGGTGCAGAAGCAGATGACTTTTTGCCCACTACCACCACGTTCGAACTATAGCTTGTACCATAAGCATTTGTAGCATAAGCCCTAAAATAGAAAGTGCCAACAGAATCTAGCAAACTGAAATAGCTACTTATTTGAAACTTACCCGTATCGGATTTTGAGGTGGTATCAATAAAAGTGGTTGTAGTAGAATGACTGTCTGATAAGGTTGGATTGGGGCTAAGCGACCAGCAAAAGCCCATTGCTGTAATTGGAGAATAGCCGTCGTCCGTTACATCGCCTGTGGTGTAACCTTGCGCTGGTCCTCCTTGTTGAAACGGATTAGGAAAATAAGGTAATGTAACAGATATAGCCGAAACCGTTGGAGCTGTTGCTTGTGCGGCCATTGCGTTAGAAATTTGAACTTGGTCGCTGTAAGCAACACCATTTATGTTGATAGCATAAGCCCTACAATAATAGCTAGCGTTTGTGGCCAAACTAGGAAAAATGGTCGTAAATCCGCCAGTATCTACGGTTGAGCCACTAATAATAGGAACACTATCACTTGTGCTGTTAGCTAAAGTAGGATTTGAAGTAAGCGACCAGCAAAACCCTCTTTTGGTGATGGTTGCACCACCATTTGAAGAAATGGTAGCACTTAAAAAGGCAGGAATCCTATTGTTTGATCTAGTTACAGTAACATTCTTAACAATTCCCAACGTAGTCACCATTGGGCATGCACCCCAATGTAGGCTGCCATTGCAAATAGTTAGGGTGTTACCATTGCTGCCAATGGGTAAGATAGCCCATTTTGTTCCATTCCAATATAGAATATCGCCACTACTCACCGCCGAAGGAACGCCATTCTGTGCAAACAAAGCGTAAGGAACGCTACTCAATAAACTACTGCCAGTTAGCGAATAATTCGTTCCACCAGTAGGGTCTATCTGCGATTTGATATAGTAACCACCAAGAGCCCAATTTATCTTGGCAAAAGACCCAACGATAGGAGTTCCTGTACCAATTGCAATACTGAATAGTCCATTTGCATTGGTAGTTGTTGTTTGTTTTTCGCTGTAAAAAGTACTATCAGCCGCATTGGTAATGCTTATTAAAACACCAACTTTACTATTCGCTAATAGTACATTGCTGCTGTTTCTGACAACTGCTTGGTAATTCATCTGCTGTGGTGCCTGAGATAGTGCAGCAAATGCAAACAATACGAAGGGGATAAGAAATAAGTTCTTTTTCATTTTTTGTGTTGTTAATTCTTTATGAATTTGAAAGATTTGATAACAGTGTTTTTTCTTGAAACGGTTAAAAGATAGGCTCCTTTTGTTAAGCTAGAAGTATTAACAATGGTTAAGTTGGTTGTAATTTTTTCTTGCAAAAGAGAGAGACCATTAGTTGAAAAAATAGTATAGGTGTAACTTTCATTTGTGGCATTATTAATTTTAAGGTTAAGGATAGAGTTAGTAGGAATTGGGTATACATTGATGTTTGTTTCTGCAGTTTCAATAGTTACTTTATTGATTGTAGAGAAAGTGATGTTGCCAAAAGTATCCGTTTGTTTAAGTCGATAATAAGCTGTTCCAATTAGTGGAGCATCATCAATGAAGCTGTATTGTTGCGGCGTTTTTGAGCTACCTAAACTAGGTTGAACTGTAACTGTTTTAAAATTAATCCCATCGTTAGAACGTTCCACCGTAAACGAAGCATTGTCATATTCTGACAAGGTTGTCCAGGTTAGTTCTGCCAACTTGTTAGTAGTAACCTTAGCATTAAACTGCAATAACGAAACTGGTAAGGAAGCCGAATTGTATGGTTGTTGAACGCCTTCTAGAATAATTGTACCGCCCCCAGAATATACAATGTTGCATATCTGACCAACAGAATAACTAATGTCTCCTGTACTTCCAGTAATTTGTCCTCCAGCGGTGTTAACAGTAGATTGGGAAAAGCACAAATCAGTTATTGTCAGTGACAATAGGGAGAGTATAAAAAGTGGAAGATGTTTCATTATTATAAAGGCTAAAGTATTTGTGAGTAGCTAGTTAATTCTAATTTGTAGTATTATTACTGCAAATAAATGAATAATAAGTCATTAACTGGATTTGGATTTTATGATTAATTTATGATTTCGGCAAAAAGAAAGACGCAAGATGGGATTAATGTATATCTCCATTAAAACCTTCAACTATGGTCTTAAAACCAAAGGTTAGAACCTACCTACAGAATCTGTTCAGCAAACAATTATCACAAAAGCATATTTTTTACTTCTGTAAGTCTTGAATTGGCGTTTAGGGGTCGCAGGATTACACTATTATAGTGAATAATTATCTACAGGGAAAAAAAAGAGAACTTTTACAACCCTTATAAACGATATTAATTGAATTTAAATTAGGCTATTTTTATTCAGCATAATTTGTCTGTAATTTTTTTTGCGACCTAAACGCCGATACCTATTGGAAGAATCTTGTAAATCAACTATAAATATTTGTTTCTAAAACTTTCTACTCTTTTCTGTCATTTTTCGTATCGCAAACAACTCTCAACTTTCCATTCGCAACTTTAAACTCAATCTATAAATTTGCCGCATGAGCAAGTATCTAATTATTGGTTTAGGAAATGTAGGAGCAGAGTACAATCATACACGTCACAATATTGGTTTTGATGTGTTGGATGCTTTTGTGCTAAAAAATAATGGACAATATAAATTGGATAGGCTTGCATATATGGCAGAAGTGAAATGGAAAGGACGCATATTTATCTGCATTAAACCTACAACCTATATGAATTTGAGTGGCAAAGCTTTTAAATATTGGCTAGATAAAGAAAAAATAGAAATAGAAAACACCTTAACAATTGTAGACGATCTTGCTTTGCCCCTTAACAAAATAAGACTACGTGCAAGTGGTAGCGATGCAGGGCATAATGGCTTGCGAGATATTCAACTTACCCTCGGAACAGACAAGTATCCCAAGCTCCGTTTTGGCATAGGCAACAACTTTCCAAAAGGAATGCAAGTAGAGTTCGTTTTGGGGAAATGGTTTCCTGAAGAACGGCCAATCATTATTAAAAAAATAGAGAAATCTATTGAGATAATTGAGCAATTTGCCACAATTGGCATAGAAAAAGCCATGAATTTCACAAATAATTTATCCTTTACACAATAAAGTATACACTTTTTCAGTTATAAGTACAGGGAATATATTTTATACACCCACGTTTTGTGTTTTTATCATTTTTAGATAAGCATAAATGAGGTTGTAGAATCACTATTTAATTGTACTTATATGAAGATTTTCTGCGTAGGTCGTAATTATATTGATCATGCTAAAGAACTAGGTAATGCTGTGCCAGAAGAGCCGGTTATTTTCATGAAACCAAAAAGTGCGTTACTGCAAGCCAATACTCCTTTTTTCTATCCTCAGTTTTCTAATGAATTACATTACGAAGTTGAAATAGTGCTACGTATAAGCAAAAATGGCAAGAACATTGAAAAACGCCATGCTGCCAAATATTTTGATGCTTACTCCTTAGGCATAGATTTTACTGCTCGCGACATTCAGAATGAGTTAAAGAAAAAGGGACTTCCATGGGAAAAAGCTAAATCTTGGGACAATTCCGCAATTCTTTCTGACAAGTGGATTAGCCTAAATTCTGACAATTTAAATGACCAAATTCTATTCTCTTTGATTCAAAATAAAAAAATAGTTCAGGTTGGGAATAATAAAGACATGATTTTTTCGTTTATAGATATAGTATCTCACATTTCTGATTATTTCTCTTTGAATATTGGGGATTTGATATATACAGGTACACCAGCGGGTGTTGGCGAGTGTTTTCCGGGAGATAAATTGGAAGGATACATTGGCGATGACCGTTTTTTTGAACTTGATATAAAATAATTTATTCACAAACAACCCATTTTTTTGAACACTAAACGTACCTCATCATGTTAAACCGCGATACATTACTACAAGCCTACCGGCTGATGGTCACGGCGAAAGCCATGGGTGATACCTTCGACGCTAATATACAGGCTTGCAAATACGAACATTCTACCTCACGAGGGCATGAAGCTATTCAGATTGCTACTGGTTTGCAATTATTGCCTTGCGATTGGGTAAGCCCATACTACCGTGACGATAGCATGTTGCTATCTATTGGTTTTTCAATGTATGAATTAATGTTACAGCTATTGGCAAAGAAAGACGATCCTTTCTCCGCTGGTCGTTCTTATTATAGTCACCCAAGTAATAAAGATGGTATCCGACCCTCTATTATTCACCAAAGTAGTGCAACTGGTATGCAAGCCATCCCGACCACAGGACTTGCTCATGGACTACAGTTTTTAGAGAAAACACATTCTCATTTATTAAAAAAGGGTGCAGAGGGCGAAACACCGGTAGTGCTTTGCTCAATGGGTGATGGTAGTGTTACTGAAGGAGAAGTTAGTGAGGCATTACAGTTTGCTGTTTTAAAAGAACTACCTATCATTTATCTAATTCAGGATAACCAGTGGGGAACAAGTGCCACAGCAGAAGAAACAAGAACTTCAACTGCTTACGAATATGCGGCTGGTTTTAAGGGACTTCATAGATTGCAATGTGATGGTAGCGACTTTATGCGCAGTTTCGAAACGATGCAACAGGCAATTGCTTATGCAAGAGTAGAAAGAAAACCAGTATTGGTACATGCAAGAGTTCCATTGTTGGGGCATCATAGTAATAGTATTCGAAGAGAATTTTATAGGGATAGAGAAGATTTGTTGAGACATGGATTGTATGATCCATTGCCAAAGATGCGGGTTTTGTTAGGAAGTGCAGGTTTTGATGACCATGAAATAAACAATGTAGAAGCTGAAACGCAACGTTTAGTTTCTGAGTCGTTTGAAAAAGCATTACAGGCAGCTGAACCTGATGTGGCAACGGTTAGTGATAATGTTTTTGCGCCTACATTAATTATTGAAGAAAAAGGAACTAGAAGCCCTAAAGGAGCAGAAAAAGTTTTAATGGTAGATGCGGCTCTGCATGCCATAGAAGAGATAATGGAAGATCATGACGAAGCGGTGTTGTATGGTCAGGATGTGGGAAGAAGGCTAGGAGGGGTGTTTAGAGAAACTGCAACATTAGCTGAGAAGTTTGGAGACAGGAGAGTATTTAATACGGCTATTCAAGAAGCATATATTGTAGGAAGTACGGTAGGTATGTCTGCAATGGGGGTTAAACCAATTGTTGAAGTGCAGTTTGGTGATTATATCTATCCAGGGTTCAATCAGTTGGTGAGTGAGGTTTCTAAATCAAACTATCTTACCAATGGGAAGTTTCCAGTAGGTGTTGTACTTCGTGTGCCTGTTGGTGCTTATGGTGGTGGCGGTCCCTATCATAGTGGTAGTGTGGAAAGTACGTTACTATCAATAAAGGGCATCAAGGTTGCTTATCCATCTAATGCGGCGGATATGAAAGGGTTGATGAAAGCTGCTTTCTACGATCCTAATCCTGTGGTTATGCTAGAACATAAGGGCATCTACTGGAGTAAAATGCCAGGTACTGAAGAAGCAAGAATGCCCGAGCCTTCTAAAGACTATATTTTTCCACTAGGAAAAGCGAATATTATTCTTCCAGCAGAAGCTTCTTATGTAAAAAAAGGAGAAAGTGTTTGTATTGTTACTTATGGTATGGGTGTTTATTGGGCTAAAGCTGCCGCGAAGAAATATCCTGGAAGAGTTGAGGTAATAGATTTAAGAACGTTATTCCCCTTAGATGAGGAATTGATTTTCGAGGCTGTTACACGCCATGGAAAGGTAATTGTGCTAAGTGAGGAACAGCAAAATAATTCGTTTGCGGAATCATTGTCATTACGTATTTCCAATAATTGTTACCACTTTTTAGATGCCAAAGTAGAAGTTATTGGTGCGCTTAATTTGCCTGCAATACCCATCAATATGGCTTTAGAAGCAGCGATGCTGCCGAATGTAGACAAGGTAATTGCTCGATTAGATAAGTTATTGAAATACTAGAATTGATCAAAGGTGAAATAATATTTTGATTTTTTATAGGGAATGGCTTGTTAGTTTGAATTCAAGTAACTATATTTGCGCCCCGAATGGCTGCGTAGCTCAACTGAATAGAGCATCTGACTACGGATCAGAAGGTTTTAGGTTTGAATCCTAACGCGGTCACCAAGTACATAAAAAAAGCGTTGATAATCAATAGATTACAACGCTTTTTCTTTTTTGGGGTAAACATAGGGTAAACATTTGCAGAATGCCTGTTTACCCGTTTATTGAAGTGAGAACATAATCGTATTTTAGACCTGAATAACTGCAAAACTCCTCTACTGTTACTAATTGTTTCTTTTCTTTAGAATGAATCTCTTTTATTTTTGTATGACTAAACGCCCCTAATGCTGGCTCTTACCAGTTATTAACTGAATATCTTTTGGATATACACAAATTCTTTCTATAACTATTATTGATTTGATAATCTTGGCATATTCTAGCTATGCCTTAGCCATACTTGAGCCTTGGCCAAGATACTCTAATAAACTGTTGGCTAAATGGTCTTATTATATCTGTTTTGGCATATATGGCAAAGCTATAAGTGTATTGTTACTATTGGGGTACATGCTTGTGTAACTTTGGAAGATGAACAAAATAATGCTAAATATAATGTCGCTACTAGCCATATTCTCCACAATGTCTGTTTGCGCCCAAAGCACCGCTAGAGTGGTGCGCATGAAGGATGGCGACACTTATGTGCTTGTGGATGGTAGCAATGCTTTTACTGCAAGATTGCTGAAAATAGATGCCCCAGAACTAAAACAAAAAAGCGGAATTGAAGCTTACCGATTTGTAAATGGTACGATTGCGGTCAAAATGGTTGGCTATACAGGTACTTCTAAAGATAGATATGGTAGATCATTGGTTTCTATTACGATAAACGGGCTAAGACTTGAAAGTTTGATTATAAGAACTGCTGGGCTTGGCATTATCTGAATTATGATAATGAAACAATGCTTGATTATGCCATGCAGCAAGCGATTAGCGACCGTTTGCGGATTTGGGCTTGTGGAATTGCAATACATTTCTCTCTAGTTAGATAGTAGCCTCACGCCCTGTTATCATCTTTTTCCTCAACAATTCTAATCTCATTTAAAATTTGTTTGAAACTCCTGACCTTTTGATTAAAATTATTCCTTTGAACATTTAATGTGGATGCTGATATATGCTATGAAATATACTCCTTTCTTGCTCTGCCTTTGCTTTAATTTGGTAACGTTACGAAATCTGTGTCACCTAGGGTTATAGAGTTCCTAGAGGAAAAATAAGTGAGGAGCATTGAAGTAGGTGATTTGTGAATATAACTAATTGAAAAATCTTTTTAAATATTAAACAAACGTTTGATTAATTCAAACGTTTGTTTAATATTGCATTTTTAAAAGGTATTTACAATGGCAATTGATAAGAAGGCGCACATCATGAATCACGCAATTGCACTGTTTGCAGATAAAGGTGTTGAAGGAACAAGCATAAGAGAACTGGCTTTGGAAGCAAACGTTAATGTGGCAATGATTAATTACTATTTTGGTAGTAAGGAAAAACTAGTTGAATCCATCATAGAAGATAAAATGACCTATATGAAGGACAAAATTGAAGAAATGCTTGCTAACGAAAAGCTTTCAGAGATTGAAAAGATAGATACCATCATCGAAAGTTATGTTACTAGAAAGTTGGCTGGAGCGGTTTTTAATAAGTTTTTGTACAAAGAATTGATGGACATTAAAAGAGATGAAATACATCAATTACTTACTAAATCTTTTTCTTCAAATGCCAAAAATGTTGCCGCAATAATTGAGAAGGGTATAGAAAAAAAAGTTTTTAAAGATGTTGATCCAATGCTGACTGTTGCATCAATGGTTGGAACAATTAGCTATGTGATGATGTCTAAAAGCTTTTGCAATAGACTTTTACAAAAACCTGAGACAAATGAACCGTATTTAGATGAAGAATTTAGACTGAGATTAATTAGGCACATCCAAAAAATGATTCATGCACACCTTTTAATTGATAATTGAGAGGGTATAGTAGGCTAATAAGCAAAGAGTAACTAATTTATAAAATTACATATTAAAACAATAAACAATGGCACAAGAAAATGAAGCAAAAAAAGGATTTCCAGTAAAACAAATTATACTGGGACTAGTATTGGTGATAGGCGGTTATTTTGGCTACAAGCAAATTAACTTTGTCTTCACCCACGAAACAACAGATAACGCTCAAGTTGAAACACAGATTACGCCTGTGCTACCACGTGTGTCTGGTTATGTAAAATCTATAGCTGTTAATGATTATGACACCGTGAAAGCGGGTGAATTAGTTTCAGAAATAGATGATGCTGAATTGCAAACTCAATTGGCATCAGCAAATGCAGACTATGCACAAGCAGCAGTTGACATCATTAATGCAAAAGCGGCTCTGAATAATGCTGAAGTTTCGCTTACTGTAAACAAAGGCAACATTGACATTAGCGATGTGAAGAAAGTACAAGCACTAGAAGATTATAATCGAAACAAAAGCTTGTATGCAGCAGAAGCAATTACTAAAAAACAATTGGATGATAGCAAATTTGCTTATGAAACAGCGGTAAAATCTCTTGACAATACGCACAATGATTTAGGTTCAGCACAAAGCCGTATTGCTGTATTGCAATCTGCTGTAAAAAAGTCAGAAGCTACAATGGCTGTCAAGCAAGCCGCAATTGATCAAATTAAATTGAAGCTAACTTACACCAAAATTTATGCTCCACAGGCGGGTAAGATTGGTAGAAAGAATGTAAGTGTTGGTCAATTTATTCAAGCAGGAACTCCCTTGTTTTCCATTGTTAATGATACAACTTTCTGGGTTGTTGCAAATTTTAAGGAGAGTCAAATTGCTTCTCTAACCCCTAATAAACAAGTAGATTTAAGGGTTGATGCCTATCCTGATATTAAGCTCACTGGCACAGTTGCTAGCTTAAGTGATGCCACTGGTGCAAGATTCGCATTGTTACCTCCTGATAATAGTAGTGGAAACTTTGTGAAAGTTACACAACGTGTTCCAGTTAAAATCTGGATTAATGATGTTGCCAAATACAAGGACATCCTTAGAGCAGGTTTGAGTGTGTATGTAGTAGCGGCAAAGTAGTAGATAGTGGTTAGTGATTAGTTGTTAGACTTAAATCACTAACTACTACTAACTAATCACTAACAACTAAATTAAATTATTATGTCATCAGCTTCTTTAGCCCAGCCAATTGTATACCCTAGTGGGTTGGCGCGGGCAATTATAGTAATCACTACTATTACGGCTGCTGTTATGGAATTGGTGGACACGTCTATTGTAAACGTGGCACTAAACGACATGAGCGGTAGCCTTGGAGTGAGCATTGAAGATATCAGTTGGGTGATAACTTCTTATGCAATCGCAAACGTAATCATCATACCCCTTACCAGCTTTTTGGCGGAGTATTTTGGTAGAAAAAATTACTACATTGTTTCAATGATTATTTTCACACTAGCCTCTTACATGTGCGGACAATCACATTCGTTAGTGGAAATTATTATCTGGAGGTTTATTCAAGGTATAGGTGGGGGTGCCTTATTATCCACATCTCAAGCCATATTGTTTGATGCCTTTGAACCTAAAGACAGACCAAAAGCATCTGGTTTGTTTGGTATGGGCATTGTCCTTGGTCCTACATTGGGGCCAACATTGGGAGGTTATATCATCGACCATGCCTCATGGCCTTTAATCTTTATGATTAATATCCCAATCGGTATTCTAGCAACTATCCTTTCCATTTCATTCATCAATAAAAAGCCGAATGAAGGCAATAAAAAGGATAGCATCAAGATTGATTATACAGGTATTCTTTTATTGATGGTAGGGATTGGATGCCTTCAATTTGTGTTGGAACGTGGCGAAAGCGAAGATTGGTTCAGCAGCGAAATTATCAGGTATTGTTCTGTGTTTGCAGCTATCGGATTAATTGCTTTCATTTTTTATGAACTAAACATTAAACAACCCGCTGTAAACCTAAAAGTAATGAAGAACAGAAATCTAGCCTTTACTACCATCTTCACGTTTGTGGCTGGGTTTGGATTGTACACTTCTGTTTTTGTATTCCCTGTTTTGGCACAAAGAGTACTTGGCTTTACGGCTTATGAAACAGGTATAACGCTTTTTGCACCAACCCTTTGCTGTGTGTTTTTAATGCCAGTAGTGGGTATATTAATGAGTAAAGGGATGTCTCCTATTCCTTTAATCATTATTGGATATATCTTGTTTTCGGTATATGCCATGATGAGTGCAGGTGTAAGTATAGATGTGGGTAGGGGCGATTTCTTTTATCCGTTATTGGTAAGAGCAATCGGTATAGCTTTTTGTCAATTACCGCTCATCAATCAAGCCGTTGCAGGTTTAGAGCCTCGAGACTATGCCACAGGTATTGGATTGAACAATATGATTCGCCAACTGGGTGGAGCATTCGGTATTGCTATTGCTAATAATTATATAGCCAATCGTTATGCTGATCACCGTATGAATCTGGTGAGTGATATGCCAAAAGATTCCCCATTATTAACAGAGAGATTGAATTTGTTAACACAAGGGTTTATTAGTAAAACAGGTGATGCTGTTGGTGCGGCATCAAAAGCATTGAGTGTGCTGGAAAGAACTGTAGAAAGGCAAGCATACTACCTAGCATACTTGGATACTTTTCGTTTGATTGCCATTTTCTTTGTGGTCGTTTTACCGTTAACTATGTTTTTAACAACTAAAAAGAAAACACAAGCTGAATTGGAAGCAGTGAAGAAAGCTGCCGCCGAAGCGCACTAAGAATAATTGATAATTGACAATGGATAATTTAAATTATTCTAAGTCAATTATCAATCATAGATTATTATTTTATCAATTGTCAATTATAAATTATCAATTAAAATGAAGCACTTATTAACAATATTGGTTCTCGCCTTTGGGGCTTTTTCAGCTCAGGCACAGACAACAGTAAATACAGAGTTGAAGTCTTTTATCAACCAATCTTTTTCTTATTTCCCTAGAATAAAAGAAGTTGAAAACACGGTGGCATCAGCCAAACAAAAGCTCGATGTAACGAGTGTGAATAGCCTAGCAGTAGATGCTAGTGCTGCTTACAGGTTTGTTCAACCTAAAATTCAAATTCCATTGGGTGGTCAAGAATTTCAGTTTGCACCTGTTCATAATCTTGATGGACATGCAGATGTAAGCTATGTTCTTTTTGATTTTGGAAGACTAAAAGCGAACATTGAACGTTCTAAAACTGATATACAATTTGCAGAGCACAATGTTACTTATGCTAAATATCAGTTGGCATCTCAGGTTTCTACCATCTATTACAACATTGTTTTTCTTCATCATGCCATCAGCATTCAGGATAGTGTGCTTAGTTTTTTAAGCGAGAATAAAACTTTCGTTGAAAATAAATACAAGAATGGTACGGCTTTGAAAGTGGATATTTTGAACATAAAAACTCAGATTGATGCCGAGCAAAACAGAAAAGTAGATTTGCAGAATAGTCTTCAAAAGCAATTGAACCTATTGGATTACACTACTGGGCAGAAACAATCAAATGCTAATGCTTTCGATTTTGAGCTTCCACTAAAAGATATTGAAGCTGCCATTGCGGAAGCGCAAACCAATAACCCAGATTTTTTTTTAGCTAAAGATAAAGTCGAACAATCTCAAAAGGATTTAGCTATTACCCAATTAGGCAATAAACCAAGTGTGGTTGTGGGGGCAGAAGCAGGCATCAAGAATGGTTATGTGCCAGCAGTAAATGAATTGAAGTTTAATTATAACGCCGGTATAGCACTAAAGATTCCTATTTACGAGGGTGGCAGAACTAAAAAGCAGGTGGCTCTGTCGCAATCTTTGGTGAAACAAAATGAATTAGCCATAGCTTCTTTAAAAAGTAATTACAGAAAAGATATTGAACAAGCTCTTACAGATCTTTCTTCTAACCTAGAAAGAATTAAGAATACTGAAGGGCAGATAGAAGAAGCAAAATACGCAAATAAACTAGCAGAAAGTAGGTTTCAAAATGGGGTAGGAACTAATTTAGAATTGACCAATGCCACTACAAATCTTCAACGTGCGGCACTAACTAAACTTCAATACCAGTATCAATTGTGTTTGGCAAAAGTTGAATTAGCCAGATTGATGGGGTATAAGTATTGGTAGGCAATTTTAGTTGTTAGTTATTAGTGGTTAGTTATTAGTGATTAGTTGTTAGTTATTAGTGGTTGGTTGTTAAATTAATGCTTAATGATTAAAGATTAATCCTCAGCAAATAACCACTAATAACTAACCACTAACCACTAACCACTAATAACTAACCACTCTTATTTCTTTCAACGCCTCATACAACGCATCGAGGTCGTTTTGGTCATTAAAACCATTGATAGAATAACGCAAATAGATGTTTGATCCTTGTCTGAAAATTGGAATTTCTATTTTATACTTCGTAAATAATAATCGTTGCAACTCCTCTGGTCTGTCAGTTTTTATTGGGATACTCAACATCTGACCAATCCATTCATTCGTTAAGGGACTGATAGGAGAGGAGTCCAAAAGAGTAAAAAATCTTTCTGCATTGTTCAACACCATCTCATGACATTGCAAGGACACCGCAGGCCAATTGTTTTCCTGCATAAAATTTATGCAAGCAGGTATTGTTAGAAAAGCAGAAAAGTCGCGTGTTCCAATCATTTGATTATAGTCTATGAAAGTAGAACCAGAAGGTTTAATGGACTTATAACCCCAGCTAACAATTAATGGTTCTTTCAACAGATGCTGCACCCTTTTGTGGGCATACAAAAAGCTACATCCTTTTGCCGCCATCATCCATTTGTGCGCAGCTCCAGTGTAAAAATCTGCATCAAGTTCTTTAATAGATAAGGGTAGTTGCCCAGGCACATGTGCCCCATCTACAATGGTTATTAGCCCTTTTTCTTTTGCAATAGCCACTATTTCTTTTACCGGTAAAATCAATCCTGTAGATGAAGTGATATGGCTAATAAAAACCACTTTAGTTCTGTCTGTTAATCCAGCAAAAAAATTTTCTATCACCTGTTCCTTCGTTGTGATAGGTAAGCAAATAGGCTGTCTTTTATAGATAGCATTGCTTTTTTCGCAATACAAATCCCAGGTTCTGTCGCAAGCACCATATTCAATGTTAGTCGTCAAAACTTCATCACCAGCAGCTAAGTTTAGGTTCTTAGCAATCATATTTACCCCCAAAGTAGGATTGGTAATAAACACCAAATCATCTTTATCGGGCACATCAATGTAGGCTGCCAATGCTGCCCTTGAGTTAGCCAAATAATTAGCCCCCTCCACGTTGATAAACTGAACCGACTCAAACTCCAACAATCTTTGCCATTGCTGATAATTATCAAATATTGGTTTGGCACAAGCTCCAAAAGAACCAAAATTTAGAAAGTGTATGTCGGGATTGATGAGAAACTTATCTTTTAGTGAGTTCATCTTTTCATTTTTTCAAATATATAGATGAAATTAATGAAGAGAATGCGGTAGTTAAAATTTATTAGCACACTTGAAACCCTATAAGGGTTATAAACCCTATAAGGGTTATAAACCCTTATAGGGTTAGATCATTAATGATTAAAATTACATTGGTTGGTATCTGGCGGAGAACATTAATGATTAAATTTAGATACCCTTGGTATCTAGCGGAGATCATTAATGATTAAAATTACATTGGTTGG
>CANFLL010000050.1 GCA_947447825.1 Chitinophagaceae bacterium | reverse complement strand
GAAAATTATTGAGTAACGAAAATTGGACTTCACTTTCAATTCCGAAAGGAAACTCGAAAGAATATAACGCCGACAAATTTGCAAAACCGAAACATAAACAACATTTTACTGACGAATATATAAACGAAAAAAAATAACTGCCACCAACATCGGTTTGGCAATATGGCGGCTGAAGTGCTAAATTCAAGTTCAGTTCTTCGATTGAACTTTAGTACAAAAACCAACTTTTGTGCTTCGATTTCCGCCACATCGCCAAGCTGAAAACCGTTGTGTGTTATGCTATGCGACAGCCTAAAATGAAAGTGTTCGTATAACTTCATTTAAAGTTTGGTAAATTTGTCGTTTAGAAATGAACAAATTAATTAAATGCTATTTAAAGAAGATAAAAATTTCAATTTTAAATTTCCTGAACCTCAATATTTGGGTGCAAAGCATACACATTTGGCTTGGATTCAAAAATTTACCCCAAAAAATATAACTACTGCAATTGACGCATTTTCAGGCTCTCAATCTGTAGCATTCTTATTCAAACAAATGGGCTTTACAACAATTTCCAATGACTTTTTAAATTTCAATAATCAAATAGGATTAGCTTTAATTGAAAATAAAGATGTTAAACTCACAAAAGAAGATTTAAAAATACTTTTTCAACCTGCAGTTAATAAAACTGATTTTGAACTTATTGAAAATACATTTACGGATGTATTCTTTGATAAAGAGGAAGCACGATTTTTAGATAATTTTAGAGCAAACATCCCAAAACTTGACAATACACTTAAACAAGCTATTGCCTTTACTGTCATCAATCGAAGTATGACACGAAAAATAACTATGGGACATTTTGGACATACCCAAGCATTAGTTTATGCAAGGAACCAAGAAAGAATAAAACGTAATAGGAGTTTAATTAGACCAATAAAAGAAATATTTGAAGAAGTATTGCCCAAATACAACAATGCTATTTTTGATAATGAAAGAGTAAACAGAAGCTTCCACAAAAATATTTTAGATCTTTTGCCAACACTTGATAATATTGATTTGGCCTATTTCGACCCACCTTATTGTGACAGTCATGCTGACTATCAGGGCTTTTATCATTTACTTGAAACATATACCGAATATTGGAAGGACAAGGAATTTATAAATGGCATAAAACGCTATGAACCCCAAAGGTTCAGTGGTTTCGATAAAAAGCGAGACGTACTTTCATCCTTTGAAAAACTTTTTAAGTTATCGGAAGAAATTCCCAATTGGCTTATCAGCTATAACAATCGTAGCTATCCTGGCATAGATGAATTTGAAAAACTAATTTCAAAATATAGACAGGTAACTGTAGAAGCGAAAACATATAGCAATGGCAGGGGTGGTAAGGGGAGTGTGGCAGGAAGCCAAGAGATTTTATTTGTTTGTAAACCCAAAAAGAAACATTTCGTTTCCTTAAATCACCAAAAAGAATTTGTAAATGAAGGACTTTGACTATTGGAAAAAATTACACGAGAGTGAAGCACTTGAGGAATTTAGCAAAGACACTCTTGGATTTTTGTGGCTTAAAACAAAATCAATAATCCGCAAAGAACTTATTGCTGACTTTGTGGCTAACAATACCATTAAACTTGAAGAGACTGCATTGGCAAAACAATTTGTAGAATTATTCAATTTGTTAAGCAAAGACCCTGCAAATTCTCATAAACTTCTAGACGAATATATTAGAACCGAAAACAAAAAGCAGGTTGGGAATCTTGACACAGAGCAATTGGTTTCAGAACTTTATAAACTCAAAAATTTCGATTGGGGTGGAGACTATCAAAACTCATTAGACAAATATTTGGTAAGTCATTATGTAAAAGTTCATAAGTCCTATGACATATTGATTTCTAAATTTGAAACTGAAATTAATGTAGCTGTTCAAGGGTATGTTTTAAACAGTTGGTATAACCATTGGAGCAGTATTTTGATTGAGCATATCTTTAAATCTCATGCTTCGGTACTGCCGACAGTAGGTCAAATCAAAAGCGTTGACTTTTTTATTAATGAAGTACCTTTTGATTTGAAGGTGACCTACTTACCAGCAGAATACATAAAAGAGAAACGAAAAGAAAAAGGCTTTCCTGTAGAACTAACGTTTCTAAAAATGAAAGCCGAAGAGGCAAAAATCAGTTTTGACAAAAAAGCAAAATCTAGCGATATTTTTTATGAGATAGTTGAAAAAATGAAAGATAGGAATGATGAATTTTGTTATTCTGTCTTAACAACCCTAAAAAATGAAAAGCTAGCAATACTTAAAGAGGTTCAAGACAATCCAAAAATGCTTGCAACATGGCTTTATGAAAACCAAGGGGAAATGCGTTTCGGGTCGGAGAATCGTTTATTCCTAGTACTAGTTGATACCGATGACTTCAACAGTTCATGGAAACTCAAAAGAAATCTTGACCTTTTAAAACCTACAATAATTTCTTACTTGGAAGACTTTAAAAGCAAGAAGATTGAAGACTTAAAAGTGGATTTTGATTTCAAAGGCAAGCCACAAAGTTTTACAGCCCTGTCAGACATAATATTTGTGATTAAATAGACAGTCTACAAAAGCACAACACACAACAGCTAGGTTTTCGTTGCGCCCTTTAGTGCATTCAATGAAAAACCTGTTGAACGAAACCTACTGTAGCCCTTCCAATCCTCTTTTATTATGGAGCTGTCGTTAAAATTTGTATAAATTTGGAACTTTTTTCGTCAATTTTAATGTTCCTTACCAACATCTAAAATTTGCAACACCAACAAAGGCAGAACAAAAACTAATAAATATGACTAAGGATGAATTGATAGAACTTTATGCTGAACTAATTAATAGAGGTATTGCTGATTCGGATATTTTTATTGATTACAGGGGGGATTTGAATGCTGAAGAATTTGCCGTTTACATGAAGGAGGCTGAGGCTTTGGCTTTTCAGGAACGGCTGAAAACGTTTCCCTCAATATATAAACGAAAGTATTATATAAGCATCGCCTGCTTGTTGGCTTCTTTACTATTATTCTTTGTTATTATTCCCATGAGTAATATTGTGGAGTTTATAACTTTTATTTCTATTGTTGGGTCATTTTGCATTGTTATTTCTACCTTTTTTGTACTGGTATACCGTAATTCATGGTTGCCATCTTCGCTGGAAAAGCGGCGTAAAAAAGGGTTTGATTATGTGGCTTTAATTGTACTATCGCTAGTGCCAGTGACTATTATCACCTTTATCTTGTCGCTAATTATTGAAAATGGAGCTTACCAAACACTGAAAAATACGCAGGAAGAAGTGATGGGAACGGTGATAGATGGTCTTTCACGGGCATCAAAATCTGGGCGTGGAGGACTGTTTGATCATACGTATGTTGTGGTACAGTTTACCACGAAAACTGGAAAGGAAATGATAGTGGCAAAGGATATTTCTCGCTATCAATTCAAAGATTTTTATAAAGGTCAACAACTGGTATTGGTTTACTCGAGAGATAACCCCAAAAACATTGATTTGCTGATAGACAAATCGGTTGTGAAGGATTTGATGAGTACGGATGAACGTTCAATAAATGCTATGGATCTGTTTCATTTATTGGCGATAGACACTGAAAACATTTTGCCAGAACTAAATAAGATTTCGTACGGCTGGAGGTACGATTCGGTTAAGCAAGTCTGGAAAAATAATAGGGCTAATAGCTCGATAAGCCTTGTGGGAAGAAAGCTTATTCACATTACCAACTTCAACTTTGAGTCTAACTACTACTTTTTAAAGTCCTTGGACACTACTGAATTTAATAGGATGGTGCCCAGTAAAATCCTCGGTGGAGCTGGTGTTTTTGAGAGTGCAGATTATTCTATTTTTCAGCAAATTGTTAATGAAAAACAACGATATATCATTACCACTGTTACTAAGAAACACGAGACTAAAAGTAAGAAGATATAGAGTTTTCTAATGATATAAACTATCTAGCCCATAAATAAATAACCTCAGCTAGTCTGGTTCTTCACGCTGTTCGATGCTTTTAATATAGCGTATTACATATATGCAAGATTTTAGCAATGGAACAAGAAATAAGAAATTGTCATCGGCGGGCGAACATTCTTGTCAAGCCCCTTCCTAAACACTCATTCGTTATGCCCAAACGGAACTCCTCTAAAACTCAAACGTCGATACTTTCTATTAAATTTGTACCATGAAGTTTGTAGATATAACTAATGACATTGCATTCAGAAAAATATTTGGGAATGAAAACAAGAAAAAGTCTCTGATTTCATTTTTGAATGCTGTTATTGACTTTCCCCAAAATGAGCAAGTTATTGATGTTGAAATAACCAATCCTTATCATTTGGGCAAACTTAGTGGAGGGAAATCCACAATTGTTGATGTTAAGGCAAAGGACGAAAAAGGGAATGTATTCATAGTGGAAATGCAAATTGCCGAATTCGACTTTTTTCATAAAAGGATACTTTATTACACTTCACAAAGCTATGTTTCACAAATTGACAAAGGAGTTGAATACCACAAATTGAAACCTGTATATTTCATCGGAATCCTTGAGTTTGAAATAGGACAGAATCCAAACTATTTCAGCAGACATAAGGTTTTGGATATTGAAACCAAAGAACAGGTCATAGCGGATGTTGAGTTTAACTTTATTGAATTGCCGAAGTTTAGTAAGACTATTGAACAATTAGAGACAAACATAGACCAATGGACATATTTTATTAAGAACGCCGAAAACCTGAGTTTGATACCCGAAAGTGTAAAAGACGAAGGATTAAAAGAAGCCTACACAGAAGCAGACAGACGAAATTGGACAAAGCAAGAGTTGGAAGACTATGAAAGAGCCTCAATTAAGGAACGTGATGAAATAGGCCGGATTGAGTTTGCTGAAAGGAAAGCAGAAAAACAAAAAGCAAAGCTAATTGGAAAAGCGATGAAAGATAATAGAGAAACAATTGAAAAAATAATATTATATACGGGCTTAACTAAGGAAGAAATTGAGACCTTATGACAATGTACTTCTGCTAAAACTAGAATAACTAGGTTTTCGTTGCGCCTGGAGGGCTTGCAATGAAAAACCTGTTGAACTAAACCTATGGTAGCCCTTCCAATCCTCTTATATCATGGAGTTGTAGTTAAAATTAGCATATATTGCAGTTCTTGTTTTTAGCAAGAATTAAGGATTTGAATAAGAATTAAGCAATCGTCCATTGATGGAACATTGTTGAAATGCCCCTTGCCAAACACTCATTCGTTGGCCGTTATAGGACAACTTAGCTGTTTCTTATAGTTTACTCAAAATTGACAATCCTAATTTTTCGATAACATAGCAAAGTATGAAACTCGATAGATAAGATTTAATGTGGTATGAACAATTTACAACATTCTATTTTTTAAGCTAAGAACCAAAAGGGAAAATTGAAAAGATTGTGTAGTTCACGCTTGTTTATCTAGATAATCTTTACAACCTTGCTTTGGTTGAAAGAGATTAATAGACAGGACAAATTGATGATAAAGTTGTTATAGATAATGTAAAGTCAATCATTAATGTTCTCCGACATATATCACCAATGTTAATTCAATCATTAAATAACCACAAACCACTAACAACTCACTTTTTATTCAACGCATCATAAAGAACCTCCACCGGATGCAAGGCTACTCTTTGTGCTCCATCCTTAATTTGGTGACGACAGCTAGTGCCAGGAGCAGCTATAATCACGCTCTCTGGTTGCTTACGAACAAAAGGCATCAACACCAATTCGCTAACCTGAACTGATAATTCGTAATGTTCTTTCTCATAACCAAATGAGCCCGCCATGCCGCAACAGCCCGAAGGAATAGTTTCAACTTTATAGTTTTTAGGAAATGATAAAACCTTGACTGTATTACTCAACGCCCCAACAGATTTTTGCTGGCAATGACCATGCAATTTTATCTCCTTAGAAGCAGTAGTAAATTGTTCCTGTTTGATGTTGCCTTTGTCTATTTGGTTGGCAATAAATTCATCAATCATAAATACATGCTTCGCTAATTCAATTGCTTGGGTATGCAATTCGTCATCAACTAAATCAGGATATTCATCCCTGAAAGACAATATTGCGGAAGGTTCAACGCCAATTAGTGGCTTATCTGCGCTAACCAATGGATACAATAATTGTACGTTTCCGTTAGCAAAGTGTTTTGCTTTCTTTAATAATCCCTTCGATATTGGTGCGCGCCCACTATCTAAATGATAGGGTATAATAACCTGATAGCCCAAATGTTCTAATAGAAGAATCGTTTTTATGCCAATTGGTGTGTCATTAAAATTGGTGAACTCATCGCAAAATAAATATACAGTTTTGCTATTCGTCTTCTCTTTTACACCTTTCTGTCTCTTCTCATCCCATCTAAGTAGGGTTTCAGTATGCAATAGCGGCATTGATCTTTCTGGCGCAAAACCTATTACTTTCTTGATAGTCTTGCTGATGAAAGGTTGCTTCATCATATAGTTGTAAACGCCTGGTGCAATTGAACCAAGCTTGGCCGAGGTGCTAAAATTAGCAATCAACTGCGACCTAAAAGGAACGCCATTAGCATCATGGTAATGCTGCAAGAACTCTGCTTTAAGCTTTGCCATATCTACATTTGAAGGACATTCCGATTTGCAGCCTTTACAACTTAAGCATAAATCCATCACTTCTTTAATCTCTTTGTGGTTAAAGCGGTTGGTCTGTGCGGAGTTCGTTAAAAACTCTCTCAATATGTTTGCTCTTGCCCTTGTTGTATCTTTTTCGTTACGGGTAGCCATAAAAGACGGACACATGGTGCCGCCAGACAATTCTGTTTTTCTGCAATCTCCAGATCCATTGCATTGCTCAGCATGCTGTAAAACATCTTGGTTATGATATCTGAAATAAGTTTTAAAAGCAGGTGTTTGCTGCCCTGGCACATAGCGCAACATTGTATCCATAGGGGGGGTATCAACAATCTTATTTGGATTGAAGGTATTGTTGGGGTCGAAAGTTTTCTTCACTTCTTTCAATAAAGCATAATTCTTTTCACCCACCATTTGCTTAATGAACTCCCCTCGCAATCGTCCGTCACCGTGTTCTCCACTCAATGAACCTTTATATTTCTTAACTAAAGTGGCTATCTCTTCGGCAATCTTTCTAAACTGTTTATTACCTTCTACTGTTTTTAAATTGATTATTGGGCGCAGATGGATTTCACCACTTCCTGCGTGTGCATAGTGCACAGAATACAAATTGTCCTTTGCCAATATTTCATTAAACTCTCTTATGAAAGCTGGTAAATCATGCACATCCACAGTAGTGTCTTCAATTACAGGAACAGCCTTTTCATCACCAGGCAAATTGCTCAACAAGCCCAAACCAGCCTTTCTTAAACTCCAAATCTTTTTGCTATCAGCACCATATAATAAGGGGAAATGGTAACCTAAATTGCTGGCACGCATGTCTGCCTCTACTTTTTTGCATATTTCAGCTATCTCTTCTCTATTATCCCTACAAAATTCAATTACTAAGATAGCTCCTGGATCACCTTGAACAAAAAAGCGATTCTTACTTTGTTCAATGTTTTCTTTTGTACATTCCAAAATGTAATGATCTATTAGTTCACTTGCACTAGGCTTATATTTTAGTCCAATTAAGTTAGCGCGCAAAGCCTCATCTACATTATTAAAATGCACACAGAGCAAACCCACTTCCTTAGGTGGCAAAGGACTTACGTTTAGTTTTATCTCGGTTAAAAAAGCCAAAGTTCCTTCCGAGCCTGCAATCAGTTTACAAAAGTTAAAGTCCTCTGATCCGGCAGTAAAAGGTGCTGTCTCTAACAACATATCTACTGCATAACCTGTATTTCTGCGTTCTACAGACTTCTTAGGAAATTCTTTTCTTATCTCTTCTTGTACTTCGTAATTGCTTAGTATACTTCTAATTTTCTTATAAATATTCCCCTCTAACGAATCTAGTTCGCACTTAGCATGAAACTCATCGAGGTTCAAAGCCCCAAATATCACCTTGGTACCATCGCTCAAAATGGCTTTCACTTCTAGTAAATGCTCTCTGGTACTTCTATAAACAACCGAATTAGAGCCGCAAGAATTATTGCCCACCATTCCCCCAATCATAGCTCTATTAGCCGTAGAAGTTTCTGGACCAAAGAATAGTCCATGAGGTTTCAGGAACATATTCAGTTCATCGCGTATCACACCAGGTTGAACACGCACCCAATGTTCTTCTTTATTTAGATCTAATATCTTGGTGAAATGTTTAGATACATCTACAATAATCCCATTGCCCACTACTTGACCAGCCAATGAAGTTCCTGCGGTACGAGGGATGACAGATGTTTTATTCTCAGCAGCAAATTTAATTAATGCCAGTATGTCTTCTTCCGATTTAGGGATGGCAACAGCCAGTGGCATCTCTCTGTATGCCGATGCATCAGTAGCATATAAAGTTCTTATGGTATTGTCAGTAAATAAATCTCCTTGTATTTTACTCCTCAGTTGTTTAAAATCTAATGCCATCCTTTTTCTTTTTGAAGATTGCAAATGTAATTAATGCTACAGAGAAATGGAAAGGGAAATGTATAGTACTATTTGTGAGAAATGAAATATGAATAATGGTTACAACTCAGTGAAGATATCATATCAAAAGGAAAGTAATCTGAAATCTTCTAAAATTAATAACTCATTATATCAATTTTCTTTTGGTGGTTTAATGCTCAGAACATAATGCATCCTGTTTTAATCCTCTTTTTTGAATAAGCAAAAGTTGTATATTTATTGTTCAACAAATTGCTTTCGTATGAAGATTTCATTTCATGGTGCTTCGCGAACTGTTACTGGTTCTAAGCACCTCTTGACACTTAGTAATAACAAACAAATTTTATTGGATTGTGGATTATTTCAGGGTATGGGACAAGCAACAAATGCCTTAAATGCACAATTTGGTTTTGTACCATCAGAAATTGATTACTTGATTCTTTCACATGCTCACATCGATCATTCTGGACTAATTCCAAAACTCGTGAAGGAGGGATTTAATGGCACTATTCATTGCACATCTGCTACTGCCGCATTGGCTGCCGCACTCTTAGAAGACTCTGCTGTTATTCAACGGGATGATACTGCATATATCAACAAAAAAAGAAAGATTTCGGGCTTGCCACAAGTACAACCACTTTACACTCAGGATGATGTAAAAGCAGCTTTGAGTTTGTTTGTAACGGTTGAGTATGGAGAGTGGACAAAAATTTGTGAGGAAGTAAGTGTGTTGTTTACAGATGCAGGACATATCATAGGTAGTGCAGTGGTTAATCTTTTGTTAAAGGAAAATGAAAGCGAAAAGCATTTGGCTTTTTCTGGTGATGTAGGACGATATAGAGATGTTATTTTGAGGTCTCCATCAGTATTTCCACAAGCAGATTATATCATTTGTGAAAGTACTTATGGTAATAGTTTGCACGACCCAATTAATGACACTATCCAAACACTTCACCACTGGATTGAGGAAACATGTGTTCACAAAAAAGGTAACTTAATAATTCCATCATTTAGTGTAGGAAGAACGCAGGAATTGCTTTATTACATGAATCAATTGGTACTTGAGAAAAGAATGCCGAAGGTGAAAGTATTTGTAGATAGCCCTTTGAGTTCAAAGGTTACAGAGATTGTAAAGGAATTCTCGAAGTATTTTAATGCTAGAATTCATAAGTTAATGCAAATAGATGAAGACCCATTCGATTTTCCAGGGTTAACATTTACATCAAGTGTTGAAGAAAGTAAAGGACTTAATTTCTTGAGTAGTCCTTGTGTCATTTTAGCTGCAAGCGGAATGGCTGATGCAGGAAGAATTAAACACCATATTGCCAATAATATTGACAATAAAAAGAACACTATTTTAATTGTAGGTTATTGTGAACCTTTTTCTTTGGGTGGGAAGTTAATGAATGGAGCTAAAAAGGTTCGGATATATGGCGAGGAACATAAGGTAGTTGCTGATGTTAGGATTATGCGAAGCCTCAGTGCACATGGCGATTATGATGATTTATGCCAGTTTCTTTCTTGCCAAGATGCTAAGAAAGTAAGTAAGTTCTTCATTGTTCATGGAGAATATGAAGTACAACAAGAATTTCGAGAAAGATTATCGAAGAAAGGTTTTGCAGATGTAGAAATCCCTAAATTACATGAGGAATTCTGGTTGAGATAGTATAAGTTATGAATGTTGTTAGACCTCTCTACTCTTTGTTTGATTCTCAACTTTCAACTTTTAATATATAAAAAAAGGCTTTCTCAAACAAATTGAGAAAGCCTTTTTTTATATGTTAAACCAACTTGTTCTTACCAAAAGAAGGTATATAATGCTGTTAAAACACCAACGATGATTAATGCACCAACTGCAAAAGCATTTGTTGTTTTAAACATAGTAGTATCCACTTCCAAGCCATGAACTTTGGTGCCTTTTCTGCTTTCAATCATGCTAATCACATACATCACTGCAATACTGATAACAAATACTAGCCCCATTCTGTCTAAGAAAGGTATTTCAAACAATGATGTTCCATTTTCTTGTTTCACTAAAGTAGATAAACCAACAGAATTTAAAAATTCAAGGTTAACAAACGTTGGCATAAACTTGAACAGAACCGATAATAAAAACCCTCCCACAGTAGCAAATAATGCTGCGTTTGAAGTAGTTTTTTTCCAAAAGAACCCTAGTATAAACATAGCAAAAATACCAGGACTTACAAACCCTGTGTACTCTTGTATAAAATCAAAACCACCTTTTTTGTCTATTCCTAAGAATGGAGAAATGATACAACCAATAATCATTGCACCCAAAACCGTTAATTTACCTGTTTTAACCAACTCATTTTCTGTAGCTAGTGGTTTAATTTTCTTTTGATAGATGTCTAGCGTAAAAATAGTAGCAATACTGTTTGCCTTGCCAGCTAATGAAGCCACAATAGCAGCCGTTAAAGCAGCTACCGACAAGCCTTTAAAACCAACAGGCAACAAGTTAAGTAATGTAGGATATGCTTTGTCACCAACAACTTCACCAGTTGCGTCCATCAATTCATGATGAGAGAAATAACCTTTTTGGTTCAAAGCATAAGCTGCAATACCAGGTAATACAACTATCACGGGCATCAATAACTTAAGGAAGGCTGCAAACAATATACCTCCTCGTGCAGTCTTCAAATCAGCACCCAAAGCACGTTGTGTAATATACTGGTTACAACCCCAATAGTTCAAGTTCACAATCCACATACCACCCAACAATACCGTTAAGCCTGGTAAACTAGGGAAATTTGGGTTGTCTTTTTTCAATATCATGTGAAAATGATCGTTGGAGTTATCCATCATTAGTTTAAAACCATTGATAACTCCTGTGGTGCCGTATTGTTGTGCTACAAGGTCAAGCGCTAAATAAGTAGTTACTAAACCCCCTAATATCAAAAAGAATACTTGAATAACATCAGTAAACCCAATAACTTTCATACCGCCTAATGCAATAATAATAGCAAATATTGCCAATCCATACATACATACATATTGGTTAATGCCAGATATACTGCTGATAGCTAATGCGCCTAAGTATAGAATGGAAGTAAGATTTACTATTACATACAGTAACAACCAAAAAACCGCCATTATCATCGCAACCGTACTGTTGTAGCGAGTGCTAAGAAACTGCGGCATTGTATATATCTTGTTTTTAAGATATACAGGAATGAAGAATATGGCAACAATCATCAATGTGGCCGCAGCCATCCACTCATAAGCAGAAATAGCTAAGCCCATTTTAAACCCATTACCACTCATGGCAATAAATTGCTCAGATGAAATGTTTGAAGCAATTAATGACGTGCCGATTGCCCACCAAGTTAGAGAACCTTCAGCTAAAAAATAGTCGTGAGAAGCACTTGTGGCTTCCTTTTTCTTACGATTGTACACCCAGTAGCCATAAGAGGCAACACCAATGAAATAAACTAAAAATACAATGTAATCCTGTGATGCTAATTTGTTCATGCGGCAGAAGTTAGAAGATGTTTAAATGTTAATTGAATATAATTACAACGTTATCGCACAAATATATAAGGTTCTAACAAGTGTAATGCAAACATTTGTAGTTTTCATAAAAAATAATAGGCCAGTAAACTCAATTACTGGCCCATTTTATTAAATGAAACGATTAATAATGTTCTCTAAGTACTCCTGTTTGCCACTAATAGTTGCTGGCTCTCCATTTTCAATGGCATAAGCACGCAAATCTTCCAACGATAACTTTCCTTCTTCAAAAGCTTTACCTGCTCCTGTATCAAAAGAGGCATATCTTTCGGTGCGAATTTTTTTATAATCTGATTTAGTCAAAATTTCATCTGCAACAATCAATGCCCTTGCAAACGTATCCATTCCACCAACATGAGCATAGAACAAATCGGCAGGGTCAGTGCTGTTTCTTCTGATTTTAGCATCGAAATTAATGCCCCCACCTTTCAAGCCACCTCCCTCTAATACTACCAACATAGTTTCAACTAATTCATTGATATTGTTAGGAAATTGGTCAGTATCCCAACCATTTTGATAGTCTCCTCTATTCGCATCCATACTTCCCAGTAAGCCATTGTCAACTGCAATCTGAACTTCGTGTTGAAAAGTATGACCAGCCAAAGTTGCATGGTTAACTTCTAGGTTAAGTTTAAAATCATTCAATAAATCAAACTTGCGTAAGAAACCAATTACTGTTTCACTGTCATAATCATATTGATGTTTACTGGGTTCACAAGGTTTTGGTTCAATAAAGAATACACCTTTAAAACCATTAGTCCTTGCATAGTCTTTAGAAGCATGTAAGAACTTAGCAAAATGTTCTTGTTCACGCTTCATATTTGTGTTCAGCAAACTCATATACCCTTCACGACCACCCCAAAAGGTATAACCGCCACCGCCTAGCTCGATTGTTGCATCGATGGCTGCTTTAACTTGTGCAGCACCATGCGTTAACACATGAAAATCTGGATTAGTAGAAGCACCATTCATATATCTTCTATGAGAAAATAAATTGGCAGTACCCCACAATAGTTGAACCCCACTAGCAGCTTGTTTTTCTTTAGCGTAAGCAACTAACGCTTGCAAGCGTCTTTCATTTTCTACAATATCATTGCCATAATCCACCACATCCACATCATGAAAACAATAAAAAGGAAGGTTCATTTTAGTTAAAAACTCAAATGCGGCATCCATTTTATCTTTAGCTCTTTCAACAGGATCAGCTTTCTTGCTCCATGGAAACAAATGGGTAGCTTCACCAAAAGGGTCGGCACCACTGCCGCAGAAGCTATGCCAGTAAGCACCAGCAAAACGCAGGTAATCTTTCATAGGCTTGCCCGCCACAATCCTGTTTTCATCATACCAACGGAATGCAAGTGGATTATCGCTTCCCAATCCTTCAAACTTTACTTGTTCAATTCCTTTAAAAAACTCGTTCTCCCCCGTAATTACTGTGCTCATATATTTTATTTAAATGTTTAATGATTAGTTTTTAATGATTAATTTGATTGAATTTATATATCCCAATTTCATATCTCATTTTTCATAATTGCCTCAAAAGCAGCTTCTTCCACCCCTCAAATTCCTCATTGTATGCTAAATGAACAGAGGGGTCAATTAAATTGAGCGGTTTGTTATCAGCAAATGCTTCTTTTTCATTTGCAAAAATCTTAGCTCCAATACCAGCTCCTTTAGCAGCCCCAACACTACCATCAACCTCATATAATTCAACAGGAACATTCGTGGCATTTACAAAAGCACTGATGAACACATCACTCAAAAATAAGTTAGCCTTGCCAGCACGAATAACTGAAGGTGTTATGCCGTTTTCTTTCATAATATCTAGACCGTATCTAAAAGAAAAGGCTATTCCTTCTTGAACTGCTCTGAAAATATGTGCTTCTGTATGAATATTAAAATTGATATTTAGGTAATGAGCTCCAATGGTTTTGTTATTAAAAATTCTTTCTGCTCCGTTACCAAAAGGCAAAACCGTTAGTCCTTCCGACCCAATTGTGATTTGTTTTGCGGCTTCATTAATCTGAGGATAAGATTGGTTAGCCGCTAATAGTTTTCTAGTAAAGCTGTTGGCAATTCCTGTTCCATTAATACAAAGTAATGTGCCAATTCTAGTTTTGTCAGCCGTATGATTCACGTGTGCAAAACTGTTTATCCGGCTCTGTTTATCATAACTCAAAGTATCCCCAACACCATAAATTACCCCAGATGTGCCAGCCGTTGCGGCCACTTCTCCTGGTTCAAATACGTTTAACGATAAGGCGTTATTTGGTTGATCACCTGCTTTGTATGTTACTGGGATGTTTTTTGTTAGGGATAAGTGTTGGGCTATTTCAGCACCCAATAACCCATGTTCTGTAAAAACATCTTTTACAGTAGGTATAATTGAACTTTGAAAACCAAAATAGTCCATTATATCCTTTGATATTTCATTGTTTTTAAAGTCCCAAAATATTCCTTCGGATAGGGCAGAGGCGGTAGTTGTTACAGCTCCAGTAAGCTTCATCGCAATGAAGTCACCTGGTAGCATCACCTGGTCTATTTGTTCAAAAATATGGGGCTCATTTTCCTTCACCCAAGCTAGTTTACTAGCTGTGAAATTACCAGGGGAGTTCAATAAATGCGAAAGACATTTCTCGAATCCTATTGTTTCAAAAGCTTTATCACCATAAGGCACCGCACGGCTATCACACCAAATTATGCTGTCCCTTAACACATTCTGCTGTTTATCCACACAAACCAATCCGTGCATTTGGTAAGCAATACCAATTGCGGCAATGTCTTTTGGGTTATAACTTCCAGAAGCATTCACTTTTAAGATGGCTTGTTGAACATGTTGCCACCACATTTCAGGATCCTGTTCTGCCCATCCATTTTGTAAAGAAGTAATTGAAGTTTCTGTTTCAGGGTATTGAGCGGTTGTAATTGTTTGTTGGGTATTTGCATCAACAATCGCTACTTTAATAGATGAAGTACCAATATCTATTCCTAATAAAAGCATGGCAATAATTCGTTTATTTTGAGGTGTAAAAGTATTTGCTCAAACCCCAATTCGATACCACTTTTTTATGTATTGTTTCTACTATATTAATATAATTTTAAAGATTTACGTTTCCTATATGTTAATATAGTATTTTATTATTCCTAGATGGGTAATTAGTCTTGTTTTGAATAATGATTGTTTTATTTCACTTACGCTTAATAATTCATTCGGAAAGCTAGGAACAAAAAGTCATGCATTTATTTCTAATTAACCTTGAAAAAGTAAAAATGATGCGCAAGTAATAAATGAGTGACCATTCGCCAGATCACTACGTTCAAACTCTCCAGCTTTATATGGTTTATTAATAGTTGTAAGCAGTCCATTAAGTAGATGATTCAATGGCTTGGTCAACCTATTTCCTTGTTTTTAAGCTATGAAATGTTGCTTCTTTATTCTAAAATGAATCTCTCGGAAGTTTTATTTTTTTTAAAATAACTTCTTTCTAAATAGACTTGCATTGCCCTATTTCATCCCTAGAAAGAACTAGGTCTATCCAAAGTTTAGTAAGGATTTATAAACTTCCATAAATAGGTAAATTCATTTAGCACTCGTATAAATTCATTTAGCACTCGTATAAATCCGTTTAGCACTCGTATAAATTCATTTAGCACTTGTATAAATTCATTTAGCACTCGTATAAATCCACTTAGCACTCGTATAAATCCGTTTAGCACTCGTATAAATCCACTTAGCACTCATATAAATCAAGATAGCACTTGAGTAGATACATATTGTAATTCGATAACTCCTCATTGAAGAGGTATAAATCCTAGTAGCAGTTGTGTAATTTAACAAAGCATAGGTATAAATTAACATAGCACTCGAGTAAATCCACAAAGCAGAGGCATAAATTAGGTTAGCACAGGTATAAATCCACATCGCACTCATATAAATCTACTAAGCACAGGTATAAATCGTAATAGCTGAGGTGTAAATTGATAAACCTTTGCTGTTAGCTTTCGGTATGTTAAAATCAAAGTTTATGGACTTAAAAGATTGTTTTTTTTAATCTGGACTTTCATTTAAGCTTATTTCAACCCAGCTTCTTTGCAGCTTTATGTTGTTTAATGCTCAGAATCCATTTACTGATTACATCACTTTGCTTTGCGTCAATACATTCCTATTCCATATTTTTTTACCTTTACCCAATGATTAAAAGTGTTTATAAAATATTCTGTTGTCGCTTAATGACAATTTTTTTCCTAATTACAATATTGTTTGCATCCAATAGTCATGCACAAGGGTTTGCTTACGGGGCTGATGTTGGGTGGGTTTCGCAAATGGAGGCCAAAGGATATAAGTTTTATGATGACCAGTTGAACCAGCAAGATCTCTTTTCTATCCTACAGCAAAAAGGGATTAATGCCATTAGGTTGCGAGTTTGGGTTAACCCTACCGATGGGTTTAACGATGTAAATGATGTGGTTGCCAAAGCAATCAGAGCAAAAAAAGCTGGTATGCGCTTGTTAATAGATTTTCATTACAGCGACACTTGGGCCGATCCTGGTCAGCAACAAATACCTGCTGCGTGGTCGGCTTATGGGTTAGATAGCCTTAAATTGGCACTGGCAGCACATACAACCAATGTTTTAAAAGCACTAAAAGCAAACAATATTACACCCCAGTGGGTTCAGGTGGGCAATGAAGTGAATGATGGAATGCTGTGGGAAATTGGTAGGGCATCTACAAGCATAACTAACTTTTTTCAGTTGGTTTCTGCAGGATATGATGCGGTGAAAAAAGTGGATAGTAGTATAAAGGTGATAGTTCATGTGTCTAATGGTTACAATAATTCATTGTTCCGGTATTTGTTTGATGGCTTGAAGAGTAATGGGGCAAAATGGGACGTGATAGGAATGTCTCTTTATCCAGCCGATAGTAATTGGAACAGTTACAGCAACCTATGCGCTTCCAACATGAATGATATGGTTGTGCGTTATGGTAGTGAAGTAATGGTGGCAGAGATTGGTATGAAGGTTTCTGATTCGGTGGCTTGTAGGGGCTTTGTTGAAAACATAATTGCTAACACCAAACAAGTAACAAACGGTAAAGGTATAGGCGTGTTTTATTGGGAACCAGAAGCCTACAGAAATTGGCAGGGGTACTCGCTTGGCGCATTCAATAACAAAGGACAAGCCACTATGGCCATAAATGGGTTCACAGATCAAAAGGCAAATTACTTATCAAATAATAGTTTTGATGCTGATAGTGCAGCCGTTAGTAATCCCATTGGTTGGACGAAAGCTGGTGATGTTGCCGCAAGCTATACCTCAAACGGAAATAGTTGGAACCCGAATGGAGTTTATCAACTTAATAATTATTCTTCTAGCAACTACAGGGTCTACACTCGACAAACAATCAATGTTCCCAACGGAATATATCAATTGTTGGCAAACACTGCACGAGATACGGCACACTTTAACCAGTGCTATCTGTTTGCGTCTAACTACGGAGGCGATACAATTAAAAGTAACATAGCACCCAACGGAAGTAATTGGACAATGGCCATCATTCCACAAATAGTAGTAGCCAACAATCAAGTTACTGTCGGCATTTGTAGTGATGCAAATGCTGGTGGATGGCTGAATGTAGATAATATGACCCTTTCGTTAATTGCAAATACACTTCCAAATAAGCTCGACTTGCACTTAGTGGCAGCAACGGAACCAACAAAACAAGTAAAACTACAATGGCAGAACACTAGTGGTAACCCATTAAGTTATGTGATTGAAAATAGTATCGATGGCATACATTTTAAAGAAGTGGCTTCCTTTAAATCAACTTCTTCTTCTCAATTAAGCTGGATAAACCCTCTTGTTGAAACAAACAGCCGTAGTTACTTTCGCATAAAAGCAGTTGATGCTTCAAGCAACACTACATTCAGTGCAGTCGTTGGTGTTGTCTTTGGCAATAAAAGTAATGGAATTAATATTTTCCCTAACCCTATAAAAAGTCAGCAATGCACCGTTCAGGTTAACAATTCCTCCAACTTTCCTATTGATTATCTTGTAAAAGATGTATTGGGAAATATAAGACTGCGTGGGCAGTTATGGCAAGCCAATACGGTGATTTATTTGCCTAAATTGGCTGGTGGTATGTATTATTTGCAAACAAAAGATACTATAAAAGGAGTAATGGTTAAATAGTGGGCTAAGGTTGTTTTGACCACTAAAGTAGTGTTTGTTCAGCATTGAAAAATTGTATTTAAAGTTTACTATCCTTTGTTTTTTCTTTCTGCTTTTTATTGTTTAAGCACCTAACTAGTTACATTTTTTCTTAAAGTGGAGTTTAAAACACTTTGATATAGCATAAGATATGTGTGTGTTATTCTTCTTAAAATTAAACACATTTGCCTTTCCTATTTTCTTGAATTTTATTCTTCTAGATTCGTTATTTAAACAGAAACACTAATCACTTTACTTCCTCTTTGGGAAAAATATCTTTGAGAAGTAATCAATTGATTACTTCTAATTACAGACCCTATTTTTGTGCGATGAATGAAAAGATGATCATGTTTCACAATCGGCTACTAAAAGTGTTTAAACACAAATGCAAACAGGCTGCCAGACAAAGCATCTCTTGCTACCGGGTTTATGACCATGATCTTCCTGAATTTCCCTTCTGTATTGAACTCTATGACGACAAAGTTTACTTAGCAGAATATTTACGCAGACATGGCATGACGGACGAAGAACATGAACAATGGTTAGAAGAATGTATTGCCGTAATCTGTGATATATTACCTGTGGATGATGAGAGAGTGTACATAAAACAACGCAAACGCAAAGCAAACAGACTTGATCAATATGAAAAGACTGATGCAAAAGCAGAATACTTTCCGGTGGAAGAACAGGGATTGAAATTTTTGGTAAACCTGACAGATTATTTAGATACAGGACTGTTTTTGGATCATAGGATAACAAGAAACATGCTTCGTAATGAATCAGACGGCAAGAGGATTCTAAACTTGTTTGCTTACACTGGTTCTTTTTCGGTATATGCTGCTGCTGGTAATGCAGAGAGCGTTACTACGGTAGACTTATCTAAAACCTATCTTAATTGGGCAGAACAAAACTTAGAATTAAACAAACTAAAAGATGTTAAGAAGCATTTCTTTATTCATGCTGATGTGAAACAGTACCTCAAAACACTGCAACCAAACAGTTTCGATTTAGTAATTATTGATCCTCCAACATTTAGTAATAGCAAGCGGATGAAAGACTTTTTGGATATTCAACGCGATCATGCTGAACTACTAAATGATGTGCTTGCTGCTACAACTACTGGTGGGATCATTTACTTTAGCACCAACTTCACAAAATTTGTTTTGGATAGTTTTGCAATAAATGCCACCACCATAAAAGATATAACAAAAGCTACTACACCCTTCGATTTTGAAGGTAAGTTGAAACGATGGTGCTACAAGTTAGAAAAATAGCAGAAATGGTAAGTTGTTATCAGTGGTTAGAAGTTAAAGTTATTGGTTGGAATCTATTTTGTAAAAGAAAACTCTCGTGTGTAGCTATTTTTTAATTCACCCAACCCCCACAATTTGGTAGAAAAGAGCAGTAATCAACGGGTGTTTCGAGTGTAACCATTGGGTGAATAAAGTTTAGGGTTACTGTGAGCAAACCATCTTTTTGTTGATAATTTGTAACTCTTCAGGGGTTATTTACCACTAAGCAAACAAGGGAAAAACAAAGTACACTAAGGTTTAGAGTCACCCAATGGTAGTTCTGTAGAAATAATATTTCACAATCCTTGTGTTCTTGGTGAAAGCCTTAGTGACCTTTGTGGTTAATTATCCCCCTGAATAGTTACGATAATTTTATGTAACAAAGCTTAATGGAAATAAAAATAGGTGACACTGTCATTATACATAACAATACCACCTACAAAACAAAACAAAACAACTAACAACAAAAAAACAAGATCAACTATGAACAATCAATAATGGACAATGACTATGAAAAGCGAGTTCCTTTGTATGACTTTTTATGAACAGACTTTCAATTAAATTATGCTTTTTAGGTATTACAATAACCAAATCTACTTCATTCAACTCTATGAATTCATTAACGCCATCAGCAAAAACCTGTGTTTCCAAACTAAAAAACCTAGGGTTATAACCATCGAATATCTCATTGAATAATTTGTGTTCTTCTGATGAAGAATCAAAAACAATCTCATTATGCTTAATTATGTGAAGAACTATTAAACTAGCATTTGTTTCATCTAATACTTTTTTTATTTGCGCAGTAGGGACAGTGTTTTTTATATCAATAAAATCTGAAATCAATACAACTTTACGAACACCTTTAAATTGATTTTTACTGGGAACAATAATTACTGGCACTGAGGACTGTCGAGCCACTACCACAGTATCGCTTCCAATAATATTTTCTGTAAAAGATCCTCCACCAGTAATACCCATGATAACTATGTCGGCCTTTACATCAGTAATTACATTTTTAATGTCTTCTGTGAAAAAGCCAAAATTCGCCATTAGTTCAACTTCTATTCCAGAATTTGAGTCAATATCCAGCCTTTCTTTAAAAGTATTTAAGGCTAACTGAGCGTTATCTTTCATCATTTCAAAATCAACCAAATCTTGACTAATAAAAGCAGATTCAACGGGTGCTACAGTGAAATTAATGGGCGCAGAATAGGTATGATATAATATTACTTTTTTTGCTTGAATTTGCTTTGCAAATCCTATTGTATATTTCCCTGCATTTAATGATGCTGGTGAAAAATCGGTTGGCAGAAGAATCGTATTCATTGTTTAATTATTTACTTGTTAATATTTTAATTGGTTACTGATAAAAGCATCAAGGAATATAAAATAGATGCGAAACTTATCACCCTATTTCTAAACTTCATGAACTGCCATCAACGGTATATTACTATGAAAAGCTAAATCCTTAGTATGGCTTGTTGTGAATATGCTTGAAATAAAACTATGTTTCTTAGGAATCACCATAACAATATCAGCCTGATTTTCTGCTGCAAAAGTATTGATGGCACCAGTAAAATCTGAGTTTACAACAAAATGAAATGCTGGATTATATTCTTCAAACATTTCTTTAAAAGAAAAGCATTCATAAGCACCTTCATAAAGTGAATGGTGTTTTGAACTAGCAACATGAAGAACCATTAGTTGCGCTTTTGTATCATCCAACACTTTCTTAATTGGAATCAAAGGAACAAACTCTTCAATTGCAACAAAATCGGATACTAAAACTAACTTCTTAATGCCGTGATAAGTGCTGCTAGGCGGAACAATAATCACGGGAACTTTTGCACATCTGGCAACCATTGTTGTATTACTACCAAACAATTTTTCACTAATTATGCTTCCTCCAGTAATTCCCATTACAATTACATCTGCTTCTACTTCATCACAAGCCAAGTTGATGTTTTCAGACAATAAACCATACTTAGTTAAAAATTCAATTTCAACCCCATCAGGACAGTTTTGCATTAATTGCTCTTTAACATACTGCAAACCTTCTAATGACGCTCCTTCTAGCAACTCATAATCCATTATACCAATGCCCATAACCAGTGGGTCGATGGTTGTATTCATTGGAGCAGAAAAAACATTAAACAAAACAATCTTTTTTGCTTGAACTTGTTTTGCTAATCCAAAAGCGTATTTAACAGCCTTAATAGATGTTTCTGAAAAATCGGTAGGCACTAATATTGTTTTCATATAGCTCGTTTTAGAGCATAAAGTTAAAAACTAGACTTTACATAAACATGATAAAAATCAACTACGCCTACAATTTGATATTATTTATAAAAAAAGGGATAGTATGTTTCCTCAACAGACTATCCCTTTTACATTCAAGAGTATCGAAAATCTATCTCACACTAGCCCCATTATTTATTGCTGACTCTGGATTAATAAAATGTAGCTTGCCTTCATTATCTTCTGCCATCAAAATCATACCATTACTTTCAATGCCACGCATTTTTCTTGGTGCAAGGTTTACCACAACCGAAACTTGTTTCCCAACAATATCTTCAGGCGCAAAATGAAGTGCAATACCGCTAACAATAGTTCTGATTTCAAAGCCTAAATCAACATTCAGCTTTAGTAGTTTATCTGCCTTAGGTACTTTCTCCGCAGCTATAATGGTTCCTACACGCAAATCAATTTTTGCAAAATCATCAAAAACTATTTCAGCACCTACAGGTTCCAATGCCTTCAGCTCAACTTCTTGTTTGTTTTCTTCCACGTTCATTTGTGTTTTATTGTTTACTGCTGCTGCTTTATCTTTTAACTTGACTAATTGAGCTTCAATTTCTTCATTTTCTATCTTTCTAAAAAGCAATTGTGGTTCACGAAGACTGTAACCTACTTTTAGTAAATCGATTCTTCCAGCATTTTCCCATTCTAGCATCCTGTCCACAACTTTCATCATCTTACAAAGTTTGCCAGCAGTGAAAGGTAAAAATGGATTAATTAATATGGTTAAATTAGCGGTTAATTGTAAACACAAATGCAGGCAGTTATCTATTTTCTTTTTGCCTTCAATAGAAAGTACTCCATCCACAGTTTCCTTTTTGGCAACCATCCAAGGCTCTTTGTCTTGCATGTATTTATTACCGCTTCTTGCAAGATTCATCACCTCAAAAAGGGCATCTCTAAACTTATATCCTTCCAATAAAGCTTCCACTTTTGTAGCTGCGGCTTTAATGTCAGTAATCAGTTGTTTATCTGCCACATCAATAATGTCATTATTAAACACTGGTACTTTTCCGCCACACAATTTGTGCATCAGCACAAAAGTTCTATTAACAAAGTTTCCAAATATGTTTACTAGCTCACTATTGTTTGCATCTTGAAAACCTTTCCAAGTGAACTCGCTGTCTTTTGTTTCGGGGGCAATTTGTGTTAAATAATATCGCAACACATCGGCCATACTTTCACCACCATTGTCTTTTTTAATCCAGTCGTTTATATAGTCATCCATTTCAATGCTCCAACCTCTACTCGTACTCATTTTGTCTCCTTCAAGATTCATGAATTCATTAGCTGGAACATTTGTAGGCAATATGTTGCCGTGAAGTTTAAGCATCACAGGAAAGATGATGCAATGAAAAACAATGTTGTCCTTACCTACAAAATGAACCAATTTAGTATCAGGAGCATACCAATATGGTTTCCAATCTCTTTCATTATTCAAAGCCCATTGTTTGGTGGCACTGATATATCCAACTGGCGCATCAAACCACACATAAAGCACTTTGCCCGCATCGTCTTGTGTAACGTTGTTAACCGTTAACCGTTGACTGTTAACCGATGATGAGTTTGACGTTTCTAGTAACGGTAAACTGTTATTAGTAAGCGGTAGTTTTATTCCCCAATCCAAATCTCTAGTAACAGCTCTTGCTTGCAAACCTCCATCAATCCAACTTTTACATTGACCAACAACACTTGTACGCCAATCGTCTTTATGTTCTTTTAAAATCCATTCCCTTAAAAATTCTTCATGTCTATTTAAAGGTAGATACCAATGCTTTGTTGTTTTTTTAATAGGTGCATTACCACTGAGCGTGCTTACAGGATTAATAAGCATTTCAGGACTCAGAGTACTGCCACATTTTTCGCATTGATCCCCATAAGCATTCTCATTGGCGCACACTGGGCAAGTACCTTTAATGTATCTGTCGGCTAAAAAAGTGCTAGTAGCTTCATCATAATATTGTTCAGTTTCCTTTACCTCTAAGTCTCCATTTTCATTTAAAAAAGAGAAGAATTCTTGGGCTGTTTCATGTTGTAAAGGGGCTGATGTTCGATGATAAATATCGAAAGCAATTCCTAGATCTTTAAAATTTTGCTCAATAATCGGATGATATTTATCGATAATTGCCTGAGCAGTAGTTCCTTCTTTCATTGCCTGAATAGGTATTGCAGTTCCATGTTCATCACTGCCACAAACAAATACTACATCTCTTTTTTGTGCTTTAAGATAACGAACATAAATATCTGCCGGCATATAAGCTCCAGCCAAATGACCTATGTGTTTTAACCCATTAGCATAAGGTAATGCAGCCGTAATTAGATATCGTCCTATCTTACTTGCCTGTTCTTGTGTTGCAATTTTATTATCCATAATAATTTGTATTCACTCATTTGAGGGCGGCAAAAATAAGCATTTGAAGATTGAGTAGTCTTTTTAAGTCCTGATGGGGTGCATAAAAGTTTTTCGCCTACATTTCAACCTTGATAAACGCTAATAAAATTAATTATACATACTCCATGCGCCGTAGTTGTATAACTTATTTAATTCTGGATAAATACAATGAGCCACTTACTAGCGTTCGGCTAAAACTATTAAGCCTCGAAAGTCACTTTATAGGTTGCCACACAAAGAATTATCCTTAGAAAGTAACTTTCTAAGGATAATAATATTCGTTTTCACCAGTTTTCAGAAATCTCAGTAAATTGTCACCGCTTGTTACTGTAATTACAAAGTTTAAAGCCAAAATCCGAAACATTTTCTCACGATGGATATATCTCATAGGGAATTCCCTGCTAAAATAAAACCCAAAGATGTTGAGAAAACTAAAGTTTCATTTGCGACTTTTTTCTTTCAAAATTCAACTTCCTTACCAGTTAAAGCTAACCCCTCCATTAATTAAGGTTGGAATGGAATTATAGCCATTTATATCAAAGAATTTTTGATTAGTGATATTCTTTCCATCAGCAAATATTTTAAAATTCTTGTTTACTACATATTGTGCATAAGCACCAACAATAAAATAACTATTTAATGTTACATCTGGCAGAGAATTGTAGGAGGCGTCATAACCTCCTGCATCATATCTACTGCCTTGATATTTTCCATTAAAACTCACTAAGAAGTTATCGGTAATTTGATAGCCTATATTAACATTTAAGCTGCTTTTTGGAATCCTTAATGAGTAGTTGTAAACTGTATCTTTATTATTTACCCTGTTTTCTGTGTTCTGACTTGCAGATAAATAGGTGTAATTAGCCGTTACAGTTAAATGCTCAATAGGCTGAACTGAAACTTCATATTCTAATCCCCTAACTGTTTGGGCAGCGTAATTAAAATATTGATTTACGTTATTGTTGTAATCAATTCCATCGGTAATCTCTCTATAAAAAAACACTAGTCTATTGCTAAAGCGTTTATACTGTTGTTGAATACCCAATTCGTAATTGATAGACTTTTCAGGAGAAAGATTCCTATTTCCTACTGGGTAAAATGTTCCTCCAAAATAGTATAACTGATAAAGAGAAGGTGCCTTAAATCCTGTTGCAATGCTACCAAACAATCGGTAATGCTTATCAATAGTAAAGGAAGGATTAAAGGTGTACGTATTGTTACTGCCATATCTTGCATTCACATTCAGCCTGCCGCCTAGTTCAATATTTAGTTTTTTACTATTATAAACTAAGGAAGCATACAAGGAGCTTTGGCTTAATGCCGTATCTGTCATGCTGCTATTGTATGTGGCTGATTTGTACTGATTATTCATGGAAGCATACCGATAATCGGCTCCTTGCAATAAACTAAAACCACTACCCAATTTTGTATTGGCATACAGTTCCGCAAAATGACTATTCGATTTATATTCATTTGTTCCATAGCCATAGTCTGCTTTTCTATTCAAAGTGCCATATTGATAGTTACCAGTTAAAGAAATGATGTCTTTTTTAAATTCAAAACCACCACCTGCATACAGATTTTTATTTTTATTTGTGTATGCGGCATCATTAAAAGAGCCTCCATCAAAACCAGCGGTATAGTCACTATATCTAGTAAAAGCTTTAAGGTTAAGTTCTGTCGTTGCCTTCAAAGTCACTATTGCATTGGCGGTATTCCCATCAAAACCATCTTTATCAAATTTTCCCTTGCCACTGCTATCATAAGCTGCTGAAAAGCCATCCGTTTTCAGTTTTGCATAGCCAGCACTGTAAGAAAACTTGCCAGATTTACCATAAAGCTGCACATTGCCTTTGTAGGTTGCTTCATTGCCAGCCGCCAATGTTGCTTTCACGTTTAGTGGTTTCTTTACATCATTTTTCACTGTAATAATGTTTACAACCCCACCAATGGCATCGCTACCATACAGGGTGCTTTGTGCGCCTTTGCAAATTTCAACACTTTCAATCTCTGTAATAGAAACTTGGTTCAAGTCGAAGTTGTTGTTAATGTCCGACGGATCACTAACCGGAATCCCATCAATTAAAATAAGAGTTCTTCCGCTTGCAGCACCTCGCATGTTCACGGTTTGCACACTACCTATTGGTTGCAATGCGCCAGTAACAACTAATCCAGCTTGTTCATTTAACAACTGTGCAAGTGTTTTTCCTGCACTTTTCTCAATTTGTTCCTTCGTGATTACGGTTACTACTTTGCCCGTGCTACTTTGTTTTTGGGCTACTTTGTTTGCGGTTACCACAACCTCGTCAAGGCTGTGTGTACTAGTGTCTTGCTTTTGTGCAAGCATGGCCGTTGCTATTAGCAAGGCTGTGGAGAGGAGCGTTAATTTTTTGCTCATTGTCTTTTGTTTTAAAAAGTGTAACAATGAGCTTTCAGGGAGTTGTGTTACCAGTATATCTCTGAAAACAAGCTGCTGATTCATTAAAATCACACCTTGTTATTTTGAAAATTACTAATAAGCCCAACGGAGAAACATAAACGACCGCCTGCAGTCAGTCTTTTACATTCCATGCTTTTCGCCCGAAAGCCGTGAATGATTGTGTAAAAGGCAGGTCTTCTGACTTAGCGTTCATTGCTTCCTTCCCATCCCGATGAGCGGAACAGTGGTTATTGCAAATTACCTGAAGATTGTTAATCATTTTTCAGGTCGCCTTACAGCTACGGGGATAGTTCCAGACTTACACTAGATTCCCTTTTAATTCTCATACAACTGTTGTATGAAAAACCAATTACGCTGCAAAGATGTATGTCTGTGTTTATTTTGCTTGCATAAAGTTTTCAACAGAACACGGAAAAGTTGTTAGGCTTGCACTTTATGGAAGCTTGTTTTATGTCTTCAACATAGTATGTTAGCGGAATGCTGATGTGTGTGCTCCAAAGCCGGTGGCAACTTATTCAATTGCTGCGGCAGTTGCTGGAGGAGCTGTGGCAGATTATTCAGTGGCTGCCGCAGCTCAGTAGATAGTTGCGGCAACTAATGGAAGTCTTACGGCAGATTAAAATAAGCATGAATATTATGTATTCTATCGTTAATGAAGCCATCAAATAAGATATAAACATTGGAATTTGAAACCAGCACTATACTCAAATCATCAAACAGTAAAAAATCCTACTCATATTGCAAACATCCTGTAATATTGCCGTTCAAAGATGTTTCATCCATTATTATATAAAATTCACTGAATTTGAGAATCAATTTTCTACTTTTATCCTTAAACAAGAACTACATGAAATTATTTTTTTTGCCAATATTCTGTTTTTGTATAATCAATTTGTTTGCTCAAAAAGATAGTGCCATTCACAAACCGTTGCCAGCCGTGAAGGCATCCAAAAGAATAATAATTGATGGTGATTTAACCGAAGACGACTGGAGAACTGCGCCAACCGCTAATAACTTTATTGAACGACAACCCAATTTTGGTAAATCTGAGCGGTTTGAAAATAGAACTGAAATAAAAATATTATATGATGACAATGCTATTTACATAAGTGGGTATTGCCATGAAGGAAAAAAGGATAGCATTTCGAGCGAGTTAGTGGGGCGCGATAAAATAGGGACTAATGACTTTTTGGGGGTAATCTTTGATACCTACAATGATAAGATAAATGGATTTGGATACTACGTAACACCACTGGGAGAGCAATATGATGCAAAATATTCCTCCACAGGAGAAGATGATAGTTGGAATAGCGTGTTCAGAAGTGCAGCAAAGGTGCGAAATGATGGTTGGACATTTGAAATGAAAATACCCTATTCGGCTATTCGATTTAGCAATAAAAAAATACAAACGTGGGGTATGAATTTCTTTAGAAGAAGAAGAAAAGCAGGCCAAAACCTAAGCTGGAATCCTGTCGATCCAACAAAATCTTCCTTCAATGCACAGTTTGGTTTGTGGACAGGCATCTCGGACATCAAACTTCCCGTTAGGCTTTCGTTTTCGCCGTATCTTTCAACCGATATAACTAATTATCCTTATAATAACCCCAACATGCCTAATACTTCCACTAAATTAAACGGTGGTATGGATGTTAAATATGGTATCAACCAAGCATTCACCATGGATATGACACTTGTGCCAGATTTTGGTCAGGTGCAAAGCGATAATAAAGTGCTTAATCTTACTCCTTTTGAAGTTAAATTTAATGAATACAGAAGCTTTTTCACAGAAGGAACTGAGTTGTTTTCCAAAGGAGGCGTGTTTTATAGTAGGCGAATTGGGGGGATGCCCATTCATCATGGTGATGTATCTTATAACTTAAATAAAAATGATAGTGTAATACTAAATCCAACAGAAAGTAGGATTATAAACGCTACTAAAGTGAGTGGACGAACGGCTGGCGGATTAGGAATCGGCCTGTTGAACGCAGTTACTGAGGCACAATATGCCATTGTGGAAGATACAATAACAAAACATAAGTATAGGGTGCAAACAAACCCATTGACTAATTATAATATCCTTGTTTTCGATAAAAGTCTGAAACATAATTCGAGTGTTTCTATCATCAACACAAACGTGTCTAGAGATGGCCGTGATTACAATGCTAACGTTACTGCTGGGCTTTGGGATTTATATGATTACTCAGAAAAATGGAACTTTTCTGGTAAAGCTGCTACAAGCCAGTTGTTTGGAGATAGCGCACATGGTGGGCATGTGAGCGGATACCAATACACAGCAAACATTGCCAAAGTGAGTGGTAAGTTTAATTTTACCCTAACACAGGATTTTGCAGATGAAAAATATACTCATCAGGATATTGGATATTTTACCAATAATAATTACTTCGATCATTATTTATGGATGGGTTATAAAATTTTAAAGCCACACTCATTCTATAATAGCATGTATGTAAACCTAAATTTTTACTATTCACTACATTATTTACCTCTCGATTATCAACAGCTTTCATTTAATAGTAATGTCAATGGACAATTGAAAAGCCTCGGTTCTTATTATGTGCAGTTAAATATTGATGCGGCTCAAAATGATTATTATGAACCACGAAAAGATGGGTTTATTTTTAAAAGACCTGGAAGTTGGATGCTAGGAGGGGAGTATGCAACCAATTCTGCCAAAAAAATTGCTGGTAGTGTTGGTGTATATCATCGTTTTTTTCATACCAATCATTCAACTGCTGATGAATTAGATTTAAGTGGTCAATACCGTTTTAATAAAGCATTTTCGGTTAACCTGAATAGTACAATCAATATCAATAACAACAGTTTAGGCTATTCCAATATTGTAAATGACAGTGTGATTATTGCTTTAAGAACCATTAGAAGTGTAGAAAACATATTTACTGCAAAGTATAATTTTACCAATAAAATGGGTTTAAGTATGCGTGTTAGGCATTACTGGAGTAAGCTAGCTAATAACCAATTAAAGAATTTAAGCCAAGATGGAACACTTACATATATTGCAGGTATGAGCGAAAATGCTGATTATAACATTAACTATTTTAACGTGGATATGGTGTATAACTGGGAGTTTCATGCAGGAAGTTTTTTCACAATAACTTGGAAAAATGCAATAGGTACTTCAAATGACAAGTTGAATGACAGTTACGCTCAAAATCTTCATAACACACTTGTCCATAGCAACCAATTAAACACGCTATCCTTTAAATTAATCTACTTTTTAGATTATCTAGATATAAAGCGACACCATAAATAATTGATAATTGGATACTCTACTACGCTGTCTTTGAGAAGCACAAAGTTTAGTTTAAGTTTCTTTTTACTTTTTTTCTTGTGCATCCTAGCTACTTGTCTTTGTGTTGAAAAATACATGGACTCTTTCCAACATGTAATGTAACCAGAAGCAAGAATCCCCTCATTTCTTACTTTGTGATAAGACCCCTAAGTATTAAATTAAATTAGTCATTTTTTTAATTAAAATAATTTAAGCTGTATGTAATAATTTTAAATTAATACTATATAAAGTAAATTAATCATAAGAAATGGTTTATTTGCATGAATAAATGAATATTTAACTCGTTAGCTATTTAAATACATCAATTTTACCTTAATTAAATAAACAGAAATAGTATGAAAATTAAAAAAGCCGTTATCACTGCTGCGGCTCGTGGAGATAGGTTATACCCTGTGGCAGACACTATTCAGAAAGCCATGTTGCCTGTGTTAGATGTTGACGGATTATACAAACCAGTAATACAAATTATTGCAGAAGAAGCTTTTGAAAGTGATATTGAGGAGATATGCATCATCTGTGCGCCTGGTGATGGAAATAGGTATACTAATGCTTTTGAGTCATTGAGAGACAATCTTGCAAAGTCTTTTCATAATGTAGATTGGGCTAAAACGCAAGCCGAGAAAATAAACCACCTACTAGCCAATGTAACTTTTGTAGAACAAACTGAAGCATTAGGTTATGGAGACGCAGTGCTGTGTGCAGAGAATTTTGTTAATGGCGAACCTTTTCTTCTTCTACTAGGAGACTACATTTATGTTTCACAAATTGCTAATAAGCGTTGCGCTGCTCAGTTAATAGAGATTGCTCAACAAGAAAATTGTGCTGTTTCTGCTGTTAATCCAACAATAGAACATCAGATAACTCGTTATGGAACATTAACTGGAAAACAATTGCCTAATTACGGTAACCTTTACCAAATAGAAAAAATAATTGAAAAACCATCTCTAAGTGTAGCAGAACTAGAACTTCAAACACCTGGTTTGCGCAATGGCTATTATCTATGTTTCTTTGGAATGCATGTGCTTACGGCACAGGTTTTTACGTTGTTGAAAGAGAGTGTTCACAAGGGCGAATTGCCATTAAAACTAACGCCATCACTTCAACAATTAGCTCAAAAAGAAAAGTATTTGGCTGTAGAAATGAAAGGCTCTCGTTACGATCTTAGCCGCAAGCATGGATTATTAAGAGCGCAAGTAGCTTTAGGATTGGCAGGCGAGGGTAAAACAGAAACACTCACTACTTTACTAGAATTAATAGCCGAGTCAAACATACATTAATTGAAAGTGAAAAGTTGAAAGTTGTAAGTTTATAGTTTATATTTCTAAAGAAAGAGTCAAATGGAAATTGGTTCAGACTAAAACTAAAATAAATCATCAGCGCACAACATAATATAAAGTACTCACAACTTTCGACTTTCGACTTTTGACTTTTAACTTTTGACTTTCAACTTTCGACATAAAACTTAATAACTAATTTACCCATGAATATATTTATAGAAACTATTGTTTCGAAAGAACCTGAAAAGCGCAATCGTTCCTTTTATAGTTTGGCTTCGGCTATGTCCTCTCAACAGTTATTGGATGAGCTATTGGAAGTAGAAGCATTTAGAAAAGAAACGCCTAACCTATATGATAAGGTTCGGTCTATTTTATTTTTATATGCTGGATTTAGGTATTTTCTTGCTGATGACAAAAGCATTCCACAAGCTGGCATCATTAGTTATGCTGGTTTTGAGGACTTGTTAGGCAGAAGGTTTGAACATGCCATCGGTACGTTCCTCGCTTCCCTAAAAAAGGAAGGTGCAAATGCCACTTTATTGAGTGCATTGGCTGATGGTTATCATCATCTCTCTTTTCAAATCCTTGCGGATCAAGTGCGCAAAAGTGTTCGTAGTAGTAAAGGAAATCAATGGATGTTTCGAGTAGGGCATCGAGAAGAACATGCCATTAAAATCCATCCATCCTTACTTGAAAAAAAGGAAGACTCTCTGTTTTATCCCATCCTACATGAACAAACCTCTGTGCGTATGGATCTTACTCACAGTGGATGGTCAGACATTTTCTTTTTAGGAATGGATTATCCAGAAGGAGCGAGGGTAATTAATTTATCGATTGATCTAGGTGTTTTTGGAAGAGATAAAACTATCAGACCGCCACTAAACAGTTATGTAAGGGTAATTAACGAGCCTGTTATCCGCATAACGAGTATTGATCTAAACACTACTAAAGATGTAGCAGACTTAGAAGATTTGTTCAACTTTGGGAATGACTATTTAAGTTTAATAAAGGCAGGAATAATTGCTTCCGGGTTAATACCTCCATCCTTTGAAGGAACCAACCAATCTCT
>CANFLL010000049.1 GCA_947447825.1 Chitinophagaceae bacterium | reverse complement strand
ATTATCAATAAAAGATCTCAAATCATTCTCATGATATCTAAGGTAACTAATATCTAAATAACCAGGGATAGAAGAAAAATTAGAAACTTTAAAATTGTCATAATATGCACCTGAACCACTAGCAAAGAAATAACCCGAACCCTCCATCAATGCCCTATAGTAGGTTGCTGCGGCATTGTATTTACCACGCCATAAATTTAAATCTCCAAGTAGTGCGTTTTTTTCAATAAAAAAGTTAGTGGTAGATGATCCATCAACTGTTAAAAGTAAAGAGCTACCAGCAGAATATGGAGAAATATAAGGAAGATTACTAGTAAATTTTATTAAAGTGTCTAACAATGTATTGAAAGAAATTGGTTTAAACTGTAGTGAATCTTTAACCACAGCATCAACATTGTCTAAGGAACTGGTAACATAAGGAATATTTCCAAAATGAATACCTAATTGAAGGTATAGCCAAGAACGTATGCAAGCAACATCAGAATAGCGTTGATTGTATTCAGTTATTTTAAATTTATTATCCTTAAGCATGATATCAAAGTTTTTCAAGACATCATTACATTCATTAATTAAAGAATAAAAAGGCTTTGGACTAGTGTAACTGTTATTTTGAGTCGTGGAATGGGTACTAATTTCTCTTAATTCATTATCAGCGTTATCAGTTACAGATAAAAGATCAGCTCGTAACTCATTCATTAAAACATACTGTTTGGCAAGCCCCATGAACTTACCATAAACACCAATTACAGCAGCATCTGCATCAAAAATATTCCTATAAACATTTTTGGAATCTAAAGTTGTTTCAGGGTCTTTATTTAAAATCTTATTGCAAGAAACTGCAAAAAAACAAGTAAGAAAAGCAAGTGCGAAAATACTATTCTTTGATATTATTAATATGAATTTCATAAATTTCATTGATACTTTTAATGAATTATAAACCAATTCTAACGCCTGTTATAACAGATTTAAACTGCGGCTCTAAACCTACATCAACCCCTCTAGCAATTACAGACTCTGATGAATAAAACTCAGGATCATAACCAAGATATTTTGTAAAGGTTAAAAGATTATTACCAGTAATATAAACCGTAACATATTTAAAAGCAACTCCAGGTTTAATTGGTAATTGGTAACTAGCTGTTATTGTCTTTAACCTCAAATAAGAACCATCTTCTATCCATCTATCAGAAAAACTACTATTACCCATTGGATCACCATAATTTACCCTAGGTATATTTGTAACTTGTCCAGGGGCACGCCATCTATTAATTACACTATTCAATTGATTTTCCGTGGTTGATTCAGATTCCAACGCTGCACGAACTCCATTATAAATTTTATTACCTTGACTAAACGTGAACATCGCATCTAAAGAAAAGCGTTTGTAAACTAATTGAGTAGATATTCCTCCCACATAATTTGGTGTAGGATTACCAATAAACTGACGGTCATTTTCATCAATTACTTTGTCCCCATTTACATCAACAAATTTAACATCACCACCCTTGAAGGATGCATAAGTTCCATTACTTTGAAGTTTAGTAAATCCATCCTTTGAAGCATCTTCATCAGTTTTATAAATTCCGCCTGTTTTATAACCCCAAAAACTGCTCGAAGGCGCACCAACTACTGTTTGAATGATAGCACCACCATACTTAACAATAGTTTCATTAATAGTGTTAGGCAAAGAAGTAACCCTATTTCTAAATGCAGATATATTAAATCCTAAATCCCATTTAAATGACTTTTTATTGATCAATCTGCTATTTAAGCTTAAATCAAAACCGAAAGTTTTCATAGAACCCGAATTAGTGATCGCATAGCTGAATCCAGAAGCAACAGGTAAGGGTTCATAAGCTAACATATTATCTGTGTAATTTTGGAACACATCAAAACTGAGTGATACCCTTTCATTTAAAATTGCCAAATCTATACCACCATTGTATTTAGTATTTGATTCCCATTGCAAATGAGGGTTAGCAACATTACCACGAACTAATCCTTGCATACCTAACAAGTTTTGAGAAACATAAGATTGCTTGGCAGTGTAATTTCCAATATCATCATTACCTGTTTTACTAATTGTAGCTCTCAATTTTAATACATTGATAAAGCTGTATTTAGTCATAAAAGGTTCAGAAGAAACTACCCAGGATGCACCAACAGAGGGCATAACAGCATAACTATTACCACCAATCTTTAAAGTGTTATTTATGTCTTTACCAAATCTGGATGAAGCATCAAATGCTGTATTAAAAGCAAAGAAATATTTGTTATACAAAGCGTAATCAACCCCGAAATAAGCATTAGACCAACCATATTTACCAACATCCCCACCTACTTTACGAAGTAAATTTGAACCTGTGCCAACACTAATAAAATCATCAGTTGCAGAATTTGCTCCAGTTGCAAAATCTTGTTCATTTCTACTATCAAGCGTCCGAACTCCTCCACGTGCATTAAGAACATGTATGCGATTAAAAGTTCTAGTATAATTTAAATATGTATCATTATACAAGCTATAAATCCTTTTTGCCTGACCAGCTAAACGACTATCAACATAGGCAGTAGTTGTAGTATCGTTTGCAACGCCTTTTCTCGGAACAAAATACTGTTCACGAACCTCGTCTACAGTTGTACCAATTATACTACCAACACTTAAATATTGATTTATTGTATATTTTAAACCAATAGAACCAAAAAACCTATAAACTTTACTTGAACCAATCATTTTCTGTACTACTGCTGTTGGATTACCAACACCCAATGTATCAGTATCAGCCAAGTTTGGTGAAACTAAACCAAGATCAGATATTTCATGATTATTCATGAAAGGTGCTTTAGTAAGTGCTAAATAAATTGGATTTGTTTTGGTTGACATTCCTTGGTCTCTAATGCTTTGATCATAAAAATTAAATGTAAATGCAGAGGTAGCAGTCAAACGTCTAATGATATTAAAATCAGCATTCAAACGAATATTGTACTTTTTTAGGTTTGACCCTTTTGTGACACTTGGGTTAGACAAAAAACCCATAGATAATACATATTTTGCAATGTTATCACCACCTGAAACTTTAAGATAATAATTATTATTGGAAGTGTTACCTAAAACTTCATCTTGCCAATCGGTTTCATTATGATATCTATAATAATTAGGATTTGCGGAACTAGTATCATCATTCATATAAGGTTGGGCCAGAATAGTGCTATTAGACCAACCACGAGACTTTAAAACGTCTGTGAGGTAAGTGCGATAATCACTTGCATTCATTACAGGCAATTTTTTTGGTGCAAAATTTACTCCATAATAAAAACCTGCATCAATATGAGTATTTAATTGTTTTGCATGTCCAGTAGTTATTATAACAACTCCATTTGCTCCTTTAGTACCATAAGTAGATAACCCATCTTTAACAACCGTAATATTTTCAATGTCTCTAATGTCAATGTCACCAATTGCATTAGTATAATGCTTAGAAATCATAGAAGTTCCATAATCATTATAATCATATATTACGCCATCTACAATAACCAAGGGCTGATTAGTTGAATAAAGGGAATTGTAACCTCTAATGTTTGTATATGCACCAATGTTGGGAGTACCAGAACGCATTGTAGAATTTAGACCAGCAACCTTTCCTTGAATGTACCCATCAGCTGATTCATTATTTCTGGCCCAATTATCTAAAGTACTTACTGAGGAAACTGCGTTTACGAGTTGATTTTTGGTTTTAGAACCAAAAGGCAGGATTGCTACATCATAAATAGAATTGTAAGAGTCTTCGTATAAAGATATGTTGACAACAGGATTGCCGCGTAATGGTATTTCCTTAGACTGAAAACCTTCGCCACTAACAAATAAGGTAACATAATAGTTAGGCACTTTAATAGAAAATTTTCCGTTATCATCGGTTAAAGCAGCAGCAAAATCTGGGATTGTGACATTCACAGCTGCTAAAGGTTTACCAGTAACAGCATCTTTAATAACACCAGTAGCCTTTGAAGTAGACAAATTATTTGACTGACCAACAGTCTTTTGAGGCTCTGCTTGTGCCATTAAATTAGTCAACCCAACTAAAGAAGCACTTACAATTACACAACCTATAAATATATTTTTTAGCATTTTATGTTGAATTCAAAATTATAAAACGAATAAGATTAGTGGTGCAAAACTTTAGAAGGCAGGAACTAATTTTATGTAGTCTAGAGAAATTGATGTATTTCCTGATGTAGTAGATGTAGAATTGGGACCAATCACATACATATTAATTTTACTTCGATAAGACAAAATTTCAATCTGACCTAGAAAAACTTCATTGTAATTATTACGAGCAACAGGTACTGTAAAAGCAGCAGGACTAGGTACATAATTTGAATCAATGGCAAAAGTTTGATTCCAAATTGGATTACTTGAATAATCATTAATAGCAACCCAATATACATTATACTTCATCGCAGGCACTTCAGTTTTGGTGTATCTGATATAGTAATTAGCCCAACCATAGTTTTGCATAAGTATATCTTTAAAGACTAAACCAGTTACAGGATTTCTACTAGTTCGGTAAAATGTATTTGCAGCTTTATCTGTTGAGGCAAAGGCTGTGGGTGTTTCACCCTCTATAACTATAGGTGGAAATTTATCAGTTAAGCGGATATTTAATTTATTCATTACATGTACGTATCCATTACTTGTTTTGTAGGACGCCACTATTTGAGATTTATCAATGGGAATTTTTACATTAGATGTTGATAGTAAAGTATCTGGCAGCTGTGATGCACTGTAAGAACCTTTAACAGCTAAATCCTTAATTAAAAAAGAGTTAACTAATTTATTCATTGTATCGATGCTAGGTGTGATAAACCATGGACTTAATTTATTGAATTCTGTATTAAATGAATTATCATTTAATAAGAATAATGTAAATTGATTGCTCTCATCCGCGATATTCTGAACATTATCTAAAAACTTGTTTCTGATAACTTTAGCATTAGTAGAATCCCAAATAGCATTACCAGTTAATTGATCAGTTCCAATTTGAGTAGCTAAAGTAGAATCAAAATATATGTAATTAAGATCAGTGAGGGCCTTTTTAAATAAAGAAAAAGAAGAATTATTATTTACGAATTCCCAACAGTTATCAACTCTAGGAATAAATTTATCAATTATATGATAAACCCCATTTACAGCATATAAATTTGGAGTACTAATATTAGCAGAGTCAAAAGTATTTCCTGCAAACTGTATATACTTTCCATTAATCATTGCTACTCTTTGGTCTGAACCAGTTGTATAAGCAAGATTTGCAATATGATTACCAACAAAAGCCTTTAATTTGATAGAATCATTAATAATCGACGAATCTAGGGTAGCTAAAGCTTGATTAGTCGGAACCCAAACAGTATATGATTTGGAAGATGAAATAATTTTATCATACCCACTTTTAACCAATAATTTGCTAAATAGTGACAGTGAAGTATTTTTACTTATTGCCTGAAACAAGTTATTTGAAATAGCTGGATCAGTAATTTGGTCATGTTCATTCCATTTCTTTGAGCATGCCGCTAAAATAGTTGTTATTACAACCAAAAACATTAACAGACTTAATTTATTATTTCGCATCATTTCTTACTTTAAAATCAATAATCATTCGAAAAATTCAATAGAATCAGGGAACTATTGAACCATCACGATTATACAAAGGTCTAATCTGTGATTCTTCATTTACAGGAATAAATTGGAAAAAATCTAATGTTACACTATTCCCTGTACCAGTACCTTGATCTTTTATACTTGTTAAACGTATGACATGTCTATCCGTTGTTGGTATATCAATATTACCCGCACACATTCCGAAATTATTTTTTTGCGTCTGATTTACAGTATATATTTTGTAAGGAACAGGTTTTGAGAGCAAAACATCAGGTGTGCCACTAGGACGTGAAGTAGCAAAGTCAACTATGTTAGGTAAATCTTTACCATCAACAGATACCTGAATATATTGTCCCATAGAAGCACGTCTAAAATTGCACCATAATTTATATTTTCCTTTTACAATTAGTGGTGTTGTGAATTCAATCCAACTATTAAACTTAGCTCTGAGATTAAAAGATACTCCATCGTCAAACCAATAATAGTTTGAAGTAGTTGAAGCTTCAGTGTAATAAGAAAAGGTAAGTGAAGTGGCCTGCCAGTTTACATATTTTAATTGACCATAATTAAAAGTTTGTGATTTACCAGCTCTTCTAAAAATAGAGGTTAATTTACGAATCTCTGGCTGATCGCCTGGATCAAAGTCCACTCTGTAAGGTGTTCTAGTTTTAAGAATTAATTGTTCGCTTAATATATGAAAAACGCCATTTGTACAACTAATATCACTATTAAACCTATTTAGTAATACACCTTGCTCAAAAACACCATTAAATGTTACTTGGTTTAGGTAAACAGCTTGACCACTAAGAACTACAGTAAGTACTGACTGTGGAGCAAGTGTTAAATGAGATTGAGTTGAAACAATATCAGCAACATATTTTAAAGCAGGTAAAATGTGGTAAGCAGCAAAAAGATATAAACTATCGGTTGTATCTCTAGGATTTTTCATAGTACTATACCTGGCAACCATGTCAGCATAAGAATTAATATTTTGTTTTGCAAAAACAGAATCTGGCTCAGCGAAGCATGTAAGAAATTTTCTAGTTGTATCAGGATTATTGGCAATATTCAAAGTATCATAAAAACCAGTTGCTTTTAAAACTTGGGTAAATATAGAATAATTTGCATTTGCCTCAATTGTTTGTGCAATTGTGAGCGTTGGCGGTTCAAGTACGTGGTCAATTTCATGAATGTACCCGTTCCCTGTTAAAATATTCGATTGAGTTAAAGTGGCCTGTCTATTAATGACAGTAGAGCCTGACTGGCTTACACCAGTAATTAAATATTGACCGTTATACATGGTTGGTGAAGGTAATTTACCATCAGTAAAAGCACCTGTTGTAATGGTATCCGAAATCAAATGAAACTTACAAATCTTAGCTAGAGATGCGGTATCTAACAAATCTGTTGAAGATTTACCAATTTTCTGCAAGTACAGTTTAATTGCAGAATTGGTGGGCGCAAAAACAGTGTAAGCACCGTAAGCATTCAGAAAAGGACTAATATTAGTTCTATCTAAGATTTTAACAAATTCGGAATATTTTTGAGGGTAAAGTCTTAAATAATCAACTATGTTAACATCACTAGTTGTAGTATAAGCAAGTGGTGTTTTTTTGCAACCAGTAAACATTGAAATAGTTACTGCCGAACAGAAACATAAAACAATTACTATAAAGATGTTTTTTTTCATAATTAAGCGATTAAAGAATTATTGATAAAAAGGGTTTTGAACTAAATTAGGATCAGACTGAATTTCATAGTAATAAATTGGTAAATAATGACTGTTATGTTCAGGATCTTTATACTTATTAATAGCAGAAATTTGACGATTAGGAGTAACCGTTTTAGAAATCATATTAAGAAGTATGTCAATTCTTTCATAATTATTGCGCTTAGCATTCCTTAAAATATCATACCAACGCTTACCTTCAAAAGCAAATTCTCTTGACCTCTCGGCTAAAATGAAATCAGCAACAGCATTTCTATCAGTTGGGTCAGGGTTTAAATCTGTAGCATCAAGTGCATTTGCACGATCTCTAATATTATATACAAGTGATAAGGCTTCAGTTCCACGACCACCAATTTGATTAATAGCCTCTGCTTTCATCAACAAAATATCTGCATAACGGTAGGCAAACCAATGGGCATAAGACGCATCAGTAGTTCTTGTAGCAGTAGCAGTGGCGCCCAAATATTTCCAAATTGAGTTGTCACTTGAACGAACAGAGCCACCATCACCTCTAATATCTTTATTTTTTTCATTCAAATAATCAATCGTAAACACTAAATCCAAAACATTTGGAGAAGCTAAATAACGAGCTCTGGAGGATAAAAAGACATTATAAAATGTGTTTAGTTTTTGTTGGTCAAACTGAAATTCAAATATTCCTTCATTTGAGTTACCGTTATAGTATAAAGTGTTGAACCAACCTGAATTACCAGCAATCAAACCATATTTTTTTGAGTCAATAATAAAATTACATGCTGCTTCGCACTCAGCATAGTTATCCATCCACAAGTAGACATCTGCTAATAAAGCTTTTACTGTATACTTATTAATTCTACCTTTATCAGTAATGGTATTACCATAAGTAAATACAGCATTACTGTCTGCAAATTTTAAATCTGTTAACACTTGTGCAAGTACAGAATCTCCAGATGTTTTTGGAAGGAGCAATAAATCTTTATCATTTGCAGAAGATTTCAATTTCAACGGAACATCTCTAAAAGTTTTTACCAAAGTAAAATACATCATAGCACGTAACGTTCTTACTTCAGCTAAATATTGATTTAATTGCTGTTTGGTAAAAGTATTATCGTTTGACAAAACACCGGGGGCAAAATCAATAACAGTGTTACAATAATTAATTACTTGATAAGCACTAGTCCAACTTGTTACAGAATTTGTAGGCAAGGTGTTTACATTCATAATATCAGTTTCGTCTTGAGTCATGTTAACTCCAGGAGCAATCATATCGGCTCTTAATTCCCCCCACATAAATAAAGTTTCACTCAAATTGCCTAACAGAGAAGCATAACAACCAATAACTGCGGATTGAACTTGTTCCTTAGTTTGCCAAAATTCTTGACGAATTATACCATCTTGAGGTTGAAGAGATAAATACTTGTTACATGACGTTGAAAGGAATAACGTTAATGAAAAAAGTAAAATATTAAAAAATGATTTATATTTCATTTGAATAAATTTTCAGAATTAATTTTAGAAAGAGGCCGTAACACCAAAAGTTAAAGTAAAAACTGGAGGCGTTGTACTATTATCAGTAACAACCGTGAATGGACCAGAAATACCCCTCGGAGCAACCTCTGGATCCTGACCTGTATAATTTGTAAAGGTTATTAAGTTCTCAGCGGTAAGATACGCACTGATGTTACGCATTTTTAACCTTTTCAAAATTTCCCCTGTCAAATTATAACGTACAGTTATAGAACGAAATCGAATAAAAGAGGCATCTTCAACATATCGATCGCTTCCTAACCAGTTATACCCAGAAGCATATAATGCACGTGGAATATCAGTTTTATCACCTGGCTTTCTCCATCTTCTAAGCACAGCAATACTTTGATTATTAAACCCATACATATTAGTGGTAGTAATCTTGGTTCCATTAACTACTTTATAGTTGGATCTAAAATTAAAAAAGGCACTGAACTTCCAATTTTTCTTATATGAAACAGTTGGGCCAAATCCTCCAGTGTAAGCAGGATTACTATTTCCCAGGTATACAACATCCTTATAATCTATACTTCCATCATGATTTATATCATCATATTTTGCATCACCTGCTTGAAATAAATAGTCAGTTTTAGGGTAATTAAAACGCATATAAACTGCTTGACCATTGGGACCAATAATTTTTTTACCATTTGCATCAGTAGCTATTGTTGCATCAGCATCTTCATAAACGCCTTTATATCTATATCCATATATAGAACCATAAGGATTATTCAGCTGTAACAAAGCTAAGTAACTACCATTTGTTGTAACATCTCCGCTTCTAGTAGTGATAAAAGGCGAAACACTACGAAGAACATTTTCATTATGTGAAACATTAAAATTGAAATCTAATGTCCATGTTGGCTTTTTAACAACACTAGCTAAAATACTAAATTCCCAACCTTGATTATCTAAAGTACCTCCATTCATATCAACAGAAGAATAACCATTAAAAGTTGGAATTTTCAGTCCATAGAATAATAAATCTCTTGTAGTATTTTTATAAACCTCTACATCAATGTTTACTTTGTTTTTAAGAACTATTAGATTAAGACCTAAATTTTTTCCATTAATTACTTCATATCTTAGGTTTGATAATTCTACAGAGGAAGGATAAACACCACTTTGACCTTGATAAGTCCAACCGAAATTGCTATAACTACTGTAGAAAGAATAGTCATATTTTGGAGAGTTTCCAGATAAGCCGTAACTAGCTCTCAAACTTAAATCATTGATAAAAGTCAATTTTTTCATAAAAGATTCTCCTGAAACTCTCCACCTAGTAGATATAGATGGAAATAGCTTGAACCTGTTAGAAGGAGATAATCTAGAGGTTGCATCACCTCTTAGACCTACATTTACAATGTACTTCCCTTTAAACCCATACTGAGCATTTATTAATGCACCTAAAGTTCTAGTTTGAGAGTAGCCTGCTGAAACACCCAATTCGGTATTAGTAGTTCTTGCAGGTGTAGAGGCATCTTGTAATAATGAAGATGCAGTATTTGAAGTCATAGCTTGGTTAGATAAAGACTTATTATCATAAGTCTGAATAGATAAGACTGAAGAAAGTGTATGATTTTTTGGTAGTCTAGGTGTAAAAAGAAGATTTGTTTTTGTTTGAACATTAAACGCATCTACATCACCATCATAAGCTCTATTAACAACTGTTTCAGTAGTTGGTCTACCAGTAGCTATTTGCGGTAAGAATGTATTGTTTTTTGTATTGTTTACATCAAACCGAATATCGGCTGTAGCCACAAGAGTTTTAGGTATAATATCATATTGAACATTAAATGTAGGGGTAATACGATTGCCAATAGTCCTATTTTTAGCAGTATTCGCCATTGCAACAGGATTGTAAGTTGAAGGATACTGTCCTTGAATATTTGAAGCAGGTGAAAAATAGTTGCCAGTCAAAACGCCTTGTTCATTATACTCATAAATGCTCATATTAGGCATTTTATTGATAGCAACATTTCTTAATTCATTTGAAGCAGAGCCAGGGTAATAACTTTTTGGGTTATCAGTGTATGTGTATGCAAAATCTGTTCTAAACTTAATTCTATCAGAAACTACATAATCCAAATTGACCCTTGTATTAATCCTAGTAAGACTTGTTCCAATGGTAGTACCAGTTTGGTAATAATAACCTAAAGAGGCAAAATATCTTGCTTTTTCACCACCACCTGTCATAGATAAATTATGATCGTGTGTTAATCCTAATCTAGTAATAGCACCTAACCAATCAGTATTTTGACTATAATTATTATAATAGTAGGGATCATTTTTATCATAAGCAAATTCCTTGATTGTTAAGGTGTTAAGTGGAACACCATTTCTATTCATGAATTCTTCAGGAATTAAGTTTGAATATTGATCACCATTTAGTAAAGGAATAACTCTTGGTTGCTTAGAAATAATTTCCCTAGCAGTATATGTCAAAACTGGCTTACCAATCCCACCTCTTTTAGTGGTAATTAATAGTACCCCACTTGCGCCTTTTGCTCCCCACATTGCAGTTGCAGCAGCATCCTTTAGAACCACAATTTCTTTAATGTCAGAAGGTGCTATATTCAATAACTGAGCATAACCTTGATCATCAGCCGTACCAAAATTAAAATCTGAGGGTATTGTTGTTTCAAGCGGTAAACCATCCACAACAATCAAAGGATTTGTACTAGCATTTATAGAGGAAGTTCCACGAATTTTAATGGATATTGGAGCACCAGGGTCTCCTGAGGAAGCACTAATATCAACACCAGACATTCTTCCTTGTAAAGCTTGGTCAATTGTTGCAGAACCCAGTTCTTCTAAATCTTTAGCATTTACTTTTGCAGAAGCTGTAGTTAAATCTCTATCAGCAACATTCAAATTTCCATTATTTGTTTTAGGACCAGATACCACAATAACTTCACCCATCTCAGTGCTACTTGATTCCAGTTTAACATTTATAGTTGTTCTTCCTTTAATCTCTATTGTTTGGGTTATAAAACCAATATAAGCAAAACTGATTTTATCACGACTATTATTAATTTTCAAAGCAAAATTCCCATCAATATCACTGCTAACACCTCGAATGGTTCTTCCATCAGCATCCATTTCAGTGATTGAAACATGCGCAACAGGCGAATTGTCTTTTTTATCAGTTACTGTTCCTCTCACAATTAATTTAGCAGGTGCATCTTGCGCATTAGCACTAATGCAAAACAAAGTTGTGAGAGCCAAAAAAGCAAGCTGTAAGTGTTTAAATAAATTTTTCATACCCTTAATTAAGTTAATATGCTGGTGGTTTAAATAGTCGTTAATACTGTAGATAATTGTCAATTAAGTGAATAGTGCATCTATTTGCTAAGATGTTGCTTCTTTTCATAATAAAGTTTGCGGTATTAGTATTAGCTTGGTCCTTCAATTGAATTGTTCCATTGCTACTTTTATTTAACGAAATCGTCCCTGTTCCTCCTGAGGCATCTTTGTAAAGAGTATTGAATTTACCAAGTTTATTTCCATCGGTAATTATTGTGGTTCCACTAACAATATGATACTTAATAAAGTTATTCACCAAAATTTGGTCACTCAATTCAGTTGGAGTGAAATTTAAAGAAGAGTCACTATTTACAGGTAATAATCCAGCTTGAGTTGCATACACTATAGCGTCATTATTTGGAACAAATAATGTATAAAAACCTCCCACTTTAACCCCAGTAATATCATCATTAGAAGCAGTATAAAGGGATGAACTTGATAGATATTGATAAAAATAACTAAAATCTGAACCTGGTGCATTTGCAAGCTTTTTTAGTGTTGTTCCAACTAGTGTGTCACTATATTCTAACAAACTATCTGAATAATATACTCTACCATTCGAAGCTACTTTTGATGCACCAGCAGTTACTTTATAAGTGCCTGTACCTGCTGAACTTAATTTTCCACTGTTCCACTTTATATATTCACCGCCATAAGTCTCAATAATACCACTTCCGGAGGACAAATCTTTCATCTCGTCATTTGGTGTTTTTACAACATGAGTGGCTAATATCCTCAGAAGGTTATCCCTCACAGTACTACTGACTGTTACGTTTGTAGTTCCAGGAACCGTATATTGCCATTGACTTTGTGTGAAATTATAGTCGTATCCCTTTGCTTGTAACAAGGCATCAGACATCATAAAAACTGTGTATTTCACAGAAGGAACAGTAATGCTGTATCTAAGATTTAAATCCAATGCTCTAGTCATCAACGAGTAATTAGGGTCTAAGTAAGGCTTACCATACACAGTTGAAAAAACATTCGCAGCTTGTACTTTACTTGTACCATAAAAATTTCCATTACTCAAAATTTGCTTATCAATCACATCAGCAGAAGGGTCAAAACGGGCAGGTTCTGATTGAACATTGGTTGTTGATGAAAACTTGGTAGGCCACACAACATTTGTAAACATGTGCGCACTTAAAAAATCAATAATTATCGATTGAGGCACTACATCCAAGCTTGGGTAATGTTCTAACAAAACAGAATCTCTATACTTTATAAAAGCATCATTTTTAGGAGCAAACAAAGTGTAAGAATTGGTTTGTGCATCGTTGTCTGTTACCTTCTGATAGTTTTCATTATTCAATGAAAAAGCTAAATTGGTGTTATAATATTTTACATAGATTGTATCGTTTAAGCCCGTTAAATTATGATAACGTACTGTTGAGTTTTGGCCAACAAAATAATTCAGCATATACTTATCAAAAAGCTTTTTGAATTCACTGTATTCCGGTTTAGCAGCTAAATATTGCTCTATGTTTTTTAGGGGTAATATAACTCTATCAATCTCATGAATATAACCATTTTCAGCTGGAATATCAGGTGTAACTACAGAAGCATTAGCAACATTAAATCCAGTGTAAGGAGTATTTGGATAGAAATAATTATAATCCGAAGCAGACAAACCTCTAGCTGTCATGAAATTACTCAGAAAATATGGAATATATTTATTATTGTTATCACCAACAAACAAAGTACCTGTATTTCTATTTATATCAACAACCTTCAAAATTTGTCCAGTAAACGTTGTATCGTTGTGATAACCTAAATAGTTAGCAGTTCTTCTTCGAAACGCTTGATTAGCAACCCAACCATTTTTATCCTGAAAATCACCTAATCTTGCTTTTGCAAAAGCATTATATACTAGACAAAAAGAGACAATATCTCTTGCAGTTGCGGAATCAATTTGGCTAACACTAGAAATCCCCCTCTCAACAAAAAATTTCTTAAAGGCACTATCATTTGGCGCAAAAAATGTCCAGTATCCAGCAGAGCCTAATATATCCCTATATCCTGCTTTGTCGATGCAGGCTAATAAATTTTTAAAATTCCCCCTAGATTGCAATTGTTGATAAATTGGGGCAGCTAAATTGTTGGTCTTATAGTAATAATCGTCGAAAGCTTTCTTTTTACAACTTGAAAATGCAAACAATGTCAAAGTCACAATCAAGATGTTTCTTAACAATCCATTCATGGCAAAATATATAATGTTCTTGAAAAATTAATAATACTATTGGACTAATTTAGAATGATACAAACTTACAGTCTATTTATATATCAACTATTTTAGTCGGTAGAAAAAGTCTGCAAGAAGAAGGGAACAAAACATTTTTCATGACAGCAACATTTAGTTATTTAATACGGGGTAATCCCCAAATTGTCACACATTTATCTGAATGCGAACCATTCAAACATTCGCAATCGTTTGAGGTGCAATATTAGTTAAGCACATTTTAACAACTGTCATATACCGTCATGTAGTAAATATTAACATTTTTTAATCGCTCAGGATTTAAACAAGTTATAATATTGATGTCTGAAAACTACTTTTCTATTCATCACTTTACTAAATACTCATGAAAAAAATTACACTTCGAGCCTTAACATTTGCATTGTTAGCTCTGTCCTTAAACCAGTTAATTGCACAATCCCCTAACAAACAAATGAAGCTCTTTTTTGAAAAAGCTTACCTACATCTAGATAGAGAATATTATGTTCTGGGCGATGATATATGGTTTAAAGCCTATCTTTTAAACGCCCAAAACAATACCCCAATCTACACAAGCAACAATCTATATGTTGAATTAATTGCACCCGATGCAACTGTAACTTACAGAGATGTAATTAGGCTAGAAAATGGTGTTGGCAATGGCGACTTCAGGCTGAGTGATAGTTTGTTGGCTGGTACTTACCACATTCGTGCCTACACAAATTGGATGAAAAACTTTGGTGACAATTTTATATATGACCGAATTATTAAAATAGGCAATAAAACGCAAGCAATTACCAATGATTCGAAGGCATCTAGCAAAAATGCGTTGAAAGAAAATTATTCTATTCACTTTTTCCCAGAAGGAGGTTCATTAATTAGCAGTGTGCCTAGTGTTGTTGCTTTTAAGGCGGAAGATGCATTAGGCAAAGGAGTGGCAGTTAAAGGAGACATTATTGATAGCAAAAACAAAGTGGTTGTATCATTTAAAAGTAATAGTCTTGGTTTTGGAAGCTTTAATCTAACCCCAATACCAGACGAAACGTATGATGTAAAAGGATTTACTATCAATGCAAACAAACCAATAAATGGAGACCTTGATTTGCCATTATCAAAAGGTTTACTAATTGCTACTAAAGACATTGACACCGAATTTGTTCAAGTTACTATCAAAACCAATAAAGCAACACTAGCTTCTCTTCAAAACAATCTGCTTTCTATTATTGCCAAACATGCTGGTAAAAAGTATTTTGAAGATACCATAAGGCTTACAGCAGAAAACATAACACTGAAAGTACCTAAAGAAAAATTACCGCAAGGTGTTGCCATCATTACTTTATTTGACGAAAAAGGCCGTCCTAATAGTGAGCGACTAATTTATATTGAAAAAGAAAATCCTTTAAATACCACCGTTACTACAAATAAAAGTTCTTATTCCAAACAAGAAAGTACTGTAGTAAACATTAACACACTCGATCCTGATGGTCGCCCATTAAAAGCTAATCTTTCTATGTCGGTAGTTGATGGCACGCTCGTTCCGGTTTCCTCTAGCAATATTGTGAACTATGTTTATTTACAATCTGAAATAAAAGGGCAGATAGAACAAGCAAACCAGTATTTCGATAAAAACAATAAAGACCGTCTAAAAGATTTAGACCTTTTGCTTTTAACTCAAGGCTGGAGAGATTTTATATGGGTAAGAATTGCTCAACAAGGCATCAATATAAAATATATTCCAGAAGGAGGAATCACCATCAGTGGAAAAGTAAGAAGAGAGATAGGAGATAAAGCCCTTGCTGGTATGAATGTAACCTTATTTGCTAGCCAAGCAACTGGCACAAAACTGTTCTCTGCCCAATCTGATTCTACGGGGCATTACTTTTTTGATGGCGTTAACATAACAGGTACTAGCAGAATTAAGGTGGTTTCTAAAACAAACAAAGGAAAAAATGGTGGCTTTATCACATTAGATGAAGTGTTCAATAATCAATTGCCTGTGAAGTATTCCGACTATTTCAACCCATATATTGACACTAACTCTATCTATAAACAATTTACGTCTGCTGCCAATCAACGGATGGAAGCAATGGACAAAGCACGTCATTTGGAAGTAAATGAATTTGAGGGTGTAACCGTAACTAGTGTGAAACCAAAAGTTAGAATGATAGGGTTTAGCCCAGTAATGGATGCTGGCTATAAGGATTCTGTTTTTACGCCTAACGAACAAGACATGAAACGCTATGAAACACTAGAAAACTATTTGCTTCACAAAATGAATGGTGTGCAATCCGATTTTGATAATGGAGGAATTACTATTGGAGCTAAAAAGCATAAGCCACGTATCACAGTTGAAAATCGGGAAGATTTATTTGAAAGACTAGATTATTATTCTTTGCCTGTGAATGTGATTTCTAAAATTGTAATTGAACACGTAGTTTCTGTTGGAGATTCTATGGGTGATGTATATTTTGTAAACCTTACCTTAAAACCCGAAGCGAATCAACAAGCTAGTCCCGATTTGATAAACAAAGAAGTTACTGGTTACTATCAAGCAAGATCTTTTTATGTGCCGCAGTTTAAAGCTAGCTTATTAAACAAAAACTATTTAACCACTCTTTTCTGGAAGCCCGATATCACAACCGAAAATGGCAGTGCAAGAGTAGTATTTACTAATAAAACAGCTTCTTCAAAATGGAGTGTTATTGTTGAGGGCATTACCGAAAATGGTTTACCTATCAGCAAAGTTGTAAACTATGAGGTGAAATAAAAATAATAGCTGATTCCGTTTTGGTAATTACTCGGCAGCATTAACACAAGGAATACTAGGTGTTTCATAAATAAAACAAAAATTTTAGGTGTTCTTTGTGAATCAAATAGTGTTCTTTTGGCAATGCTCTTCAGCAATAACCTACACTATACTTTTAAGAACCCGTAGCATTCTAGTTTTGCAATTTCCAAGGTCGTTTAAGTCGCTACCAAGGTCTTTTTAGCGAAATAAACGACCTTGGTAGCGAAATAAACGACCTTGGTAACGACATAAACGACCTTGGTAACGACATAAACGACCTTGGTAGCGACATAAATGACCTTGGTAGCGACATAAACGACCTTGGTAACGACATAAACGACCTCGGTAGCGACATTAATGACCTTGGTAACGACATAAACGACCTTGGTAGCGACATAAACGACCTTGGTAGCGATGAAAATTTGGATTGTAGATTATGCATCCTTCGCTAAACAATTCGTAAATATTAAGGGGGTATTTAACCAAAAGGGGCACTAAGACTTTCGCCGAGAACACAAGGATTGTGTTGTATTATTTCTACAGGACTGCCTTTTGGGGGACTGTAAACTTTAGTGTCCTTAGTTTTTTCCTTGTGTACTTCGTGGTAGATAATCTCTGAACAATTACAACAATTCTATTGCTTGTTAAATGCGTAGTAGGCTAAAATAAAAAAAAGGATGTTGATTAATCAACATCCTTTTTTGTTTGAGGCCCCGAGCGGGTTCGAACCGCTGTAGAAGCTTTTGCAGAGCTTTGCCTAACCACTCGGCCACAGAGCCTTTTTTTATTAGAGGGCGAAAATAATGTTTTGATTTGAAATTGTAAGCTTTAAATTTGAAAAATTAAATAAAAAGTATGCGTAAGATAGAAGAAAGTGAACTAATCATTAACAACAGAGGGGCAATTTATCACATTAACCTCCGCCCAGAGGAGTTAGCAACCACCATTATTACCGTTGGAGACCCTCACAGAGTAGCTGCAATAAGTAAATATTTTGATAAAATTGAGGTGAAACAGGAACACAGAGAGTTTGTGGCGCATACGGGTTATGTAGGCAAAAAAAGGTTGACAGTAATTTCTTCTGGCATCGGCCCAGACAATATAGATATAGTATTGAACGAATTGGATGCATTGGCTAACATCGATTTAGAAACTCGTACTATTAAACCTCAACACACTCAATTAACTTTTATCAGACTAGGCACCTCTGGCTCTTTGCAAGAAAACATCCCGGTTGATAGTTTAGTGGCAGGCACCCATTCCATTGGGTTAGATAATTTGCTGCACTATTACCGTTTTGAAAACAATGAAGAGGAAAAGCAGTTGTTCGATTATTTTGTGAATCATACCAAACTAGATGGTGCCATTGTTCCTTATGTGGGTACGGCTAGTGCCAGCTTACTGAAACATTTTGTGGATGGATTTCATCATGGCATCACGGTTACTTGTCCTGGCTTCTATGGCCCTCAAGGAAGAGTTTTGCGTATGAGCTTGTCTAATCCGCATCTGATAGATCAATTAACAAGTTTTAGGTTTGGCAATAGATTTATCAGCAATTTCGAAATGGAAACAAGTGCTATCTATGGCATTAGTAAAATTTTGGGGCATCAATGTTTAAGTGTTAACGTGATAGTGGCTAACCGTATTAGCAAACAATTTAGTAAAGATGGGGCCGCTGCGGTAGAAAACCTTATCCAAAAAGGATTGGGTATTATTGAAGGAATCTGATAATTGATAATTTGTAATTGATAATTGAAATTTTTACTGTGTGGACTCTACGTTTTTTCTTAAGTAAAGGCTTTTATTTCAATGCTGTTTAGATAAGGAAGGCTTCGCTTTAAGCGAAACCTTCCTTTGTATTAAGAATTTCACTATACCAATATGATTCAATGTAGTCAATTTTCAACTTATGACTTATGACTTTCAACTCTTGACTTTTGACTTTCAACTCTTGACTTTTGACTTTCAACTCTTGACTTTTGACTTAAAACTCTTGACTTTCAACTTAAAACTATGGAACTTAACTTTTTTAAATATCAAGGAACAGGTAACGATTTTGTGATTATAGATAATCGTGAAGGGACAATAAACCTAACCGTAGAACAGATAAACTTTCTGTGTGATAGAAAATTTGGCATTGGTGCTGATGGGTTGATGCTACTGAACGTGAAAGAAGGCTACGACTTTGAAATGAAGTACTACAATGCCGATGGCAATGAAAGCACAATGTGTGGCAACGGTGGTAGATGCCTTACCCAGTTTGCTTTTGACAGGGGAATTGTGAAGGACAAATACAAATTCATTGCAATAGACGGTGAACATGATGCCTATTTTTCAGAAGATTGGGTTAATTTGAAAATGAAGGATGTTACCTCTATTGAAAACCATTGTGGTTCTTTTGTGCTGAATACGGGAAGTCCTCATTATGTGAAACCGACTACCGATTTGGATGCAATGAATGTTTTTGAAGAAGGAAAAGCCATTAGATACAGTGACGACTTTAAGAAAGAAGGCATCAATGTGAACTTTGCTGAAAGTGGTGAAGAAGGACATATTAGTGTTAGAACCTATGAAAGAGGTGTGGAAAATGAAACCCTTAGTTGTGGCACTGGCGTTACAGCATCTGCTTTAGTTTTTGCAAGAGAAGGCATTGGATTTAATAGAATTGAAGTTTCTACCCTTGGGGGCAACTTAGCAGTGGAATTTGATAAAGTGTCTGATAATCATTTTGAAAACATCTGGCTTTGCGGTCCAGCTACTTTTGTGTTTAAGGGAGTAATTGAGTTGTAAACAACAGTTTTCTACTCAGGGGTTTAATCACTAAATCACAAAGAAAAACACTAAGATGTAGTATCAATACTATTAATTCTGATGTAACTATTCTAGGGAAATTTAACCACAAGGGTCACTAATACTTTCACCAAGAACACAAGGATTGTATTGTATTATTTCTTCAGGACTACCATATAGGGACTCTAAACCTTGTGTACTTAGTTTTTTCCTTGTGTACTTCGTGGTAAATAATCCCTGAATAGTTACATTCTGATTAAATAACATCCTACAATAATTGGGTTCTTTGTGAAAACCTTATTGTCCATTGTGGTTAAAATACCAACTGAGCAGAAACAAACAATTTAATCGGCAATATGAAAAGCATAAGGATTTACTTCTTCATTTTTATTGAAAGTATCTCCCTATGCTTTTTATTTAATAGTTTATTGATAGCTCAAAATACGCCAATAGCAGACACTACACAACAAGACACTTTCTTTCTTGCCAAGAAAGCTGGATTATTAGGAAAACTAGGAAAAAGTGTTTCTACCAACACTTCTGTAGACCAAGATAATCTGGAAGCAACCAAAAACATCACACCTTTTAAAAACTTTAAAGGGAAGAGAATAAGTACTATCACCATCAATCAAGTAAAATTTGGTGTATCGGTAAATGATACAAGCCAAGTAATGAGAAACTTTTTAATAAACCTTGCCAATAACCTTCATAAACCAACAAGAGAAAAACTAATCAGTGCTAACTTATTTTTCAGAGTAGGAGATGTACTCAATCCTAGCCTTATTGCAGAAAATGATAGATACCTGCGCAGTCTTTCCTACTTGCAAGATGCACGGATTGACGTGAAAGAGAGTGCCGAAAACACAAATGAGGTTGATGTTGACATCTTTTTTAAAGACATATTTTCTGTTAGTGGTGCAGCTGATGTTAATGGCAAAACGGTTTATGGAGAATTGAGAGACAATAACATTATGGGAACAGGGCAAGAGTTTGCCATTAAAAACCTCTACGATTTAAACCGTAGCCCCAATTATGGTTTCGGGGCAGAGTATACCCGTAGAAACTTTTTGAGTTCCTTTGCTAACATTACTTTAGGTTATCAAAACATAGCCAATGCTTACAGTAATGGCAATAGAGATGAAAAATACACTTTTGCTAGAATTAGTTTGCCATTAGTGAGTCCCTATCATTTATGGACGGGAGAGGCGGAGATTGCTAACCACAGAAACAGCAACAAATATGGAATGGACTCCTTATTCGGACTAAACAATAAGTATCATTTTAATGATTATGATGTATGGGCGGGTTACAACATTACTTGTAGAAAATTTTATGATGACCCTATTGAACGAAAAGCAAAACAATTCTTAGCCTTAAGAATAAGTGATCGCCAATTTAAAACTATACCCAATAAATATATTATTGCTTATAACCCTATGTATGCCAACCTGAAATGTGTTATTGGGGCTTATACCTTTTTTAAACAAGAATATTATCACACTAATCATATTTATGGTTTTGGACGAAATGAGGATGTTCCGGAAGGGTATAACTTTTCGTTTATTGGCGGATGGACATATAAAATTGGAATAGAAAGACCCTACCTAGGTATTAATTTTGAAAGAAACTACTTTACAAAAAAGAAAAACTACTTTAACTATGAATTAAAAGTAGGTAGTTATTTCAGGCATAAAAAGTTTGAAGACCTTAGTGTATTGTTCAATGTAGAAACATTTACTCGGCTAAAAAAAATTGGCGCTTCTTGGTTTAATAGAGGCTTCTTTAGTATAAGTGGAGCACATCAATTTCACCGTCTTTTAGATGCTCCATTATTATTGAATAGCGAATATGGCATTCCACAATTTGGTGGCGACTCCTCTACCCTATCCACCACACGTGCAACACTAAATGCAGAATCGGTGTTCTACAGTAAATGGAGATTAGCAGGTTTTAGTTTTGCGCCTTTTGCTTTTACCAATTTTAGCACACTAAAAACGGATAGAACCTACAACAGTAGTTCCAATATTGACGGATATGCAAGTATCGGATTGGGATTGAGAACAAGAAATGAGAACTTAATTTTCGGAACTATTGAATTAAGAGCATTCTATTTTCCAAGAACAATTGGCATGATGAGTCCGTTTAACATTAACTTATCCTCGAACCTTCGTTATGTTTTTAATAGTCAATACATTAAAAGACCCGACTTTGTAGTTTTTAATTAATTATGTATCCAATAAAGATAAGCTAAGAGAAAAAATCAATAGAGTCCAAAGCGTAATTTTCACTTTTGACTTTCAACTTTCTACTCTTTACTTTTTACTCTTTACTTTCGACTTTCGACTTTCGACTTTTCACTTTTGACTTTTCACTTTCAACTTTCAACTTCCTAACAATAATTACTTGTTTTTATCGTGCCAAAGCATAATGCTATCCTCTTGGTCTTTTAATAAAATACTATGTTCATCAATCAACGGTTTAATTTCGGGCATTGTTAAAGAATCCAATAACAAATTTTTTAAATGATAGGTCTTTACTTGATTGTCATCTTGGTGCCAACGAATTACCTTGCATTGACAGCTTGAATTTTCAATTTCATTCATCACTTCTTCTATTGCCCCACCCTTACCTTGTTTTATTAGCACTTCTCTTATACCAATAATTTTGTTTTTTTCGCCAATGTCAAAATTCCAAGAAGAAGAAATTACTGATAAATATTTCTTAGCCGAGTTTAGCAACAGCAATGAATGCCTTGGAGACTCGGTACTATCATTTTTAATTTTAACCCTAGAATAGATAGAAACAATATTGGGTGCTTCAAATTGGGCATAGCCTATATGATTAAAACTTGCACCATATCTAATTAGCTTAAAATATCCATCTACGTATTTTATTTCAATAATATTAGGCACAACTTTATGAAACCTGTTTTCATCCGAAATACGGGCTTGTGGAGAGCCAGTGTAGCACAACCAAACCCCCTCTAAACTGTCTATTTCTGCTTTTGATGGTTTATAGGACATCAAATTCATATCCGTTTTAATAGTTTCCCATTTCATGTATTTGTAATAAAATATGACTGAAATAAAAACCAAAACCACAGAAAGTATTACTGTAGAAAGCTTGTAGGGGAAAGTTCTTTTCAATTTTTCAGCCTTATCAGTTTCTAGCAAAACAACTTCCTCAGCGGGTTTACTTTCTTTTGCTTCAGGCTCTTTTTCAGCATCAACTATCAGATTCTTATCCACAGGATTTTGCTCAAACCCATTTCTTCCAACGCCATAAAGATAAATGTAGCAAGCATCCACTAAAAAGTGCCTAGGATTAGAAACGATGCCCGAAATAGCATCTTTAATTTGCCCACCAGTAATATCATATTTTCTAAACGGGTATTTTGAATCTGTCTGGCTTTTATCTGGAGGATAAACTTCATGGTTTAGTGTGCTAGAAGTTTCTGGCAGTCTATTACTTATCTCACTTAAAGCAACAGCGAGCTCTTCATAGTTTTTCCTATTTGTATTTTGAATGATAATCCTCCCTGTTTCCGATTTATATTTTTCTATAGACCTTGCTAAAAGGTACATTATTTCTTCTCTACCTTTTTTAATTTGTATCATGTTGATGTATATGGCAAATGGGGGTTAAAACTAATGGCAGCGTAACCTAATTTATTAAATAAAGTTTGTCAAGCGGATAAAAATAATGGTTTTTATTAGAATCTAATTCCGCAAAGTGTATCGGATGAATAAAAGTGTTTCATATACTACCAAACTCCGTTGCATTTGGATTGGAAACAATCTTTACTTCTTAAAATGAATATGGCGGATAAACTAAATTCTACTTTTTATCTAAAATGAATTATTCAGAATTGAATTTTGATAAATCTAGTATCTAGCCAACATCATTAATGATTCAATTTACATCGACTTGATATCTAGCCTAGATCATTAATGATTGAATTTACATCGGTTGGTATCTAGCCAAGAACATTAATGATTGAATTTACATCGACTTGATATCTGGCCTAGATCATTAATGTTTGAATTTACATCGGTTGATATCTAGCCAAGAACATTAATGATTGAATTTACATCGGTTGATATCTGGCCTAGATCATTAATGATTGAATTTACATCGGTTGATATCTAGCCAAGAACATTAATGATTGAATTTACATCCTCAAATGATTGTTTTAAAGAGATTAGTATTAAGTGAAATAACATCATTTCTATTTTTTTAGCTTTAACTGAGAAATAAAAAGCAACACATTTTGCCTTTCAAACAGCTATTCATAAAACAATGATGTAGAGAGATAGCCAAAGGAAAATGCATTTCGGAAATAGCTTAACGATTTCCGAAACAGCTTCGCTTCTTTAAAAAAATTCCGAAAAATTCAGTAAACCATCGTTTTAAACATTCATATTACCATTGCGAATTAAGAAGTTGAAAGTATATTGAAATAGATTATTAGCCGATTATTAGCATTTAAAATTTTAGTAACTCTTCAGGGGGTTGTTTACCATAAAGTTCACAAGGAAAAAACTAAGAACACTAAGGTTAAGAGTCAACCGATAGTAGTTCTGTAGAAGTAATTCAACACAATCCTTGTGTTCTTGGTGAAAGCCTTAGTGACCCTTGTGGGTAAACAAACCATGAATAGTTACAAATTTTATATTAAAAAAATGTTACATCACTAATGGTAAATAGACTATTCATTGTCATTAAAAAATAATACACTAACATCTAAAGATTGCACGTATGAAAAAGAGTCTTACTCTAACGGTAAAGGGCATTGTATGCCCTAAATTAAATTTTAGCTATCACAATTCAAGACTAGCTGAAAAAACTAAACTTAATAACCCCCTAAGCAAATGCTTATTTGTGTTGTTAGTTTTTTCTTTATTCAATGCTAATCTAATGGCGCAAACAACTACGGTGTCTGCCACTTGGTTAGGAAGTACTCAAACTTCCACTTCGCCCACATTGGTTGGCGGCACTACCTTGAACTCCACCACCACTACTGCGCCAACTATTACAAGTATGTATAATCAGGCTTATGTTAGTGGGGCGGCATTGAAAATGCAAAAAGCAAATGCCACTAACTGGTGGAATGGTGATGGAACAACTGCTACCGTGAACTCAACTTTTACTGGTATTGCAGCTGCCCCGGCTTCTAACACAACTACCACTGACACTAGAAGTATTGATTTTAAGATTGCCCCTGCAACAGGATTCAACCTTACAGTAACAGGCTTATCTATGAGTATCAAGTCTAATAATAGTTCGTCGGTATCAATGACGTATTGTTTAGGATATTCTACTGATGGAACCAATTTTACAAAAATTTCCACTGCTGCTTCCACAACTTCTACAGGTGCAACAGTATCTAATACAAACGATATTACTATTAGCACACCTAATGCCACCCTTACAACATCTGTAGCGTCTCAAACTATTTCAGTACCTGCCGGTTCTACATTAACCTTCAGAGCCATAATGTGGAGAAAATCAGCAGGTGCCTCCACTTCTACAAGTATGGATATAAGTAACGTGGTTATCAATGGAACCACTAGTTATCTAACGCCTACTGCACAACCAACCTCAGCTGCTTTCACCAATGTGGGTTCTGTAGGGTTAACAGCAAACTGGACAAATGGAACAGGTACAGGCACTAACTCTTTAGCAGTGGTTTATCCTCATAATGCTACCCCTACCACCCCAAGTGGAACTTACACAGCTAATACTGTTTATGGAAGTGGATCTGCTATTGGCACTGGTTTAAATACTGGTTATGTGGTTTCCATCGGCACAAGCAATACAGTATCTGTTACTGGGCTTGCCGCAAATACTTCTTATGATGTATATGTTTATTCTTTTAATGGAACAAGTACATATTACACGACTAGTCCATTAGTTATGAATCAATCCACCACTGCGGCATCTATTAATGACCCTTCTGCTTTCACGGCAAGTGCGGCATCTACAAGTAGTATCTCTTTAAGTTCCACTGCAAACGCTACCCCAGATAATGTGATGATAGCGGTAAATACCTCAAATATTTTCGGCACTCCTACGGGTACATATTCTGTAGGCAACTCAATATCTGGGGGTGGCACAGTAGTGTATAATGGCACAGCTGGTTCTGCAACCTTTTCTACTTCTACTACTCCAAATACCATTTATTACTTTAAAGCTTGGTCAGTTTCTGGTTCTACTTATTCTTCTGGCATTTTGGCAAATGCTACAACACTTCCCAAAGCACCAACCATTGCAGCAGTAAGCACTTTTGCTTCTACCTCTCTTTCTGCAAACTGGACAGCACCAACATCGCAAGGCTCAGAAGCATTTACTTACACAGTAGAAGCTTCAACAGATAACACGTTTGCCACGGGTGTAGTATCAAATACATCAATAGCTTCTAGCACTTTAACTTCGTCTGTTACTTCGCTTACCCCACAAACGCTATATTATTTCAGGGTTAAAGCTGTTAATGCAGGTGGTTCCAGTGCTTACAGTAGCACTGTTAGTGCCTATACAACTTCTAGCGCACCAACAAGCAGAGGAGCTAATTTTTATGTAATTGAAAAGAGTACCACCTCTTTTGCATTGGAGTTTGGTAATGCATCAAACTTTCCTGCAACCAATGCAGTTAAGTCTGGCTACTTAGTTTTATATTCAACTGGCACTCCAGCAGTTATCGCCTCTCCAAATGGATTAGCCCCTGCATCTGTAATTTCTAATGGAACTCAAATTGCAGTTACTGAAGCTACTTTGCCAGCAGTTCCTACTGCTACAGGTGTAACTGCTAATAGTTTAACTGCAGGATCAACTTATAACGTAATTATTGTTCCTTACACCTGGGATGGAGTTAATAGTACAACTTATAGTTACTTAGCTACTTCACCTCTATCAGCTTCAGTAACACTTAAATCGGCTGTAGCAATATGGGATATGAATGCGACAAACCAAGGTACCCCTCTAACTGTTGGTAATGTCAATGCAACCGCCCCTGCGTTTACCAATTATGGTTATCAAGCTTATTCTGATGCTAACTTCTTGCAAACTAGTTATGGTTCATCTGCAGGTAGCTGGAATGCAGATGGTTCAAGTACAACAACAAATGCAACTTTTACTGGCGTATCTGGCACTGTAACAGATACTAGGTATATTGACTTTACAATTTCACCTCAAAGTGGTAGTACACTCAGTGTAACCAATATTGTGGTGCCAATTAAATCGAATAATTCTAGTTCGGCATCTCATGTTTATAGTTTAGCGTATTCAACTGATGGCACAAACTTTACTAAGTTCTCCAACACAACTTTGAGTACCATTACTGCAACTGGTTCTACTATTTCGGGTTCAGATGTTAAAATCAGCACGGCTAATTCTGTCATCACTACTTCCTATAATAGTACCCCCATTACTGTTTCTGCTGGAAAAACATTAACGCTACGTGCTATTCTGTGGAGAGGAACCACTAGTTCTTCTAGTAATACTACAATGGATTTTCAACCAATGTATATTTCAGGAAGTACTTCTGTTGTAGCACCAACTGCACAGGTAACAGGTATAAGCTCCAATGGAATTGCAGATCAATCATTTGGTTTGAGCTGGACAAAAGCCAGTGATGCAAGTAACACTTTGGTGGTGGTTTATCCTACAGGTGCTTCGCCTGTTGCACCAAGCAACATTTCTTATAATGCAACAGGAATCTATAGTACAGGTAGCACATTGGGTACTGGTAAAGTATTATACAATGGTTCAGCATCTTCTTGTTCTGTTTCAGGCGTATCTGCTACAACAACCTATGATGTGTATGTTTATGAGTTTAACACAGACGGTTCAGGCTATCAATACTATACCACTTCACCTGCAACTGTAAATGTAACTACTACAGCAGCAGCAAGCCCTCAGCCAACAAATTATCCGACAGCGTTTGCTACTGGTACAAAAACAAGTACTAGCATAACATTAAATTGGACGGATGCCACAGGAGCACAATTACCTGAGAATTATCTAGTGATTTTAAGTACCTCTGCAATAACAGATCCTACTGATGGAGTGGCTTTGTCTGACGGTACTGTTTCTGGTGTGATCTATAAAAATGTTGCTTATGGTGCGCAAACAACCACCATTACAGGTTTGTCTGCACAAACAAATTATAACATAGCTATCTATCCATACACAAATGCAGGAACAGCTATCAATTATAAAACGGATGGCACCAATCCTGCTTTCACAGCATATACCTATACTACAGCCCCAACTGCACAGCCTTATACTTTTGATGTGGTGCCTGCAAGTTCATCAAGCATTAACCTAAATTGGGTTGGAACTACTGGCGCTAGCGGTTATCTATTGGTAAGAAGTACTTCTTCAAATCCAATAGTTTCTGGCTATACAAACGGTATAGCACCATCCTCTCAAACATTAGGAACTGGAGTTTCTCTTGTTACTGACATTACAAGTGGGGCTACTACTTCTTACTCAAACAATACAGCGTTAACGCTTAATACTAAATACTACTATACTTTAGTTCCATACACATGGGATGGTAGTCATGCAGCAACATACAATTATTTAGTAGCAAGTGCTTTAAGTGGAAGTGCCACCGTGGTAAATGCTATTTCTACTTATTCATTTACTTCTACTGGAACACCTACTAACACAACAGGCATAGTTGCCACCACACCTACATTCACAGGCTACACTTCACCATCATATAGTAATGGTTTAATAGTTAGCCCTGATGGTGCTGGCAACTGGACTTCGGATGGGGTTAGTTCTACTACTAGTACTGCTTATACGGGTGTTGCCAATACCCCAAGTAGTGCTGCAACAACCGTAACAACTAGACATATTGACTTTACTGTTGCACCTGCTGCTGGGTACAATCTTTCAATCAGTCAGATTACTGTTCCAATCAAATCTTCTAGTGCATTTAACTCTATCAACTATTCTTTGGCTTATTCCACAGATAATACTACTTGGACAAGAGTGTCAAGCAGTGCTTTGAGTACTATTTCATCCGCAGGAAGTTTGATAACAAACACCTATGATGTTCAGGTAAATACACCAGGATCAACAGTTACTACCACATTTGTTCCATCATCACCAATAGCTATTGCAAACGGAAACACACTTTATGTAAGAGTAATCATTTGGAGTAAAGCAACCGTAACAAGAGCAAGCACTACAGCAGTATTAGGAACAGTGGTATTTGCTGGAACTGCAACAGCATTACCAACTCCAGTAATTACAAGTGCACTTACGGATAATGCAAGCGTTGGCATTGCCGATTCTTATACTATTACTGCTAGCAATGGCCCCATAGTGTCTTACAGTGCTTCTGGGTATCCTTCGTTTATGACGTTTGATTCTAACACAGGTATTTTCACTGTTAGTGCAAGTAGCTCTCAGGGAACTTATCCTATTAACATAGCGGCAAATAATGGTTCAAGCACTGGAACTGCCATTTTGGTTTACACCGTAAATCCATCAACTACTCCTGCCATCACAAGCACGCTCACTGCCTCTGCCACTGTTGGTCAACCGTTGACCTATCAAATAACCGCTACAAATTCACCTACTAGTTACGCAGCAAGTGGTTTGCCAGATGGATTAACAATAAACACTTCTACCGGTAAAATATCAGGTACTCCTACCGCTTCTGGCACTAGCAATGTTACCATTACAGCCACAAATTCAACAGCAAGTGCCAGCAAAACATTGGTAATAACAACTGCTGCTGCTACCTATTATTATTATGGTGGAACTGGGGCGTTGGATAACTATTCTAATTGGTATGCTAGTAATGGCTCATCTTCAGCATCCGCTGTTGCAGCGTCTTCTTCAAGTGTATTTACACAAAGTAGCACTACGTTTGAGATAAGAAGTAATGCTTCAACTTCTTCTAATTCTGGTACTTGGACAGTGAGCGGAAGTGGATCAAAGGTAATAGTAGGTAATAGTTCTATTACTGGTAAAACACTAACTATTGCAAGTGGCAAATCAATTGTTGCTACAATTGATATAGCAGCAGCCGCTTCTGGAACAAACACTTTATTGTTACAAGATGCCACCTTACCAACCTTTGGAACAATCAATTCTGGTAGCACTATAGAGTATGGTGCAAGTGTGGCACAAACAATAACAAACATCACCTATGGCAACCTCATCATCAGTAATACGTCTGCAACTGGTGCCACAACAGCAAATGCAACGAGTTCTTCTATTCCTGTTGCAACTGTTTCTGGAACATTAACCGTAAGTAGTGGTGGAACATTAACTTTTACTAGTAATGCAACTTACACTACTAAGATAACTGTAGCTTCCTCTATCATTATTAATGGTTCTGTAAACTTCCCTGGTGCAAATACCATATATTTTGATGGGGCAGCTAATTTGTTTGTAAATAGCGGTGCTACATTGTATATTGGCTCATCAAATGGAATTGGAGCAACATCCAATGGATGTATTCGCACCACAGGAGCTACTAGATACTATGACCCTAACAATGTAACTTATGTTTTCCAAAATACAAGTGCAACAAGTGTTTCTACTGGAGTAGGATTTCCATCTACTGCTGCCAATGTTACGGTAAATGTTACTGCTGCTAGTGCAGTTTTAACACTTTCACAAGCCTTAGATATAACAGGCAAACTAACTGTAAATGCAGGTACTTTAGCAACTGGCAATGTTCTGACACTTAAATCTACTTCAATTTCAAACACTGCAATGGTTGCTAATGTATGCCCTTCATGCGCCATAACAGGAAAAACAATTGTTGAACGCTATATCCCTGCTGGTTACCGTGCTTACCGTGACATTGCACCTGAGGTATATAATTCATCCTCTTCTTCAACTAGAAGTATGTACAAAAACTGGCAAGAAAATGGGTCAATGACTAGTGGTTCTGGTATCTTTATTACTGGCCCTGATGCCACTCATGCAGATGATGGATATTATGGAGCAAATGCTGCTGCTGCTCAGCCTGCTGCAAATGCTACTAACGGTTTAGATTACAGTATCAATGGTGCTAGCTCTGCTTATACTTATACCAATGGTACTGGTTTCAGTGCAATTAGCAATACTACGACTACTTATCTTGATGCCTTTAGTGGATACAGAGTTTTGGTGAGAGGCGACAGAAACTTCAACCTTGCTAAAACACCCATCTCTAATATCTACAACTATGGTTTATTGATGTATAACTCAACTAAGCTCCGTACTACTGGTAATTTGGTTTATGGAGAGGTAACTTATGGAACTAGTGGTGTTACAGCAACAGTTAATGGTGCTACCTCAGCTACTTCACTTTCTGGCAATGGATTGAATAGTGCTGCTAATGGTTTCAGCATTGTGGCTAATCCTTATGTTTCTCCAGTGTCTTGGTCATCAGTTTATGCTGCTTCTGGTGGAGCTACTAGCAGTAACATTAATGGTAGCTTCTGGTATCTAGATCCTACATCTGCTGCAACTGGAAAATACATTGCTTTCAATGCACTTACAGGTTCTGCAACAGTTTATGGACAATCTGGTAGTTATACCAACACAGGAACAGTTCCAAATGGCACTGATTACATACAGCCTGGTCAAGCATTCTTTGTGCAAACAGCTTCTTCTGGTACGCCATCAGTGAAATTTACTGAAGCAACAAAAGCAGCATCAACCGCAAACTTGAAAAGCATTTTTGGTGCAAACAAATCATTAAGCAAAATATATGTAAGCTTATTAAAAGAAGATAGTGCTACCGTATATGCCCGTAGAGATGCTGCTGCAATAGCATTTGCATCTGGATTTACTAATGATACCTACGGCCCTCAGGATGCGGTTAAGTTTGGTTCATCAACCGATAACATATCAATTTTAGATAAGGGTAAAAACCTAAGCATTGATGGCAGATTACCTGCAACTGCTACTGATGTATTACCAATTGCATTAAGCAAACCAAGCGGTAAGAACTATCAATTAGTGATTGATGCAAGTGCTTATGATGCTTCTGCTTTCTTACCTATATTGAAAGATAATTACAAGGGTACAGTTACAGCACTTTCAACAGGTATCGATACCATCACCTTTACAGTTGATACTACAAATGCTGCATCTTATGCTAGCAGATTTAGTCTTGGTTTCAAACCAACCACTTTGGCTGTTAATAGCATCCTAGCTAGTGCAACCTTGAGCAATAAGATTGCTACTATTAGCTGGAATACAGTTGGAGAAAAAGGGGTTTCTACATTTGAAGTAGAGAAATCTACTGATGCTAAGAGCTTTACTAAGATTGGTCAAGCTATTGCTAAAAACACAGCCTCTGCTGCTTATTCGGCAACTGATAACAGCGTAACTGCTACCACTTACTATCGCATTAAAGCAATCAGTCAAGTAGGAACAGTTAGCTACAGCAATGTTGCCAAAGTTTCGACTTTCGACTCTAAACT
>CANFLL010000048.1 GCA_947447825.1 Chitinophagaceae bacterium | reverse complement strand
GGAGAGGTATGCCCAATAAGAACATTAACCATCAAAAAATGATTGTTTTCAATAAAAGATGAACCTGTAACGTAAAATCCAGTTAAATCAAATATAAATATATTGCAATATCAAAAAGATGCGCAGCAATTACAGGGAATGCCTTTTAAAAACGGTTGCCGTTTATGGCTGATTGTTTGCTCCTTATGAGATAATAGGAGCAAACGATTCAATAATGTTTGCCAACTTTAGCCCATAAACGGCAAAGAACACCCCATCCGGTTGCCGTTTATGAGTCTTTCATTGCCGTTTATGAGGCATTCATTGCCCTTTTTGACTCATAAACGGCAATGCCGTGACGATTTGATTGAACAATTTGGAGCAGAATGCCTATAAAACATACAATCAATACAATTTGAGTGGCTGATAAGTGGGAAGAGTGAAATCCCCCCCTTTTATACGCCCACATTTTCGTTCTTAAAGTACAACGTTTTAAATTAATCACTTGTCACGTAAAAACACAATCTGACATAGAAAAATGACATCTTAGTTTATTCTTTTTTAAATCTATTTGCTTAACTGAATTGTGCTTAGGATGATTTTACTTTTAAACAAGAATCCCTTGCAACTTACCACTGCAAGGGATTCTTAGTTATCAATTATTTAATATTAATATGCTGCCATAATGCCTACATAGTTAGCAGGTGTAATGGCTTTTAGCTCCTCTTTCAATTCGTTATTAACAGCTAGACTTTCTATAAAACTGTGTATCGACTCTTTATTTATGGAATGATTTCCACGAGTTAATCCCTTCAAAGCTTCGTATGGATTGGGGTAGTTTTCCCTTCTCAAAACGGTTTGTATAGCCTCGGCAACTACTGCCCAATTGTTTTCTAGTTCATCACTAATCTTGTTTTCATTGAGTAACAATTTGCCAAGCCCTTTGTGCAAGCTTTTAACAGCTAATAGTGTATGCGCAATTGGCACACCTATATTGCGCAAAACAGTACTGTCTGTTAAATCGCGCTGCAAACGACTTATGGGCAACTTAGCCGCAAAATGTTCTAATAAGGCATTGGCTACCCCTAAATTACCTTCTGCATTTTCAAAGTCAATCGGATTAACCTTATGTGGCATGGCAGACGACCCTACCTCACCTTCTTTCGTTTTCTGCTTAAAATAATCCATACTGATATATGTCCAGATGTCTCTACACAAATCTATCAAAATATTGTTTATGCGCTTGATGGCATCACAATGGGCAGCCAAATTATCGTAATGTTCAATCTGTGTAGTGAACTGCATTCGTTGTAATCCGAGGCGATTATCAACAAAATCATTTCCTAGTTTCACCCAATCTTTTTCTGGAAAAGCAATATGATGTGCATTGAAGTTACCTGTGGCTCCACCAAACTTTGCCGCATAAGGAATGTAAGAAAACAGCTGTACCTGATTAGCCAAACGCTCTACAAATACCATAATCTCTTTTCCTAAAACGGTGGGTGATGCTGGCTGACCATGAGTGCGAGCAAGCATAGAAATGGTTTTCCAGTTGGTAGCCAATTGTTGCAGCACAGCTTGCAGGTTTGCTATGGCTGGCAGATAATCCAACTCCATACAGTTTTTCCAACTAAGGGGGATGGCGGTATTGTTGATATCTTGTGAAGTTAAACCGAAGTGAACCCACTCTTTCAAAGGCTCTATGCCAATGGCTTCAAAATGCTTTTTGATAAAATATTCCACAGCTTTCACGTCATGATTAGTGACGGCTTCAATATCTTTTATAGACTGAGCATCTTCTAAACTAAAATTATCCGTAATAGCTTTTAGTTTTTGTTTTGCTTTAGGAGAAAGCTTAAATAATTTTTTATCAGCTAAAAACAAAAAATATTCTATCTCTACAAAAACGCGGTATTTGATGAGCGCAAACTCAGAGAAATAATTACCCAAAAAGTCTACTTGCTTACGATAACGACCGTCTACAGGCGAAATAGCTGTTAAATTGTTCAGTTCCATGCTGAATTAAAAATTATGAATTACGAAGAATAATGCTTTGAAAGGTTGCGAATGTACTATTACTGATTTTTAACCACAATAAAAATCTTTTCTTTGGCACGAAAAATAAAGACTTTTGAAGAAAATAAAGGTAGGGGCAGTGAGTTATTTAAATACTAAACCACTGTTGTATGGCATTAAAAGGAGTGGCTTAATAGATATGATTGAGTTGATTGAACAATATCCTGCGGCAATTGCCAACATGTTATTGGAGGACAAGATAGATGTAGGTTTAGTGCCAGTTGCAATTATCCCAAAGCTTACTAATGCACATATCATTACAGATGTTTGCATTAGTGCTGTAGGAGAAGTGGCTTCCGTGTGTTTGTTTAGTGAAGTACCCATTGAACAGGTAGAGAAGGTATTACTAGACTATCAGAGCCGCACATCTGTAGCACTTTTTAAACTATTATTGAAGGAATATTGGCAAAAAGAAGTGGCGTTTGAAGATGCAAAACCAAATTATCAGCAACTCATCAAAGGCACTACTGCGGGTGTAGTTATTGGGGATAGAGCATTGGCACAAAGGGCTTCTTCCACCTATATTTACGATCTGGCAACTGCCTGGCAACTGCATACGGGGCTTCCTTTTGTTTTTGCAGCATGGGTGGCTAATAAGCAATTGCCATCAGATTTTATTGCAGAATTTAATGAAGCAAACCTTTCTGGCCTAGCGCACATAGAAGAAGTCATTGAGGAACAGGGAGATTATTCTAGCTATAATCTGAACACCTACTACAATCAAAACATCAACTACCACCTTACGGAAGAAAGTAGAAATGGATTGGAGTTGTTTTTAAAAAAAATCATTTAGTAGTTAACGATAAGTGAAGAATGGCTCACTATCATCAGTATTCTTGTTAACTGTTTTATGTAGACAAATGTGTATTAAGCGTTGGTAGAGAAGCAACCGTTGTCCAGTATTCAATGGTTTTTGAAATATGATTGAAGTAAACATCTACCTGCGAAGACTTACTTACAAAAGCTGTAGCCAAGTTTTGATAAGCATAATTTATGTCTTGTTCATAAGCAGAATCAGTAGAAATAATTACTGGTATGTGCCTTAAAGAATTAGTTGATTTAATGTAATTTAGTAAATGATAGCTATCGGTGTTTTGCAAATAAGTATCCATGAAAATTATATCAGGATAATCGGCATTTTTATTAAAAATTAGTTCTTCAAAATAGTGCATAGCTTCATCACCATTTGTTGCGATGCTAATTTTTCTTGTTGCCTTTGTTTCATTGAGTGCTTCACTGGTAATGATTACATCACCTGGATTACCTTCTATAAGCATGATATGTAACTGTCTCATAATCCTAATTTTTAATGTCATTTAATACGCCCTTCATTTTATCCTCTCAACTTCCATCAGTAAGTAATAGATGGTGTTTTTCTACCAACTTTCATTTCTAATCTTGTGCCAAAGAAAACGTTATCGAAAAAAAATTATCACAAAGTGATAGATATTTAAATTGTATTATAAGCTGCCTGATTATTGATTAAAAATTGACTTCATTACTCACCTTAAGCACAACGACATGTTAATGCAACTGTTAGTTCACATTTTTTCCTAGTTCTTCAGCAACTATATGTTAAGCCACATTCTTTACCGAATAAATCTTTTCCAAACTTTTATAAGGCACATTTCTATCTTCCGCAAGTAAATTGCCTTCCTAGCAAAATGGTTCTTCCCAGTTCATTATCGAACCCGTTCCTGCTTTATATAGGTAATGATAGTCAGCATAAAATGGTTTGATTGAATCTTGAAAGTTTTTCGTAGTGAATTTGCAAAGCTAAAATTGCTTTTTATCGTCTTGCAATACTCCTCCACTCCCAATCACTTTTTGTAGATTGTGTTGATTTATTCAGGTGAAACCTTATTGCTGTAGTCTGAAAAAGGCTACGAATCAAATAGTATATATAAATATCAACGAAGTTTTACAAATCGCAAAAGTAAAAAATCATTCATTTAGCAGTTCTTTATGCGTAACGTGTGTAGATTGATGAAATGATAGTAGGTTATCTTACATATAAGTATAAACAAGCAAGTCCTTAGCGACGTCTTGTACTAAACCATATAACCAATAAAAGCTAAAATGAAATAAAATTGCTTGACGACTGGAAAATAGTCGTCCATAATTGCGTCTCACAAAAACTATCCACTCTTTTTTGATAAAATAATCTATAGCTCTTGAAGTCAAAAGTTCTGATAATAGCCATTATATTTTAATCAGTTTGACCAATGATAAAAATCATATTTTCCCAAGGCTCACAAATATAGTTTCGCCTAACAACAGAAGATAAATAGCTTATGAGTTATCTAGCTCCCTCCGAAATTGCAATACAGTTTTGCAAAAGTGCTCAACAAAAAAATGCTTTTACAAATATAAAACTACTAATATATTCTCTTTTAGGAGGTTCGTATATTGCTTTAGGTGGATTACTATCATTAGTGGTCGTTGGCGGAATGCCAGGCATAGCCGCATCTAACCCTGGCATCACAAAATTTTTTTTCGGCTCTCTTTTCCCTGTTGGGTTGATACTAGTAGTAATTGGTGGGGCAGAATTATTCACAAGCGACTGTGCAGTTATTCCGTTTGGTGTACTCCATCGGCAATTACCTATCAAAAGTATTTTCCGTGTTTGGAGTATTGTATATCTTGGCAATTTCATCGGAGCTTTATTTGTAGCCTATTTCATTGCCTTTCAAACAGGTATTTTGTCTGTTGATTCATGGCGGAATTCAACCATAAAACTTGCTGAACACAAAATAGAAAGCTGCTTTTGGATAACATTCGTTAAAGGCATTGTAGCCAACTGGCTAGTTTGTATGGCTGTATGGATTTCCTATTCAGCAAAAGAAATTGGCGGCAAAATACTTGCACTTTGGTTTCCCGTAATGTGTTTTGTAGTATTTGGAATGGAACACAGTGTTGCAAACATGTTCTTTTTTCCTACAGCAATGTTTTTAGGCGCACATATTAGCCTCTATCAATTTTTAATTGTCAATCTATTGCCAGCAACACTCGGAAACATTATAGGGGGTGTTGTGCTAGTAGCTTTACCATACTGGTTTATGTTTAATGAGCAGGTATATGAGGCTAGAAAATACCAAGATGATTGACGTTAATGGAAAATAAAATATAAAATATAACAACATTTAAAAATACAATTATGAAACAAGTAACAGAAAATCTTCTAATGGACTTTGAACAAGGTTCATGGAACAAGTGTATTGAAGTAAAAGATTTTGTAAAAAGAAATATTACCCCTTACCATGGAGATGCTTCATTTTTAGAAGCAGCAACTCCAGCAACTAAACAACTGTGGGATATTTGTTTAGTTGCAATGAAAAAAGAAAGAGAAAACAATGGATGCCTAGCAATAGATACACAAAAGATTTCAACAATAACTAGTCATGAAGCTGGCTACATTGCTAAGAATCTTGAAAAAATAGTTGGGCTTCAAACTGATCAATTACTTAAAAGAGCTATTAAGCCATTTGGTGGAATCAGGGTAGTAGAAAATGCAGCGAAAGAAAGGGGAGAAACGGTAGCTTATGAAGTAAAACGTGTTTTTGATTATGTAAAAGACCACAATAGTGCAGTGTTTTCTGCTTATGATTCTGAAATAATGGCTTTCCGCTCTAAAGGAATCCTAACTGGATTGCCAGACAACTATGCAAGAGGACGAATTATTGGTGATTATCGCCGTTTGGCTTTGTACGGCTGCGACAAATTAATTGCTGCTAAACAAGCAGACAAACAAGCTATTGATGGAGAATTGACAGAGCATCAAATTAGGTTAAGAGAGGAAGTAAATGACCAGATACTCGCCTTGAGAGACATTATTGAATTAGGTGCCATTTATGGTTTAGATCTTAATCGACCTGCTGAGACTGCACAAGAAGCAGTGCAATGGGTTTATATGGCTTACTTGGCGGCTGTTAAAGAACAAGATGGTGCAGCTATGTCCTTGGGAAATGTGGCTTCTTTTCTTGATATTTACATTGAAAGAGATTTAGCCGAAGGTCGATTGGACGAAATTGCAGCACAAGAACTGATTGATCAATTTGTAATGAAACTTCGTATGGTTCGCCATCTTCGCCCTGGTGCTTATGATGAAATATTTGGTGGTGATCCTACATGGGTAACCGAAGCTTTGGGCGGACAATTTGATGATGGCAGAACAAAAGTAACCAAGACATCTTTCAGATTCTTGCAAACATTGTATAATCTTGGTGCTTCACCCGAACCAAACCTTACTGTATTATGGAGTAAACACTTACCTGAAGGGTTTAAAGAGTTTTGCGCAAAGGTTTCAATAGACACTTCTTCCATCCAATATGAAAATGATGACTTGATGCGCCCAAACAGACATTCCGATGATTATGGAATAGCTTGTTGCGTTTCCTATCAAGAAATAGGTAAACGTATTCAGTTCTTTGGAGCAAGAACTAATCTTCCAAAAACATTGTTGCTAGCATTGAATGCTGGTTGCGAAGAGAAGGAAGGAGTAGCCGTCTTGAAAGGAATACCAGCTTTGAAAGATGACATACTAAATTATGACGAAGTGCTTGCAAACTTCAAATTGACGATGAAAGAAGTAGCGAGAGTGTATAGCAAAGCAATGAACATCATTCATTATATGCACGACAAGTATTACTACGAAAAATCTCAGATGGCTTTTATTGATACTGATCCCGGTATTGACATTGCTTATGGTGCTGCAGGTATATCAATCATTGCCGATTCACTTTCTGCAATAAAATATGCAAAAGTAAAAGCAATTAGAAATGAATTAGGATTAGCTACTTCATTTGAAATAGAAGGAAACTTTCCAAAGTATGGTAATGACGACGACAAGGTTGATATTATTTCACAAGAAATTGCTGAGTTCTTCTTTAACGAATTAAAGTCACATAAAACTTATAAAAATGCAGTCCCTACCATGTCCTTGTTAACCATAACATCAAATGTAATGTATGGAAAAATGACAGGTGCTACACCCGATGGAAGAAATGCAGGGGAACCATTTGCCCCCGGAGCAAACCCAATGCATGGAAGGGATACCAATGGAGCTATAGCTTCATTGAATAGTGTTGCAAAGTTGGAATATAGATATGCTCAAGATGGAATTTCAAATACATTTTCTGTAGTTCCCAAATCTTTAGGAAACACCAACTCGGTTCAGGTTGAAAATCTAGTTGCTTTATTAGATGGATATTTCTTCAAGAATGCACAGCATCTTAATGTGAATGTATTAAACAGAGAAACACTGATGGATGCATATCAGAATCCAGAAAAGTATCCTCAACTTACAATAAGGGTTTCTGGATATGCTGTAAACTTCATTCGATTATCAAAAGCACATCAACTAGAAGTTATTGCACGAACTTTTCACGAAAGCTTATAACGTTAGCTGTTTTGTCATAAGGTTGTTATATTAAAAAGGGGCTTTTCCAAGTCCCTTTTCTTTTCCTATTTTTGAATGAAATAGTTTATTAAAATATGAAGATACCTGAAGGATGGCTTTTGCCACAAGAAATAAGTTTAACTCATGAAGACCGCCCCGATTGTTTGAGGATACATTCAATAGAAACTTTTGGCACACACGATGGCCCTGGCATTAGGATGGTTGTTTTTGCACAAGGTTGTCAATTTCGTTGTTTATACTGTGCTAATCCAGATACATGGGATATTTATGGTGGCACATTCAAATCGATAGAGGAAATAGTTCAACTCGCAATCCATCAAAAACCCTATTTCGGAGAAAACGGTGGAGTAACAATTTCCGGCGGAGAACCAACATTGCAAAGAAACAAGCTATTAACATTATTTAAGAGACTACACGAGGAAGGCATAAATACAGCTTTAGACTCCAATGGAAGGCTATTAAACCATGAAGTGGAGGCATTGTTAGAAGAGACTGATTTGCTACTATTGGATATAAAACATATCAACGATGATTGGCATCATAAACTTACGGGTGTATCTAACAGCAGTGTACTTAAAGTTGCGGAATACAGAGAAAGCACCGGAAAGCCAATGTGGTTGAGGTATGTTTTGGTGCCAGGTTGGAGTGACCAAGAAGCATACTTACACGAATTGGGCAAGCATTTTAAACATTATAAAACCATTGAAAAAATAGAAATACAGCCCTATCATTTATTGGGTGTACACAAATGGGAAGCATTGAAGATGGAATACCTACTAAAAGTTGTGCCTTCACCTTCAAGAGAAATAATTAATCAAACAGAGGCTATTTTCAAAAAATATTTTAAGGAAGTAACGGTGAACTAGGATATATAAAAAAGGGATGTTTCGTTAATGATGAAGCATCCCTTTTTATTTCAACAATAAATTCTTCCTTACAATTTCACAAACTTACTAGTTATGCTTTGCAATTTGTTCCGTAAAACTATTGTATAGCTACCTGAATTTAAACCACAAACATCAATCTGATTATTGTTCAGACCAACAACTGCATTTATCTTAATCTCTTTAACGACAATACCATTTGCATCAATTATGTTTGCCATTAAAATCCCAGCTTGTTTTGCAGAAAAGCTAAGTGTTACATTTCCTTTAGCAGGATTAGGATATAATTTTAATGAATTGCTATTTGTTGTATTTAAGGTGACTACATTGCCATAAGCAAACTTTCCATCCTTATCAACTTGTTTAATACGATAATAGCTAGTACCAACTAAAGGTTGAATATCTGTGAAACTATATTCAGTCAGTGTTGTACTATTTCCTTTGGCCATAATACTATTTACGTTTGAAAAAACGCTCCCATTTGCAGAACGTTCCACTTCAAAATGATCATTGTTTTGTTCTGCAACAGTTGCCCAATGTAATACCGCAAATGTGTTTTCTTTATTTACAGACAACGGTAGAAACTTGATTGGAAGTGGATTACTTATACTTGTACCTGATGCTTCCAAACGCAAATAGTCGTACATTATATCTCCATCAGTGCCTCCACCAGTAATGCGTAAGGAAAGTGTTATCTGATTATTTCCAGCTTTTAAATATTTGGCAGGAAATGTTAGCCGTACATCTCCAAATGCGCCATGAATACCTTTACGAATCATAGCATCCGAATAATTAGGAAAGTAGGTACCTGTAGTAGCTTTAGTAATTCTATTGCCATTAACGAAAACAATAAACCCTGCACTATTTGCCGCTGCCACAGCAACATACAAAGATGCGTTGCTACCAGTTGGTGCATTTGTAAGGTTGAAATTTACTTTCCAAACTGGAGCTGTTTTATAATATCTATTATCATAATTCTGCACAAAGTTCCAATCTTTAGTCCAGTTACTGCTTCCAATGGTATAATTTACATCATTCGGAAATTCGCGAGGATAATTCATAAAAATTGCCCAGTTAGAATCTGGATAAGTGTTACTTGTAAACCAATCATTGCCATGAAAGAACTCTGTTGCATTTCTGTCTGGAATTCCAATTTCCCATACTGTAGGTGCAATTCTGTCGGGAGTCCAAATAACATCGCCCAGATTTAAGGTGTCCCCAGCATTCATTTTAACAAAACTTGCCTTTGTTAACTGCCCTGCACAACCAGGTCCAAAAGCATAGAAATTGTAACCTGAATCTGCTATCACATGAGGTATAATAAAATACCCAGCACTATCCGTTTTTGCCCAAAATTCGTAGGGTGTTCCAAATAGCTGAAATTCTTTAACTGGCACTCCAGTTTGCGAACGAGATAATCCTACCCAGTTATTTGCTGCTGAAATGTTAGGGTTAGTGTCATTAATAACCAAATGCCCCTTAACAACACCACGACTTGAGTCGTGCTTGTATGCTGGATTTGTAAACCAAGTAAATGGCCAAGCATTTTGTTCTGCTTTTGCTTGTGCTTTTGCATCCTCCCATAAAGCCTTCCAAGCTTGAGGGGTGCCAGCAGGAACACTGTTGCAATAAATTAAAAATGGACCATACACTTTTTGAGAATACACGCCACTATCCCCTACATAAGAATCTCCCATACCATAATGTCCGCCATTCAACATATTTAAAATTGTAGGTCCAACGTGGCAAGTCAGTTCGCGCTTCATTGGACCACCATTATAATATTCTTTACTTGGTGCAGTAATCCAAATACCCAAATTTTTGGTTGTACTACTCCAACCCCAAACATCAGTTGTTCCAAAATCGGCACTGTAATCATATTTGCATTCATATTTGTTAGCATAGATTCCAGATAACCAACGGGTAACTTCCTTTGGTGCACCTCCCCAAGGAACCGAAGTTGAAGAATCTCCACCATTATAGTAAGGAATTTGTTTGTTGCGCAAAGAATCTACACTCAACCAGTTAAAAGTTGCACCCACATAGCCTGCCATTCTCCACTCTCCAGTATTGGCACTTGGATAATTATTTTGGTGTGTCAATATGGCTGTAGCATATAAGCCTTGTGTTCCCCTAGGCAATGAATAATAGACATCCAAGTCAAGCGGTACTGACAAAGAATCTCCTTTCCATATTTTACGAAACCTCACTTCAGCATAATTACCTCCATTTGTAGAAGGATCTGCTGTTAACTCACATACGCCACCACCAGGACTCATTGACGACCAATATAATTGGCCACCTCTATATCCTCCAGCTAGCAGATTGGTATTATTGAAGGTGTAGTTGGTAACCATTGCAGATGCCTTGTTGATTGTAACAGAGACTATACCATTTTTTAAAGTAATGGTAGTTGATGTGGACGTAACTGTTACATCGGGCCCCGCTCCACTGCCCCCACCTGGAACATTTGCATAAGAACCAATTGAAAAAAAGAGAGAAAGAATTAAGAACAGTATCGAAGTGTAGCTATTTTTCATAAAAACAAAATGTTAGGCACGCAAACTAGTGTGGCATTAATAAACAACTGTTATGCACTATCATAACTATGCATTTTTTTTGACACTAGCTTTCTGTTTTATACAAATCAAAAATACTACCTCATAAAAGATTCTATTGACTGCTTGCCAAATAAGAGCTACATAATTTGCTAATACATGACAACTAGGTTTTTAATTACTTGCCCTTAGGGCGCAACCAAAACCTAGATATTGGCGGCAGCTAGCCTAAGCTAGAGTCTATCTTCATTGCTTATTCAATGTACTAATTTTACAATTACTTCCTCATCCTGAATTATATTCCCTCTGCTGATTTCTATGTTTATTGTTCCATTATCTACTTATTTTCTACAATTATTTTAGAAATAAGTCTTTTGGTTTTGTTACATATTTAACTGGAAGCACCTATTAAATCCAAAATCTCTTGCATATTACTCAAGAGGTTTTAATCCAACTTTATAACGTCTTTTTTTACGTTGATTTCATCTTCACTTGGATAAAATTCTACACTTGATACAGCCACATTACAGTTGCGTCTATACAAATATAGAGATACCTATCTCCAAATTCAAGCTATTTAACTTAATATTTTCAATACATTTTCATTCTGTATCCACTTATCTTATTGTTTACAACTTCAATTAGGAAGTAAACAATAATCCGTTAAAAATTTGTAAGTGCTACACATTTTATTGGGGACTACTGTCTGATAACCTCCAGTGGCAACCAATAATCCTCAAACTCATCCAACAACTTTTCTTCCTTTAGCTGGCCATACTTATTTTCGTGATGCAAGTTTTTATTGTCCCCAACGAATATGTTTAGGATGCCAAGGAAACTTTCGAGGAGTTCCTCGAACATCTCGAGGAACTCCTAAACAAATTCTTGGTACTCCAAGAACTTTACTGGGAGTACCAAAACATTGTTGAGGAGCTCCTAAACTTTGTCGGGGAGTTCCTCGGGTAAATCTTGGAACTCCTCAACAGTTTCGTTGGACTCCTCAAATGTTTCCTTGGAGGCACTTTAATACGTTTAATGAAGCTATCTTGGCTATTTCATCCCTTTAATTAAACAAAACCCCTCTTTTTCACACTCAAATTTGATAATTATGGTTACTCTTAGGGCTTATTTTGCCATATAATAAACTCGGAATTTTACAAATAACACAAGGATTTTATTCTGTTAAGCAGTAGCCTTAAAATAAACGACACTGCTATTCGTTAGCTGAATAGTTAAAAGAAAAGTGACGTTTATTTTAACTCAGGCACTCAAGAATAAAAAGGTCGTATCAAAATACTATTTAGTAGTTCATGGAACGCCTTTCTGAATATACTTTAAAAAGTAGAGTAAAAGAATTCATTATCTTTCATGTTGGAAGTAATCACTTTTTCCCGCAAGAAATTAGCTTGTTATCAAACAGGGGATATTCAGATGTTCGCAACACTTATCTTCGCCTCGTGTTACCACCTCTACTCATTGAGTCGCTTAAAGGAATAAAAGGGTTTGATAAAGCCGCTTTCGAAGCCGTGCATAATGCTGGCCAGCTAGTTACATCAATACGTTTAAATCCTGCTAAGAAAGTAGATAGAGCTACTGAAAATCCAGTTCCATGGTGCGATGATGGCTATTATCTTACCGAAAGACCCTCTTTTACACTTGACCCTCTGTTTCATGCTGGCTGTTATTACGTGCAAGAAGCAAGTAGTATGTTTTTATGGGAAGTGCTTAAACAATCAATTGGTAATAAAACAACAGGACTAAAAGTGTTGGATTTATGTGCAGCACCTGGCGGCAAGAGTACTTTATTGGCAAGCTATTTTACCGATGGAATGGTGGTAAGCAATGAAGTAATAAAAGCCCGTGCGAGCATTTTGGTAGAAAATATAACGAAATGGGGAAGCGCAAACGTAGTGGTAACGAATAATGACCCATCACATTTTAGTGTCCTGACAAACTTTTTTGATGTAATTGTGATAGATGCTCCTTGCAGTGGAAGTGGATTGTTTAGAAAAGATAATGACGCCATTGATGAATGGAGTGAAAACAATGTGAAGCTGTGTAGCCAACGCCAAGAAAGAATTGTAAATGATATTTTACCATGTCTTAAACAAGGTGGTTTATTAATTTATAGCACTTGTAGTTATAGCAAACTGGAAGACGAAGATGTATTGGACAAATTAATGACAACAAATGAACTGGAGAGTTTGCAACTTAATGTGCCAGACAAGTGGGGTGTAGTTTGTACACAATCAGACAATCATGCTGCTTTTGGGTATAGATTTTATCCTTATTTAACTAAAGGAGAAGGTTTTTTTATTGCGGCCTTTACAAAAAAAAAAGGTGGAATGGATGGGTATTATTCAGCGCAAAAACTCGCCACCTTAAATAAAACAGAATTGGAAACTATAGCTACATTTATTCCTCTGTCAGATAAGTACACCTTCTTTAAACAGTCAGATGCCATCAAAACAATCGAAGTGGGATGGTTGCCTTCCTTACAAGTATTAGCAAAACATTTATACATTAAAAAAGCAGGGATAGAAATTGGCACAATAAAGGGAAAAGACATCATTCCTCACCACGAATTGGCCATGAGTCACCTGCCAATTAATGGCTTTGGTTCGCTTGAACTTGATAAAAAACAAGCATTGCAATATTTAAGAAGGCAAGACTTGTTTGTGGAATCGGCTTTGGGATGGAACTTAGTAAAACACTGTGAATTGCCATTAGGATGGGCAAAAGTTTTACCCAATCGAATGAATAATTATTATCCACAAGCATGGAGAATACTAAAAGATTAATTTTACTATTAAATAGAATAAAATGGTTAAATCATATACTATCAAAGCTTTAGTGTTGCCACTGAGCTTTTTGTTTTTTACGAATTGTTTGAAGGCTCAGGAAGAAGAATATTTTCTTCACTCCATTAAAGCTGGAGAAACTGTTGAAAGAATTGCCAAACAGAATCATACCACTGTGGCTGTAATTATGCAGCTAAATAACATTACGCCAAAAAGCCTTTTGAGGGTTGGCAAAAGTATCAAATTGCCAATGGCGAAATCTGAAGTAAAGAACACACCAAAAGCAGCTACTGCAATTAATGCTACAGTTAATCAACCGGCTGCAGAAGTTGTTGCTACTACTGAACAAAATGCCGAGTCTTTGTATGTTATAAAAGAAGGAGAAACACTTTCGAGCATTGCAAAAGCAAACAATACAACCGTGGGAGACATCATGCGACTGAACGGCATGAATGGGAAAAGTGTTTTGAAAGCAGGAGTAGGCATTAAATTACCAGAAGTTTCGAATAAAAATGCTGCAACGCTAACTCCACAAACAAAATTGCCTAGTTCGATTGTTCCGACACAAGAAAAAAAGATTCCCACTTCGCCCGTTGCTGTTTCAGAGGTTAAGCCAGAAAGTAATAATTTATTGCATGTAATAAAAGAAGGGGAAACATTATCCGCCATTGCCAAAGCAAACAGAACCAATGTTGGCGACATCATGCGTTTGAATGGCATGAACGGAAAGAGTGTGCTGAAAGTGGGAGAATCAATTAAAATTCCAGATGGTGAAAATAATAAGACAGCGATAGCAACAACTACAACAATAGATGAAAAACTTAGTATTCCATTAAAGCCCATTAATTCTGTTAAGCCTAAAGCAATGGTTGCACCTGTGTTAAGTGTTGTGAAAACAGCTTTGCCGGTTAAATATACGGTGACAAAAGGAGATAATCTTTACAGGATAAGCAAGACATTTAAAACTACCGAAGCACAATTGATGCAATGGAATGGAATGAGTGATGACAAAGTTCAACCAGGTCAAATCATTACTGTGGGTCAGGAGATTACCACACAAAAAGTACTTGTTCCGCAAAAAGATACCAATCAAGTTGTTAAGCCAATTCCTAGCATTCAGCAGAAAAAAAGTTTACCACACTTTGTTGCAAGGGATACGACTCAGCATAATGAACCTGTTGAAGTAGTAGATACTACTGGTGTTTTTAAACCTAACATTGATTCATCAAACACTGTATTTGCAAAGGATACCTTTAAAACAGCAAAACTTGATTCTGTGGTTGCAGTAAAAGCGAATAAGCCTTTTATTACAAAAGATAGCCTTATTGCTAAAGTTGCAGAGGGAAAAGAAAATACCATCAATCTAGATCCAAAACCAATTCCTAAATATGCAAAGTATGCAGATGAGGAGGGTTTTTATGCTGGTTATTTTAATAGAAAAAACATTAATAAAAACACTGTTTCCGGCGATGCTGCGGCCTTTAAATCGAACAGTGGTTGGAATGACAAAAAATATTATGTGCTAATAAACGATGTAAATCAAGGGTCCATAGTAAGGATTACGGCTAATAACAAAAGTATCTGTGCGAAGGTGATGGGACCATTACCAAACATTAAGGAAGATGCAGGGTTGCTATTGAGGTTAAATTCTGCTTCGGCAAGCGCGCTGGGCATTTCTGATGCACGCTTTAGTGTGGCAGTTGATTATTGATTACTTTAAATAAAATACCAATCCACTGTTTAGTTCATTCCTATGATTAGATTCTAATCAGCCTGTATTATCGCTTGCACCGTTTGTGATAAAGAAAAGAATTAGCTTCTAATTCTCTTAAAAGGCTAAAAATATTCATGTTAAGTAAATCCTTTAATATTTACATTTTTCAAGGTGTCTATATTTACTTTACTAAAGTTTTTATTTTCCTTGCCATTTTGAGGATTTTTTAATTCTAAGTGTCACTCCTTTTAATGGCAAGAAATAACCTTTCCAGTTTCATTTCCTAAAAATGGACTTATATAAGGAATGCCTAAATTTAATCCACGCAGAATTAATAACACACCCATACTGGCAATGAAGAAAGGAATTAATTTTCTGGTTTTATTTCGGAATGATAGGGAGAGATAAGTTGTGCCAGCAAAATGAACCGAAAACATTAGAGGTAATGTGCCAGCACCAAACAATACCATAAACAGCACACTTCCTATAATGGTGCTACTACTTAATGCTCCAGCCAAAGCAAAATAAACCATACCACAGGGCAATAAACCATTGGTAATCCCCAACAAAAAGGAACTCAATGTGGAATGTTTGCTCCACAAATAACGTATTGTTTGATGGAGTACCTCTGTAAATGACTGAATAAAAGGGGGTGTATATGAAGTTCTGAGAATTTTCTGAAATAATGCTACAACCAATATAACACTTCCCAAAATGATGGAACCCTTTTGCTGAAAACCGGCAATGAATAGATGCCGCCCCAATAGTCCAAAGAGTACGCCTAGTAATGTATAGGTGAGGATGCGCCCAGCATGATAAAGTAAGATACTTATACTCTTTTTGGCAGCAGAAAATTGCTGAATCGGCATTGCCATTGCCAATGGTCCGCACATACCTACACAGTGTAAACTGCTGATTAATCCCAAAATGAAAGCAGGAAGCAAATTGATAATTGACAATTGATAATAGATAACTGCGCAGCACATAATTTTCAAGTTATCAATTGTCAATTATTAATTGTTAACTGATTTTCTGCGTAATAGTGATTGTTGTTTTCTTTCCAATCAATTTTCACCGTATAGTTTCCTTTCTTTAAGTTCTTCACATCAATTAATTGCTTGGCATCATTATCTGTGGTGAGTTTAAAATGCCTATCATTTTCAATATGCGAAGGACTATAAAAAAAGATAGTCCCTTTTACCTGATGCCTTTTCATTTCAAAAGGCAATTGAACCGAAACATCTTTACCATTTGTAGTAACAACGGTTTTACCACTCAGTGCATTTGCATTCTTAGTGCCATCAATCACATCTTGGTAGGAGATTTCATCTTTATAGTATTCTGTGCTTACCAAATCTATTGGCACAGCAAAACAACGATAAGCCATGTAAGACAATAGCCCTGCAAAGGCGGCAAATACGAGTAATAATTTGTTTCCGAAGTTCATTTCTTTAGTTATTAGTTAGTGATTGGGCATTGGTGGCTAAGTTGTATTTTTTCTAACAAATAACCACTTATAATTAATCACTGTTTACCGGTCCCAAGAAGTTGGTACTGACTACATCAATACGATTTTCACCTTCATAGAGACCAATTTTAATTTTTGTTTTACGATTGTGTAAGGCAGTCTTTGGCATAACAACAAAGAAATTACCAGCACTCTCATCTTCTTTCTTTGCAGGAATAATGGTTGAACCAATAATTTTAACTAGTCCTTCCTTGTCTTCCATACGCAGCGTTAAGGGTATTGCCTTTATTGTTTTATTGGCAATTTTAATATTATATAGATTAGAAATACTATCATTACCCACTTCCTGAAACAACATACCTGGTGTGCGCATTATGGTTGCATCAACATCTTTTCGGGTCATTAGTAATGTGGTAAGAATTATAATTAAGGTAGCCAATAAACCGGTATAAAACTTCATACGGGTAGTATATTTCAATGTGGTTCTATCGGCAATATTGTTTTCAGAAACATACCTTACCAACCCTAATGGTCTATTGGTTTTTGCCATCATATTGTTGCAGGCATCGATGCAAGCAGTGCATCCCACACATTCCATCTGTGTGCCATTACGAATATCAATGCCTGTGGGACAAACTTTCACGCACTGAAAACAATCTATACAATCACCCAAACCACTATTTTCTTGCTTAGTAAACTTACCACGAGGTTCGCCTCGATGATAATCGTAGGCTACAATCATAGAATTTCTATCAAGTAATACGCTCTGTAATCTTCCATAAGGACACACCACTGTGCAAACCTGCTCTCTAAAGAATGCATATACGCCATAGAATACACTAGAGAAAATTACGATGACAGAAAACCCTACAATGTGTTCACTAATGGGTTCCACTATTATCTTCCACAATTCTTTCATCCCAATAATGTAGGATAGAAAGAAGTTCGCAATTACAAAAGATAAAACATAGAAAATAGTATGCTTAGATACCCTTTTCACAATCTTTTCTGATGTCCAAGGGGCATCTTTCAACAACCGTTGTGCGGAGGCATCACCGTCAATTAAATATTCAACCTTACGGAATAGCATTTCCATAAATATTGTTTGAGGGCATATCCAACCACAAAACAATCTTCCAAAAGCAGCAGTAAACAAGATGATGAACACAACAAAAGTCACCATCGTTAAGCCGAAGATAAAAAAGTCTTGTGGCCAGAATATCTTACCAAATATGATAAACTTAGCACTAGTAATATTGAATAGAAACAAGGGCTGCCCATTGTATTCAACAAATGGAAGTGCAAAAAAGACTACAAAAAAGAACCAACTAACATACGTTCTGTAGTTATAAAAGCTTCCCTTAGGCTTTTGAGCAAATACCCACTTTCTACTTCCATGCTCATCCACAGTAGCTATTCTGTCACGGAACGATTCGTCTTCATCAATGTCTGTGTGTGTGTTACTGTGATTCATTTTGTTTGCTTGTTGTTACTTTATTCTTGCTTTATTCGTATTAACTCAAGCTTTAATCGATGTAGATGATGCTTTATTGCCTTTGCATCTTCCTTTTTTACTTATGGTGATGCTTTATTGTCTTCGTATCGTACTTTAAAGTTTATGACTCAAAAAAGCATTCATTACTTCATAATACTAACGGCACTACTATCTTTTTTAGTAGAATCAGCAGATGCTTTACTTCCTTCTTCCACATATAAAGTACCTTGAGGAGCTTTAGGATTAGGAGGGTTCGAGCCATGCAATGATTTTACATAACTGGCTAATTGAGCTATTTGAATTGGAGAAAAATCATCTTTCCAACTCTTCATCCCCTTTTCTTGCCATCCATATTTAATAGATTTGAAAACATCTTTAACATTGCCTCCATGCAACCAGTAATCATCTGTAAGGTTTGGCCCAACATTTCCAGCACCAGTAGCCGTATGACAAGCAGCACAAATAGTTTCAAAATTCTTTTTTCCAGCAGCCAAACTTTCTGGGTCTTTCAGCAGCTTAACGGTGTTTTCATCAACATTATTTGCTGCCTTTTCTAAGTAAACAGCCTTTTCAGCATCTGCTTTGGCAACTGAGATTTCATATTCTTCCTTACTTAAAGGAGCTGATTTAGAAACGTGGTATTCCCACAAATAGATAGCTGCAAAAATTACACAGCAATAAAAACCATACAACCACCATGGAGGCAAATTATTATCTAATTCTCTGATACCATCATAATCATGACCCAAATCGAGATCAACTTCTTGATGAATAGGTTTAAAATTATTGAACTTATCCCACCAATTAAGTGTAGGCACTGCATTTTCTATTGAAGCAATTTTTGCCAATGCTTTCTTTTCAGAAGAAATAAAAGTTTTTAGCATAAATAATAAAACCACAACAATCAGTACTTCAAGTACTACCACACTACTTAACAAGTAGTAAGCAGTTTCGGAAACTCCACTTAATTGACTAGCCAATGTTGGTTTGGCAACAGCAGTGGTATCTGAGACAGCTTTATCTTGAGAGAAAACATTTACAGAAAACAATAAGAAAAGAATGGTAAAGAAGGTGGCAGTACTATTAGTTCCTGCTGATTCTTTTTTTTCTTTTTCAACACGCAACAATGCAGACTGAATCACAATTTTAGCTAAGAAACCAATCACAATAGCCAGACCTACAATAACTACAGCAAGTATTTCTACAAATGGATTTGTTAAAGAAGATGGTGGTTTAGGTCCATCTGCGGCCCATATTCTGGAGATGCTACATAAAAGCAACCCAGTTGTAATCATACTGTTTTTTAATATCTTTTGCATATACTTTATTTGATAGTTAGAGACTTAATTAGAGATTTAGAGGTATGTTTTTTATTTCATCAATCATATTCTTATCTGCCTTCAAAGCCCAAACAAGCATTATCAGAAAGAATGAACCGAAGATGACAAAAGAGGCTATACCATACGCACTTACTGCGCTTATCTTTTCGAGGTAATGAATGAATTTCATCGTAGTTAATTTAAAATTGAAAATTTAAAACTGATAATTGACAATTGGTAATTGTCAATTATCAATCATTAGTGTAGTTTAATTTCCTGGTACAGCAGCTTCGTTAGAGGTCTCTTGTTTAGGCGCAGCTTTAATGTCTTTACCTAATCTTTGCAAATAAGCAATCAAAGCCACAATTTCTTTTTCAGGCTTAACTACTAGTTTGTCGCCTTTTAATCTGTTAGCAATTTCAGTGGCTTGCTTTTGCATGTCTTTGTTGCATTCGTCTTCATATCCCTCTGGATAAGGAACACCAAGCTTTCTCATGGCCCAAATCATTTTTGGTGTTTGGAAGGCATTTATCTCATCTTCATATAACCAACCGTAAGAAGGCATAATTGAACCTGGAGACATAGATTGAGGATCTTGCATGTGGTTGTAGTGCCAGCTATCAGGATACTTACCTCCTACCCTTGCCAAATCTGGCCCAGTTCTTTTTGACCCCCATTGGAATGGATGATCATATATAAATTCACCTGCTTTTGAATATTCTCCATAACGAGCAACCTCATCACGAAATGGTCTAACCATTTGAGAATGGCATAAATAACATCCTTCACGAATATAAATGTCACGTCCATGAAGTTCCAATGGAGTATACGGTTTCACACTGCTGATAGTTGGAATGTTAGATTTCACTAGAAAAGTAGGAATCATTTCTATTGCACCACCAATGGCTACTGCAATAAGGCTTAGTACCAACATTTGTAGAGGTCTTCTTTCAATCCATCTGTGCCAATGTTCGTTACTATGTGCATGCAATACTTTTGGCAATGGTGCTGCTTCGGCAGCTTCATCAGCAATGAAACTTCCTTGACCAATAGTTTTAATCAAGTTATAAGTCATCACCACAACGCCAGAAATATAAACAGCACCACCAATGCTTCTGGCAATATACATAGGCAGGATATGTGTTACTGTTTCCAAGAATTGGAATTTTAATTGTCCTTCTGGTGTAAAGGTCTTCCACATCATCGCTTGCGTAAAACCTGCCCAATACAATGGAATTGCATATAAAACAATACCTATAGTACCCAACCAAAAGTGTGTTCCAGCTAATTTTTTAGAGTATAATTGAGTATTCCACATCTTAGGAATTAAGTAATACAACACTCCAAATGTCATAAATCCATTCCAACCTAATGCACCAATATGTACGTGTGCAATTGTCCAGTCGGTAAAGTGAGAGATGGCATTCACATTCTTCAAACTTAGCATTGGCCCTTCAAAAGTTGCCATACCATAACAAGTAACGGCTACAACTAAGAACTTCAACACAGGTTCTTCACGAACTTTATCCCATGCACCACGCAAAGTGAATAAACCATTCAACATACCACCCCAACTTGGCGCAATCAACATGATAGAGAAAACTGTACCTAGAGATTGTGCCCAATCAGGCAAAGCTGTATATAAAAGGTGGTGAGGACCTGCCCATATATATATAAATATCAACGCCCAAAAGTGAATAATAGACAACCTGTACGAATAAACAGGACGATTAGCTGCCTTAGGAAGAAAGTAATACATCAAGCCCAAATAGGGAGTAGTTAAAAAGAAAGCCACAGCATTATGCCCATACCACCACTGAACCAACGCATCTTGCACACCAGCATACATACTGTAGCTTTTTAAGAAAGATATAGGAAGCTCCATCGAGTTCACAATGTGCAACATAGCCACCGTAACCCAAGTAGCAATATAAAACCAAATAGCTACATACAAATGCGCCTCCCTTCTTTTAATGATTGTACCAAACATATTGATACCAAACACTACCCAAACAAGGGTGATGGCAATATCAATAGGCCATTCCAATTCTGCATATTCTTTACCTGAAGTACATCCCCCCCATAAGGTTAGGGCGGCAGCAACAATAATTAATTGCCATCCCCAGAAGTGAATTTTACTGAGGGCATCACTAAACATTCTTGCCTTACACAAGCGTTGCAATGAATAGTAAACACCCATAAAAATACCATTGCCCACAAAGGCAAAAATGACCGCATTGGTATGAACGGGTCTCATACGGCCAAAGGTGGTAGGCGCAAATCCCATACTTAGCGGAGGATAGTACATTTCTACGGCTATCCATAAACCTGCTAGCATACCTACTAGTCCCCATACAAGAACTGCATAAGCAAACCATTTAACCGTTTTGTTGTCGTAATAAAATTTTTCTACTTGCATAGAGTCGATGTTTGTTTTATTTAATTGATAATTGAAGTGTTTTCAGAATGGTGAACAGAGGGTGTATCGTCGAAAAGGATGCGACGTGGGGGCGAGAAATCATCATCGAATTGTTTGTTTTTAACTCCCCAAAGGAAGGCTACCAAGAAAGTTGCCGCAACGCTGATACTGGCTATCAGTAAAATAATTAGTACGCCCATTGTATGTTGTTTTATTAGGGGTCAAAAGTATTTGGCGGAACACAGGTGGGTAGTGACAATCCTTAGTCTAAAAACTGATTTTAATCATATTGGAAATAATTTAACTACCAATTCGAGCATAGCTTTATTATAATTGGATGATATTTCTCAATGAAATAAGCAACAAGATTTATAGAAGTGTAACCAAGATGTAGCTAAAGTTAAATTTCCAACAAGGCCAAATTCCTTAAAGTGGAAAGCTTGATTCTCCATTAACAAAGCCATTTTTAATATTGTAATCAATTCAAATTCTTCAAATCCTTTCAGTATAATCGTCCATACCACATTTTCGGCTACTATGCTGAAGCTTACAGCCTAAAGGAATACTAGTTATTTTCTTTGAAGAATGCCTTTCCAAATACTCCGAAGAAGAATTTCCTATTGTTATTTCTAAAACTCTAGCGATTGCTTTAGTAGGAATAAGCTTTTCGGGGTATCAAAAAAAGTTTTGAATAGCTTACCCTTTTTTAGTCCATAGTGCCTAATCTAATTTTTGTATGAGGCAATTGTGACTACTTGTTATTTAACTTTACTGAACGTGACTGTATATAGATATGTGCATAATCAGTCATGAACACAACTATCCATTAATTAGGGGTTCTCCACAATTGTATTTAATAAAATGCCTGATTGATCGACCTTAAACTCTACTGTTTCAGTTGAAAACACAGTCCGCTCTGATTTATTACCAGTAACATTCATTTTAAAACCAATTGGTTTTGTCTTAATACCAATTGAATGCATGTTTAAAGAGGCATAATTTGACCCTATTTTAGCTGATTATATCCTTGAACCAATTGGTATTATCACAAAACCAGATGATTGATGGGAAAAAGCAAGTGAATTAGTGGCTAATTTGCTTGTATTGGGCTAAAAATCGATTGAAAACAAGTTTGTTTCAACCAGACTTATCTTCGATCCAATTGGTTCTAAGACAAAACCAATTGGGTCTCATAGAGGAAAAGTGGCATTTCATTAAAGTGCCAGACCTCTGGTAAGGAGTTTAAAGAATTGATTATCAGGTATTATTAATAAAACCTGATTGACTTTTATGGCATTTTCTACAAGAATAGGAAGCTTGGTAAGATTAGATTAAAGGAAACAGTGATTAGGTCCTTTACTATATTTTTTAAGCAAATGTATAGTACAGCAAATAAGAGGACTAACTACTTCCATTCTGGGTATAAACCTTTGGGGAAATCAAAAAAAGGGTCAACTTGCTTACACTTTTTTTGCCCTTAGTGCTTAATAAAATAAAAACTTTGCTTTTGTGGTCATTTGGCATTGTAACTATTTGTTGAGCTATTTAATTTTCCAATTATTTTAAGATGATGGGAGATTATTACTAAACGATTACTTTTTCCGTTCTCCTCTTATCTTAGCAATTGATTAATCATACGAAAGGCAATGAATCAACCCATATTTAATTTAAAGAGTACTGATTTATGCAAACAATATATCATCTTATTCATTTGCCTTCAATTAGGAAATTCTTTATTTGGTCAGCCCATTCTTCCCATAGTTTCAAAAGGAAATAGGCCTAAAATTAACCTTGAAAGAATACCAACCACAGCTTATAGAGCTAATAATTTGAACCTAAAGTTTCAACCTCGTTTTCGCAACAACCTCTACCACTTCAATAATGATGCTTGGGGCAATCTTATTTTTGGCATACCTAAAGTTGATTCTCTCAATAAAAAATATCATCTAAACAAGTCTAATGCACTCTTTGGTTGCATCATGCAGGATGGAGAACTATATGCAAAACATCAGGCATGGGGTCTAGACCTATGGTTTAATGTTGCCTTTAATGGCAATATTGATGTTAAAGAAGTAATGAAAGCCTATCAACTAACAGGGGCGTTCGATGTGGTTGAGCCTGTTTATAAAGCATCCATTCAAGGCAATCCCCCTTTGCCCAATACACCAAATGACCCTTCATTTTATTTGCAATGGAATTTGAATAATACAGGGCAATCGAATGGAACATCAGGAAAAGATATTTCTATGTTGAATGCTTGGGGAATTTCAACCGGCGACCCAAGTGTATTGGTTTCTGTGCACGACAATGCCATCAATATAAACAATGCAGACATCTCTCAAAACATTGCCCCAAGCCTCACTCATAATTTCTTAGCAAACACAGATTCGCTCACATTGAACACTAGCCATGGCACACATTGCGCCGGCATCATTGCAGAAGTACGAAATAATGGCATTGGTATGAGCGGCATTGCTGGTGGTGACGGTACTGCTAACTCGGGCATTCGTTTGGTGAGCTGCGAAACCTTTGGTCCTCACGATACTTCTGGTGGCTTTGCGGAATCATTTATTTATGCCGCAGATCATGGCGTGGCTATTAGCAGTAATAGTTGGGGGTATGATGAACCTTATGTTTATGAAGAAGCCGTGCTGGATGCAATAGACTATTTCTGCGATAATGGCGGAGGAGGAGTATTGAATGGAGGAATTGTAGTTTTTGCAGGTGGCAATAATGGCAAAAACTGGCGCATTTATCCGGGAGGATATGAACGTGTAATAAGCGTGGCAGCCACCAACAACCAAGATAGAAGATCAACATATAGCAATTATGGCAACTGGATTAGCCTTTCTGCTCCTGGCGGCGAAGGCTACATGGGTGGCGGCATTTATGGTCTGGACAACTTTGGTTATAGCTCAAGTCCTGGCACATCCTATTCAGGACCACATGTGGCAGGGGTGGCCGCATTGGTAGCTTCAGTACTAAAAGGGAAAGCATCAGCCAATGATGTTCGAGAAATAATACTGTCTACCACTGATAATAACTATCCTGAAAATCCTAGCTATCTAAAAATGCTAGGAACTGGTAGGCTCAATGCTTACACTGCCTTAAAAAAAGCACAATCATTGGCCTCTAAAAGAAGTAACACCATCAGCAACTTTACAGCTAATTTTCAGTGTGAATATATTAAAGTGAACTGGACAAATCCTCAAAATAGTAATGTTGTTGTGGTTTATAATAACAATAGCAATATTGGTTCATTGGTTGATGGCACCACATACAATGTAAGTGATACGCTGATGGGTGGAGGCGTTGTGGTTTATAAAGGGAATGGCAATAGCCTCAATTTTCCGATTTCTGAAGGAGAAAATCAATATAGTTTTAAAATATGGGTATCATCCACAGACAATAAATATTCTTTTTCCAAAACTGCTGAGTGCTTTGCAAAACCCATCATCAGGCAAATTGGTGATAGTGCCATGAAGCAATCATTTAATTATCCACCCTTATTTCCTACTAAACTATGGCATGGCACTAACACGAAATACGATTTTAGCAGTTGGATTCATACGGCAAATGATACAAGTAGCACAGGGGCTGGCGATGATTATTCGATGTGTTTATATAATTATCAATACAACAAACAATTAGGTGCTGTGGACACTTTTACTAGCCCGCAACTATGGGTGAAAGGTGCAGATAACATTACCCTAACTTTTTTTCATGCCTATCAGTATGTCCCTAACCTACTCCCCTATTCTGATTCGCTAGAAGTGTTGGTGAGTAATGATTGTGGCAATACCTACACTTCCGTTTGGAGAAAAGGTGGTAAGGATTTAACGACCTTTTCGGATACTGCCCATCAAAAGTTTTATCCTTTTGGAGGACTTAGTAAATGGAAACAAGATACCATTAACCTCTCCACATTTAAGTCGTCAGATAAAATTGTAATTGGCTTTAGGGGTTATAATGGCAAAGGAAATAATTTGTTTTTAGATAATATAAATGTTGCCTTGCATTACCAAATTGATGCTACAATTTCTAAGGTATATCTGCCATCAGATAGTGCGTGCAGTAGTAGCTCCATTGCCGATGCCATCATTAAAAATGTTGGAATAAATACTATTAAATCCTGTAATGTTGGCTATCAGTTGGATAATAACGAGGTTAAGTTTGTACAATTAACCCATAACCTTACTGCCGGGGATTCAACAAACCTCAATTTATCCTTTCAAGCATCTGTGGGAGTTCATTCCCTAAAAGTGTTTTCTTCTTTACCTAATAATGGTATAGATAATAATACTACGAATGATACATTGACTACTACCATTACCGTTCTACCAAAAGATACGCTGCCTTTTATTGAAAATTTTGAAGATAGCCTACTTAATAATACGGGCTGGCAAACAGCCCAACAAGCCGGCAATAACTTTTCTTGGCTGCACTCTAATTTTGCATCGAGTAATGGAAAAGGATCTGCCTATGCTCAAAATTTTGCCTATAATAACTATGGTTTTTATCAAGATTTAATAAGTCCTACTATCAATATTAGCCATCAGATAGATAGTTTATTCCTTTTGTTTGATGTGGCGGCCGCTATTCAGGCCGATTCAATAAATACTCCAAGAATTGATACTCTTCAAATTGATTTCACCAAAGATTGTGGACTTACTTGGACAACAATCTACAAGAGGTGGGGTGATTCTCTGCAAACAACAGCACCTACCTATCAGGACTTTGTACCTACTGCCAATCAATGGCGAAGAGACAGCATTTCAGTAGCAGGAATTACAGCAGGAGGCAATCAAATTAGGTTTAGATTTAGGGATATTGAAAATGGAAGTAACAATATTTATATTGATAACATTCAGGTTTATGCCAAAACACTTCCTTCTCCATTGCAAGAAAAAGGGTTATTGGTGTATCCAAATCCATTTAAAAACAATCTTACAATACAACATTATTTGATACCCACCAATCTGCAAAATGTAATAGTAGTTGATAGCAGAGGCCGAAAAGTGAAAGAGATTAATTATAACGGGCTAGCATCAACAACACAATTGGTCTCGTTGACCAATCTTGAAGCTGGCTTCTACACTTTAGAATTGATCTATAGCAATAAAAAGGTGGTGAAGAAATTAATAAAAATGGATAAGTAATAAGTTATGCCTTGTATCTACCTGTCATTTCGTAGAAATCACTTTTATAATAGAATTCATTTTGTGAAAGAGATTTCTGCGAAATGACAGTGGAGAACAACAATGGCAAATGACAATTAAGAAGCCCTTTCAAAAATGGATTTTGATTAGGTCCTTTTCAGTATCAAACAATTTAGTCAACACAAATGCGGCGAAATGAAGTTTGTTTGTGACTGTTAAATTCACAATACTTATAAACGAAAAAGGACTTCCTTAACAGGAAGTCCTTTTTATTAATTATTGTAGAGTGATTGCTACAAAATAGTGTAACTATATAGTAACATTTGCCAGTTCTCTATGAGTCTTATAGAGCTTAAAGCCTAAAGCAGCTACACCAGCAGCAATTAAAATAGCAATACTTCCATCAATCGGCACTTGTGCGCCCTGACTGCCACCTGTAGTTCCAGATGCACCTACTTGATCAGAAACATCCCCACCTACCCCATTGGTAGTACTTGTACTAGTGCCTAATCCTCCAACATCAATTTGAGCATCCACATTAAATTTAAAAAGGATACAAAGTATTACTAATAAAATTGTCTTACGATTCATATTTTTCATTTTGTAGTTACTAATTTATTTAACGGCTATTTCTTTTTGATAAACCAACCCATTATCTCCTGTTAGCTTAATGAAATAGGTACCAGCAGCTAGTTTGCTATCTACAGATATTGTTTTATTGAATTTTCCACCAGTATGACTTACCTCTTTTGCAAATACCTTTTTACCTAAAACAGAATACAACTGAACACTGTAGTTTCCTTTTGCAGCTTGGTTCAATTCAATATTGAAATAGCTACCATAAACGGGGTTAGGATATACAACTATGCCAGAATTTGCCTTAATTAATGAAACGCTAACTGCATCACTGAATCCTACCGATTCATTAACGTTTATAGCCTTAACTCTGTAATATAGTTGACCAGACAAAACAGATGAGTCAGTGAAGCTTTTTATACCTGAATTAACGGTAGCAACATTAACATAATCTCTACCATTCGTAGAACGCTGAATAACAAAAGAAGAAACATTGGTTGACAGAGAAGTCCAAGTTAGCAAAACATAATTACTGCTTGTTGGTGATGCTTTAACCACAATTGAAGTTACTGGCAATGTGATAGGCACAAAGGTTACATAGAACCTATTAACGTTGGTAGCAGAATCATTAGTGGTAGTGAAACTAACTAGGGTGCTATCACTTGCAATCTTGGTACTATTATTTAGATAACTGTCATTTAAAACTGCTGAAAAGCCATTACCATTAAATTGGTTTGCGTTAAACTTCAACTGATAATTATAATTCTTAGCAGTATTAAATAATTGTAAATTAATAGTGTCACTTGCTGATGGTAAGCCAAAGCCACTTATTGATAAACTACGATTTCCTTTGTTAACCATTAAATTCTCTCCAGAATTAAATAATTTAGGACAATCTCCCTTGCCTATGGCTTTACTAAAACTAACTTTAAACGTTGATACAGTTCCATCTATCGATCTGCCATCTCTAAATAGATTTAAAGCAAGTTTATTGATTGGCGTTTTAACACCAAATACAGCTGTAGGCGAGTTGACACCTGCCGTCTTTGCAGACTCAGGAATAACTAACACAGGAGAAGTGCCAGAACCATCCTGCTGAATAAAGAATCCTTGACCCACTTGAATGTCATCAGATACAGAGGAGCTTCCATCACTGCTTGTACCTGTACCAGTTCCAGTTCCATCATCCAAATAACTTATATATGTACTTGTATTTGTTCCACTCATTACATTTGGATCTAGGTAATAGTAATACGAGGTTACACCACTAGAGCCACTTAAAATTCTAGACCAACTAACAGTGCTAGCAAAAGGATTACCTATAAAGCTAAATGAGTTAGTAGTAGCATTTAAATGATTTGAGGAGCTGAAGCCATTTGCACTTGTTACACTAGAAGTAGTATATGTTACATCGCCTGTAATTAACGTTCCAGTAGTGCGCAAGTTAACATCACTAGTCATTATAGCTGGTTGAGACGTAAATAATGATTGCGCCCTATTTCCCCTTGCTAATACTCTATAGCCTCTTGTAGGATCTAGAATCATAGTTTTTGTACTAGTAGGATAAGCCCAAACACCATTAGTATAAGTCTGCATAGACCCATTACCTGTTGGTGAGGCATCAAATCCTTTCACAGCATCTGCACTATCCCAATAACCTTTAATGCCAGTAATTTTTAAGCCATAGCCATTAGAATTAACACCACCCTCTTGCCAGTTATTAAATATACTTCCCCCGTATACAATTGGGCTAAGATCAATAAATGGTCTAAAATTGGTATTTCTAGGAATAAATCTTTCTGCTGTTACATTCCCTGAAATGGTTCCTCCTACAGTTGCCACCATGGCGTTTTGAGAATAACTAGTATTTTTAAGGGTTAAGAATCCGCCTGTGTTAAACGTACCAGAACCAACATTTAGAATTCCATAAAGATTAAGGGCATTTCCTAAAGTCATACTACCTGTTACATATAAATTTAAAAGATCATTATTGCCAGAAACAAATTTAACTGTACCTGTTCCATCCATTTGCAAAGTAGAAGTAGTAGAACCTATAAACGAACCAGAACCAGTTGGGGTATTTTCCAAATACAAGGTGTTACCATTTATTGCCAATGTACCATCGAGTTTTAAATTATTTATAACTTCATCACCACTCAAAATAGGATTTGTAGTTAAACCTGAAGGAACATAGGCTTCTTCGGCATCTGGTTTTATTCCTGCAGTCCAATTTAAAGCATCACTCCAATCGGAAGAATGTGTTCCAGTCCATTTGTTATTTACAGTTGATGATACAATATTTGATGTTGCTGATGGATTTACAACTGTTACATCTGCGGCTCCAACTACACCAGAAGGTACTGTTGCCGTAATACTTGAGCTACTAACCACTGTGAAGGCAGCAGAAACACCACCAAACTGAACATCTGTAGTGCCACTAAAATTGGTTCCAGTAATTGTAATTACATCGCCACCGTAAATAGTGTAAGACGATAAGCTACTGATGGTAGGTACTGCTAAATAAGTAAACAAGCCCGGTGAAGTATAGGTTCCTGTTACTGTGGTCACGGTTACGCTTCCAGAAGCACCTGCTGCTATTACCGCAGAAATAGTAGTTGAATTATCAACTGTAAAAGAAGCTGCATCCGTACCACCAAACTGAACAGATTTGATAGCACCGCTAACAAAGTTTGTTCCTGAGATGGTAACTTTGCTTCCTGTTTTAGCAGATGCTGGGTAAAAAGCAGTTACTGTTGAGGGAGAAACAAATGTGAAACTGGGAGAAGTAGTGTTTGTTCCTCCGGAAGTTGTTACTGCTACTGTTCCAGAAGCTCCAGATGCTACTTTAGCAGTGATGCTATTATTACTAATTACACTGACATCAGTGGCAGCAATGTTTCCAAATGTAACTGCTGTAGCACCATTGAAGCCTGACCCTGTAATAGTTACAACCTTATCAGTACCCGCAAAAATAGGGGCACTAGCAAAATCACTTGTTGAAAGCCCTGTAACAGTTGGTGTACAAGAAAAATTGTTTGTTGTTGTGAATGTTTTCCCTGCAATTGTTAGTTGAAATGGAAATGAACCATATAAACCAAGACTATTTGAGTTAATAGCAATTGAATTGACTCCAACAGATGCTACTGATAAACAATTTATACCATTAATTGTGAGAGAAGAAACTAATGAAGTCCCCGATGAAGTAAAATTGCCACCACTTATAGTAATAGTTCCGCCGATAATACCACTGACAGCTGTTGTACTACCAGAATTTGCAGAAATACCAGTTCCAACAATGTTTGAAACAGTAGGTAATGTAACGCAAGAGAATCCAGATTTAGGTGTTCCAGATCCTACCTTAATTGAAGCAGCGGTTCCACTTGCACTTGCTGTAATGCTTGGTACGGTAACCGTAATTGTGTTACCACTATTTGTAATGGTGAAAGAGGCGGTGGTAGAGCCAAAAGTTACGGAAGTTGCTCCAGTAAAACCACCATTCGATTGCGCTGTTAAAGTAACAGTTCCTCCCACACAAGCCTTTAAAGGAGAAATAGATGAAATTGTTTGCGCCTGAGTTAGCTCAGCAAAAAAAGAAAAAAACAAAGCCAAGAAAGCAATGGTAAAAAGTTTTTTGTAGTTGTGTTGAGTTTGAAGCATATAAACTTGTTTTTGTTTGAATTTTTAATTGACTGTCTTTGTTACTGATTCCTGAACCCTTATTGATTCCCTTATATGTCTGATAAGTAATCATCTTTAACCGACAATTTCACTTTTATCAAGCTGATTGTACTTACTGATTAATCGCTACTTTCCGAAGTAAAATTTGCATACTGGCGCAAAGTAATGTTTTTCATTCAGATAATTACCTTTTCAGTTCATTTTTTTAGATAAATATGACATTTGTGGATAAAAAACTGTCTTTTTTCGATATATCTAGAAATATTGTCCAGCAGCAGTTTACTTAAAAGAAGTTCGATAATTCGCTCTGCCTATCCCTAACTATACATTTATAAGCAGTTAACTCGTCATTTTATAAGCAGTTAACTCGTCATGTATTTAAGAAGTACAAAAAGACAATTATTTGTGAAGTTTTTTCTTGAGGGTAGAATTCATTACGTTGAGGTCAAACAAATTAAGTAAGCGATTATGTTTTAGTTAGTAGTTGATTATTGCAGCTTTTCCTTACTAGGTTTTTTTATAAGTTGTTTAGTTTCACCACAAAGTACACAAGGAAAAAACTAAGGACACTAAGGTTTAGAGTTCCCCAATGGTAGTACTGAAGAGATAATACAACACAATCCTTGTGTTCTTGGTGAAAGCCTTAGTCACCTTTGTGGTTAAATATCCCCTGAATAGTTACGTTTTTTAATATTAATGTGCTTACACATGATGAAATCTATTTTGCTTGCTAGTTCCTTTCTTTTGTTAGGTGCCTCAATGAAGGCCAAACATATAAATAATCAATCTCCTTTGCGTATTTAAATTAATGGAATTATGAAAATGGTTGCTTCGTGCCTCGCATTGACGGCAAGATATTATGGAGAAGATAAAAACAATACCATTCCCTCTCTAAGTTTTGGACATGCCCAATTTTGCGTTAATTTGTCAGACCCAGAAAACAGGGACACATGAATTTGTGCAAATACAAGGCACCGTAAAAACTGGGACACGTGAATTGGTGCAAATTCATGCCTCTCCAAAAACTGGGACACATGAATTGGTACAAATACATGCCACTCAGAAAACTGGGACACATGTATTCGTGCTAATTCGTCAGACCCAGAAAAAAAAGACACATGAATTTGTCCTGTTTTATGCCTCTCCAGAATGATAGACCCCTATTTCACCACAAATTCACGTGTCTCAGAAAAAGGACTTGCATGAATTGGAGCAATTTAAGGGTGTTTAAAAATTTTGGCACGCAAAATTTATAGTAAAATGTGTGGTGCGAAAAAAAGGGAGACTAGAATTTGGATAAATTAGTGGAGGATTTATTTTTGGATGGGGATGATTGGTGATGGAATAGTATGGATATTTATAAGGGATAAAGTAATTTGTCTGATTCTCGCCGATGTTGGTGTTCTTCACCAATATCTATAAGCAGAACTTATATATTTATAAAAGAACTCTTTAATTAAATATTCTACCGATTGATATTG
>CANFLL010000047.1 GCA_947447825.1 Chitinophagaceae bacterium | reverse complement strand
TGAGTCGTGGACTGACTCAACTGAGTCCTTGTCTGACTCAGGTGAGTCGCCGACTAACTCAGGTGAATCTTTGTATGACTCAGTTGAGTCGTCGCCTGACTCAGGTGAATCTTTGTATGACTCAGGTGAGTCGTGGACTGACTCAAGTGAAATTAAGTATGATTCAGTTGAATAAACGGAAGAAAGAGGGCAAAAGAAAGTGCTCAAATAGTAGTGATGAGTGGTTCTAAAACAGCATATTGGCACAAAATCCCCATTTACTTCACTATTAATTTTGCTACTTCGAGTGCATATTTTTCTTTTAATAGCTGATGCCCACATTTTATTTCTTTGACGGAAATAAGGGGTTCATCTTTCTTAAAAGAAACTCCTTGATTTGTAGTAATTATCTTATCATATTCGCCAAACAATAGATTTATGGGGATATGATGCTGGCTGATTAATTTTCTTACCACCCGCATATTTGGCTTAAATGATTTCAGTACACACCACCTTTCATAGAGTAAACACCTTTCATTAGCTTCAACAATGTAGGCTAAGGAAAACTTTTCTACCGATTTGTTTATAAAATGTAGCGTACTACTAAGCCGAATTAGCGTAATCAACCAATGTGGATGGCGCATTGTGAAGCGAAAAAGCGAGTGACCAATTTTGGTATTTGTTGCCAAGTGCTGCCACCAGTTAAACTTGAGTCCATCGGGGGCAATTAAAGCAACTTGCTGAATTAAATCTGGATGATTTTGCAGTAGCTGAAGGGCTATTCTTCCTCCCAAACTATATCCCATTAGGCAGAAAGGTTCATTTGGGTTAGGGTTTATTTTTTGTATGATAGCCCAAAGAATATTATCAGAAAACAATAGCTCATTTTGCCATAAGGTGTTCCCATGGAAAGGTAAATCTATACAAATTAGGGTAAAATCTGCCCCTAAAACTGTTTGTAGAACTGAAAAACTTTCACCAGATAGTCCATAACCATGGAAACAAAATATAATTCTGTTTCCACTTCCATAAGTGTAATAACATATCTGTGAAGAGTTGTAGTGTAATACTTTTTTCATCTATTATTTAGGAATACTTCCTTTAAACCCAAGATGAAAATAGAGATTTATTTAGCATATTCCTCTTTAAGAAGCAAAATAATTGAAACTATCAATCAATAAGCCCTTCGTTTTTCATAGCTTCCCAGAAAGATGCAGATATTTCCTTCGTAACCATATCTATGTTTTCCTTAACCTTGTCTGGATGTGAAGTACTTAAAGCAACACTTTTTACACCTGGAATATTAAATCCAAAATTGAAACAGGCTTCTGCTGGCTTTAAATTGTATGATTGACAAAGCGCAAAAAAACGATTTCTCCAATCATATAATTCTTTACCCTCTTGGGTGTTTATATCAACGAATTTATAATTATAATGATCGCCCCCAATTAAGAACCCACCATTAAATACGGCTGAATTAATAACAGAAACCTCTTTCTTATGTAGTTCGGCTATAAAATCTATCAACTCTTTTGGATGGCTATGAATGGTTAGGCTATTTGCAATCATCACCCAATCTAAATCTATATCTTTAGAGATGCGTTCTATAGTGCGCCATTGTTTAGAACCAACCCCAATTGAATTTACTTTTCCTTGTGCCTTCAATTCGGTTAAAGCAGTATAGGCACCCAAAATATCTTCATATAATTTTTCTTCTTCCTCGTTTGTAGTTGCAGTAGCCAAATATTCATCTGGGTCATGCACAGAAGCCATCTGCGAAGAATAGTCTCCAAGCAATTCATTTCCCTGTTCAAAACAATCAAGAATACCCTGATAGCTAATCTTCTGAACAGCATCGTTATTTATGTTTACCCAAACTCCCTTCTCAAACGTAGGTTCTGGTGTGGTAAGTGGTACTTGGTACCAAGCCAACTTATTGCTGATTAGCACTTCATCTGGCTTTACGTTAAGCTCCTTTAAGCATTTACCCAACACCTCTAAAGACATTCCAGCACCATACTTTCCAGCACTATCAAACATTGGAACCCCTTTGGCATGAGTGATACATTCTTTCACAATTTCCAACTTTAACTCGTAAGGCGTATCATGGTATATGTTACCTAGCCCACTTGTACCAAAAATTACTGGTGGTAATTGCAGTTTATATTTATTCATCTGTAGAGGGATTAAAAAGTATTAAATATCAGATCTAAGGTTATAAATTATAAAAAGTTGAAGCATTTTGGTTAAAGAATTGGGTCTTTTCTGCTAACGAAAAAGAAGCAAAATAGTCTTCTACAATACCAATTACTTGCTCATAAGAAGCGGCTACTTCACATACTGGCCAATCGGAACCATACATTAATCTCTTCATTCCAAAAGCTTCTACTACAACATCCAAGTAAGGTTTAAAATGATTAGGTTGCCATTGTTTGTAATCAGCTTCTGTGACCATACCGCTCACTTTACAAAAAACATTTTCGTAACCAGACAAAGCAAGCATTCCTTTTGCCCATTCATCCATCAATCCTGCTTTAATAAATGGTTTTGCAATATGATCTATTACAAAAGGCTGATTAGGAAATTGCTTTACTAACTGTATAGTAGCTTCTAGATGTTTAGGAAAAATAAGAATATCGTAAGTAAAGTTGTAAGACTTTAAAGCAGAAATTCCATTTAGAAAAGAAGGTTGCAACATAAAATCAGGCTCTTCTCCTTGAAGTACATGGCGAAATCCTTTTATATTTTTAAATTGAGCATAGTGCGCCAATCTTTCTTTAACCAAAGCATTCCTCAAATCAACCCAACCAACAATTCCTTTTATAAAGTCATATTCATCTGCAAGTCCTAAAAGAAAATTTGTTTCATACTCGGTTTGGTCGGCCTGAACAGCAACTGTACCTTTTACACCATTGCCTTTTATGATTGGGATTAAATCTGCTGGCAAAAAATCTTTTCTGATAACAGTCATTTCCTCATCAATCCAATCATGTTTCACAGGCTCATAGTGCCAGAAGTGTTGGTGAGCATCAATACAACCAATGTTTGCAATACTCATTGTTCTTGTTTTTTATTTTTCATTCAATGAAAATATCTGATCTAACAGCATCCACTTCTCTCCTTTTGTGGCAAAGGGTAATGACTGTTGAAACTTCCACATAAGTTCTTCCCATGATTGTACTTTCGGATTAGAGGCATCCATTACAGCTTTTCTTTCAAAAGAAAATGTTTCATTTACTTCCATAATCATGAATAACCTATTACCAATACGAAATATTTCCATATTTGTAATACCAGCATCCAATATGCTTAGTTTAATTTCTGGCCAAACATTTTCAGATTTATGCCAGTCAATATACTCTGCTATCAATGCTTCATCATCCACTAAATCGCAAGCCAAGCAATACTTTTTCATATTTGCACTAATTTAATTTTCTACATTTTTAACTTTGTAACCTCTCAAGCCAAACAACATAATTACCAAAAAAGAAATCAATGGGACTACATATCCAAATTGAATATTACCAGATGCCTCACCTATGGTAGCAAAAACTCTTGGCAGAATAGCACCACCCACAATCGACATAATAATCAAACTGCTTCCATATTCAGTGTCGCCACCAAGATCTTTTATTCCTAAAGAAAAAATAGTTGGAAACATGATAGACATAAAAAAGCAAATAGCAATAACCGTATAAACTGTAATCATTCCATGAGCTGTTATTGCAACAAGGCAAAGTGCAATGTTGATGGCAGCGTAAATTGCTAGTAACCGTTCTGGTGTTATAAATTTCATTAAAAATGTTCCAATAAAACGACCTATCAAAAAAGCAAATCCACAAACCCCTAAAAAGTCTGCTGCTTTAACCTCTGATAAATCAGCGGATTTACTTGCGTAAAGAATAAATAAGCTAAATACAGAAACTTGTGCACCAACATAGAAAAATTGCGAAGCCACTCCCCATGATAAATGAGAATGTTTTAAAGCATGAAAAATGCTTTGACTTGTTGCCTTTGTGGAACTAGTTTGAATTTTAGGAAGCTTAGTAAAAGCAAATATTACTGCTATTATGACCAAAATTGTTCCTAAAATAAAGTATGGAGGTATTACTGTTTCAGCTTCCTTAGCCAAAGCCTGCACACGAGCAGTAGTAGTCATTGCACTGAGTTCGAGGTCGGAGTAGCCTTTGGTTAAAATAATTCTTGCACCGATAATAGGAGCCAAAGAACAAGCAAGTCCATTGAATGATTGAGCAAAGTTTAGCCGCTGTGTAGATGTTTTGGGGTCGCCCAACAATGAAGCATAAGGATTTGCGGCGGTTTCAAGAATTGTTAACCCACAAGCAATGATGAATAGGGCTATTAAAAAGAAATCGTATTGTTGGGTTTTAGCTGCCGGGATGAATAGAAAAGAACCAATCGCAAAAATGAGCAGTCCGATAATAATACCAGTTTTATATCCATACTTTTTCATAATGAACCCAGCAGGAATAGCCATAACAAAATAAGCAAAGAACACCGCAGTATCCACCAAAGTTGATTGAACAGTGGTAAGCGTAAATGACTTTTTTAAATGAGGAATTAAAATTGGATCAAGGTTATGGGCAAATCCCCACAAAAAAAACAAAGAAGTAATTAAAATAAAGGGGAACAAATAATTACCCATTTCGTTAGAATCATTACTCGACAATTGAGAACCATTTTGAGGCAAGGCCATCGCTTTTTAGTTTGATGTTAGTAAAAAAAAGTGCTTTTTAGCAAATCGGCGGCTAAAATAGTAATAAAAGTCAGATTTTGCATTGTTAATTCCTAAAAAATAAAAACAAGAATCTTAGTTATACAACGAGTTTGTTTATAAGCGTTTTATAAGTATGCTATTTTCTGTATTAAAACTAAACTAAGAAATGAACCATGTAACTATATCCAGAAGCACGAGAAAACTAAAGAAGCTAATAGTACTAAGAAAAAAAATTAAACAATCATAACTAGTTCATGGAGTTTCTACTTTAAATATTATTTCGACATTTTGAATTGTTTGAAAATAAATACTAATATTGAGGAAATATTTCATTATAAAACTAACTGTATGCAAACATTAAAGTATCTAACTATTGCACTAGTAACAATCATTGCCATTGCATTAATTGTTGCATTATTTCTAAAAAAGGAATACACCGTTGAACGACAAATTACTATAGATCTTCCTAAAGATTCAATTTATAACTATATCAAATATTTAAAAAACCAAAACAATTACAGTAAATGGGCTTCTATGGATACACAAATGAAGAAAGAATTCAAAGGTACAGACGGCACTATTGGATTCGTTTCAGCTTGGGATAGCTACAAAAAAGAGGTAGGCAAGGGCGAACAAACTATAAAGGCAATGTTAGAAAACGAACGAATTGAGTACAATATACATTTCATTAAACCATTTGAAGGTTTTGCAGATGCATGTATGACCCTAGACTCAATTGGAACAAAGCAAACTATTGTTAGATGGGGCTTTGTAGGCAAAATGAAATACCCAATGAATTTGATGTTATTGTTCATGAATATGGACAAGATGATTGGTGATGATTTATCTATTGGGCTTACAAATTTAAAAGACCTATTAGAAAAAAAATAAAGACAAACAGCGTTTATTATCGAATTCAAATCAAAAGATGTACACAACCGTTATGCTATGAAGGTTTTACCGATTTAGATAGCATAAACATAACCGGTTTATCTATTTTCTTCGTTTTTAACTATTTGCTAAAGCAAGGAGTTAATTAGTAATCCCTATTTTTGGAATATGTTCAGAGTTTTATTGAGATTTCTCTTCCTTTCTTTGTTATTTATATGTAATACAAACCACTCGTTTTCTCAAAGAAAATTGATTATTGGTAGAATCCTAGACAAACAAAGTGACGAGCCGCTACCTTTTGCATCAGCTAAATTTAAATTTGCAGGCAATGGAGTTCTCACAGACTCTTCTGGGACATTTGTACTGGAAACTGAAAGAATAAACCCAAAAGATTCCTTGATTATTAGTAGTGTTGGCTATAAATCATTATCAATTAGCGTTAAAACTTTTACAGACAGCACAAAATTTACTTGCAAACTAGAGTTGCAACCACCTTCTAATGAAGCTGTGGTAAAGTCTAAATACAACAGGGCATTATGGTTTTGGAAACAAATAATGAAACATAAACCTAAAAACGACAGATCTCACTGGGACAATTATAGTTATGAAATTTATAATAAACTAGAAGTTGATATTGAGAATATTAATCCTAACAAGCTCAGCAAAAATGTATTGTTAAAACCATTGAACTTTGTGTTTGACTTCATAGATTCCTCCTCTGAAGACAAACCATTTTTGCCAGCGTATCTTACCGAAACCCTATCTGACTATTACTTTCAGAAAGACCCACATAAAGTAAAAGAACTGATTAAGGCTGCCCGAACAAATGGCATTAAAAATGAAAGTATCATAAAACAACTGGGAGGACTATATCAAAACATTAACGTGATGAATAGCACTATACCAGTATTTAACAGAGAATTCATTAGTCCATTTAATTCGAGTGCACCAAATTTCTATACTTATAAACTCCTAGACACACAATATTTAAACAAACGTCGTTTAGTTCATTTACGCATATCTCCTAAAAATAAAGGTGACGATGTTTTTGAAGGAGACTGCTGGGTGAATGACACTTCCTTTGCTATCCAAAAAATAACATTGAGGCCGGCAGTTGATGCTAACATTAACTTCCTAAGTGGATTATCTATCATTCAGGAATACAAAATGATTAATGACACCACTTGGTTTTTATACAAGGATAAGTTTGTGGCAGACATATCGCCTATTGGTAAAAAAAGTCTTTCGCTTAAAGGAAGGAAAACAACTACCTATAGAAATATAGTTTTAAACTCAGACTCTGTAACTACTGAAATAAACAAAGTAAAACTTCCAGAAACGGTACAATTAGCTGACAATTACAAAAACGAATCGGACACATTTTGGGCAAATCATCGCCATGAAGAACTAAGTAAAAGCGAAAAAACTGTCTATAAATTATTGGACACACTTGAAAACAATAAAACTTATGTTCACTATAGAAACACAATTTCTTTTCTCACAAACGGCACCAAAGACTTTGGAAACATCCGTGTTGGTCCTTGGTATAATTGGATTAGTGCCAACCCTTGGGAAGGGCTAAGGGTTAGGTTTGATGTATCTACAAACTTTGGCTTTAGCAAAAACTTATTCTTACATGGATATGGTGCTTATGGCTTTAGCGATAAGGAATATAAAGGTAAAGCTGAGGTAAAATATCTGTTGGGAAGAGAACCTTGGGGTTATGTAACAGCATCCTACAGAAATGATTTGGACAATGGTCAGGTTTATTATGGTCAACTAGGAACTGACAACATCTTTGCAACACTTTTCAGGAGGCCTGGTATTCCGTTTAAGTTTCAAAAGTCTGAAGAAACGAGGGTAGAATATTACCAAGAAACATACAAAAACTTTGGCATTGGCCTTTCTGCTTCTAGCAAGCAATTTACGGCTCTACAAAACTTACCTTCTAGTAAATTATTTAGTAGTAGTTCGGTCAATCCATTCAATTCGTTTGAAGCAACTGCTAAGTTTAGATATGCCTATGCAGAAAGAACTTTTGAAGATAATTTTAACCGTATTTCTCTTGGCAGTGATAAACCCATTGTTCAATTGCTATATACCCATGCTTTTAAAAATGTGTTGCACAGCAGCTATGAATACGATAAAATTGATTTTTCCTTGTATGATTATGTAAGTATTGCACCTTATGGCAGCATCTATTACAACTTTTTTGGAGGGAAAGTTTATGGCCAAGCATCTTATAATTTTTTACAGATATTACCTGGAAATGAAATGCTCTACTACAGCAAATATGCTTTCAACTTGATGAATCGTTTTGAATTTATTGCTGACGAATATGCAGGATTCAATATTGAACACAAAATGGGTAGTGGTATATTTAAATATATTCCTCTTACTCGTATGCTTAAATGGAGACAGTTTTGGAGTGCCAAAGGCGTGGTTGGCAGTTTATCTACCCAAAATCAGCAAACAAACTTTGTAGGCAATTATCCATACAATAGTCTAAATGGCAAAGCTTATGTGGAGCTAGGAACAGGAATTGACAACATATTGAAAGTTTTCAGGGTAGATTGTGTGTGGCGATTAACGCCTGCTGCCTCAACCAGCCAAGCCATTAATCATTTTGGAATATTTGGAAGCTTCAAATTATCTTTCTAAAAAATGTTTCAAAGGTTTTATTTCTGCACTATTTCATACCATATAGTGCAGAAATAAAACAAGGTTCTAATCTCTAAAGTCTGCATTTGAAACCTCTTGATTAGTTAATAATTTTTCCATCTTAGCAACCGAGGTATTATCTGTTTGCATGGTGGAATAATAAACTAATTTGCCATACTTTTTATATCCACCATAAATAGTAGTCTTATATTTTTCTTGAACTGCGTTTAAAGGAATCTCTTCGGCTAGTTTATAAAACTTCTTTTTACTATAAGACAAGTATTTGATGTTTCCATAATGCGAAACAACCTTAATTCGGTAACAATCCTCTCCATTAATTTTTTGCTGTCCTGCCATTTCCACTTTCCAAAGTGCTGAATTAAGGTAATCAAATTCTGGAAAAATGTTCTTTTGTTTCTTTTTATCTTTCAATTCCTCGGCTTCCTGTTCAAATTTATTAGAGTTTAACAATTCAAACCCTTTACTCCCATTAAAGCATTGGCTAAAAACTACATTATCATTGTTAACCACTTTAAAAACGCATTTATTGGGCAACATTTCTTTTTTAATCCAATGAATTGCTTTGCCTTCAGTTTGCAAACTCATATCAGTGTAAAGGGTTCTAATAGTGGACAGATATTCCCTTCCACCCATTGCCACTAAAGCGTTCTCAACAACGATGCTTGCACTATCACCTGTTGCATCATCTTGGGCATTTGCAGTTACTAATAAGCCAAATTGTATCATAGCACAAAGAACAAAAGGAATCGCTTTTTTAAAATTCATGGTTTGTAGTTTAGTAAATTATTGTAAAAATGTATTCTCTATTTAAAGTAAATCCCCTCTTTAACGAAGATAGCCGTGCCGAATATATGTTCTAGGGTTGTTAATAAAAAAATAACCTAAAAAAACAAAAACTTCTAAAAAGGCAGCACCTGTAGGTGTGGAAAATAAATTTTTTGGGGATGAAGTAGATGGTTTCACCGGCATTTTTTTTCATGTAAAACAAACGAAATAGAATAATCATTTTATAGTTTGAAATAATTCTAATTTTTAGAATAGGTTTGCCAAGAATGGAAAGTATAATTAAGTACTTGTCCAAACTAATTAAACATATTAAAATGTCAGATAAAGAAATAAAACGATTCTCAGAATCTATTAAGCGATACACTCAAAAAGTAACTAACGATAAAGTTGAGTCTAAAAGATTCTTAGTAAGTGTTGGCATCATAAACAAATCTGGGAAGTTAAAAAAGCCATACAAAAACTTATGTACACCACAAGATCAAGCATAATTTTAGCTTTTCATGGATGTGACGAAAGCTTAGTTGATGAAATATTGTTAGGGAAAAAGACATTAGAACAAAGCAAAAACAAATATGACTGGTTGGGGAATGGTATCTACTTCTGGGAAAATAGTCCTTCAAGAGCATTAGAATTTGCGAATGAACTACACAAATCCCCAAACATAAAAAAAGAACCTATAAAAAATCCTTCTGTTATTGGTGCTGTAATAAATTTGGGTCACTGCTTAGACTTATTAGACTATCAAAACCTAGTATTTTTGAAAGATTCGTATAGTTTACTTTCAACCAGCATGGACGGAATCGGAAAAAAATTACCTGAGAACAAGCCTCTTAATCATAGCGGAGACTTTATTTTGAGAGAATTGGATTGTGCTGTTATTGAATCAATGCACAGAATTATAGAAATAAACAACCTAATACCATTCGATTCAATAAGAGGTGTATTTTGGGAAGGTGAGGAAATTTACCCAAATGCTGGATTTAGAGAAAAAAATCACATTCAAATTTGCATAAGAAATCCAAATTGCATAAAAGGATACTTTAAACCAAGGGTGTTCAATAATAAATTTAAAAACGTTTAGGCCACTTATTTCAAGTCCTTATTATGCTGTATTAACTTTTGAAAACCTCTTTATCCACACTAAACTAAGTTTTCAATTGAGGTTAAAAATAGAAATCACTCTGAAATATCTAAATTTTACTGGTAAGGAAAATTGATAAATTGGTGAGTAAAATGATTTTACTCTAGAGGAAAAACGTTTTACTGTACAGTAAAATGATTTTACTGTACAGTATTGGAGCATTACTTACCAGGAAAATGTTTTTACTGTAGAGTAAAATGATTTTCCTGTACAGTAATAGATCATTACTGTACAGGAAAAATGGGGTAATTATTTATTGAAAACTCTTCTTTAATAAAACAAAACTCGTTTCCTAAAAAAGGTATTATCTATTATAGGCAAAGGTTTTACTATGTTTTATAGAATAAGAAAAACAAAATAAATTCGATAAAATGGTTGTAATCAACTGGATAATTTCGACCTATCTTCTTTACTTGACAAAAAAAAGAGCCACCCATTTGCACAGGTGACCCATTCATCTTTCACACCAAAAAACTTATTGCTTAATAAACTTGCTAATTAATTTACTTCCACTTTTGTCTGTCGCTTCAAGGATGTATGCACCAGAAGCCAAATTGCTTACGTTGAAACTTGCATTGCTTGCACTTAAAGAAACATTGTTTTTACTAAATACCAGAACCCCAGAAGTAGTAGAAACCCTTAGTCCATAAACACCAGCAGACGCATTATTAAGCGAAACATTCAACTTGTTTTGAACTGGATTAGGATAAACCAACACTTGTGCGTTACTGGTTGAAACCTTTACGGAGACTATTTTTGAATAATTGGCCTTGCCCATATTGTCAACAGCTTTCACACGGTAATAAACAGTAGAAACACCATTTGGAACTGAAGCATCTATTGTAGTATACGCAAAAACACTTATTGCTTTAGCAGTAGAAAAAGCTTCAAAATTGATTGCATCCGTGCTTCTTTCTACTGTGTAAGTGACAATATTTTTCTCATCAGCCAACTGCCATTTCACAGAAACATCCTTGCCCGTTTTTGAAGCTTCAATGTTTGTAAAGCTCACAGCAAGCGGCGCTGCAGCACTCAACACAATCTTAAACCTGTTAATGCCCCTACTAGCAGTATCGGAAGTGATATTAAAAGGATAGACTGAGTTTTTACGAACATTTGTTTGTGTTCCTAAAAATTTATCTATCAAGATAATTGATTGAGCAGAGTCGATAGTTTCTAATTGATTGAAGGATAAAGAATAGCTTCCAGCCTTATTTACCACTGCAAGCTGGGTTGTGTCAACAGTTGCATCATCTGGATGAGTGGCAATAGCTAAACGATTTGTTCCTTTAAGAGAAACCAAACTTTGCCCCACAATACTTAATGAATTAGCATCCCAGGCGGAGACATAGTCTTTAGAACCTCTATTATTGTATCTAACAATAATTTCATCTAAACGAGAACCTGCCGCATTATTAAATGCCACCCTGATTGTTTTAATATTGTTTGTTCCAAAATATTGTGTGTTAGGTATGAGTCCACTTACCTTTTGATTTTCATGGAAAGCAACACTACCAGCAGTGATTCCTTCCACAAAAAATGCCTGACCCACTGCAAGATAGTTTCCATTAATATTGTCATAGTTAGTGGCGGCATTAACTATTGCACCATTAGAGTAGGTGGTGTAATTGCCAGAACCAAAAGGGCTGTAAGTCCACATTTTATTACTTATTGTACCACTATTAGCGGATTGAAAAGCAGAAAAACTTATCTGACTAGGATATGGATTAGCTAGCAAAGTAAATTTATGTACAAAAGGATCATTCAATGTTACCGACACATCGCCTTGTGTAAGTGTTCCGGTTGCACTGAGGGTAACTTCCTCTGGGGCAGTTGGTGAAGTATTAGCAAGTTGATTAGAACAAGAAACAGTTTGACTATTTCTATTACCACGAATGTTTACCACATACCCAACACCAGGGGTTAGACTGGTACTTTCAGTATTTGAAATTCCTACATAATGACTACCATTAGTTGTTGATGCAGTATAGTTCATTACCGTTGCGGCATTTACCTGCGAAACATCGAATCCATTGCTATTATATTTATCTGTTGTGCCACCATCACCACTTGTTGAACCACAAATTGCACCACCAGTGCCAGATCCTGTAATATAAATTTGGTTTTGCCAAGCACTACGAACACTTTGAGCAACAGGACTACCGATGAAACTATACCTACGAGCAGACTTTGAAGAGATGTAACGCTGAATAGAAACATTACCAGTGATGCTTCCTAAAACCTGATCGACTCTTGCAGTTCCACTAGCATTGGAAATTAATGTTAGGTTGCCAGCAGAAGCAAGTGTGCCAGCAGTTGGCGTAACGGTTCCCAATACGTTTAATGCATTCCCCAATGTAACGGTGCCTGCCGTATTGATAGTTAAATTATTAAGCAGGTTTGTTGTGCTAGGTGTTCCTTGGTTAAAATATAAAGTACCTCCAGAACCTAAAACGTTTACAGAAGAGGTTGAAGAACCAGTAATAGTACCCGTTCCGGAAATTGAACCATTAATGGTTAGAGAATTACCATTTAGGTTTAATCCTCCATTGAGCGTTAGATTATTTACTGAAAGATTGGTGGTAAGTAGTGGCGCATTCGAAGAAATAATTACGTTACTAGCAGCCGAAGGAACTCCACCACACCAGTTTGATGACACACTAGCATCACCATTGTTAGCCCCAACATAAGTTCCAGCAACACAATTAAACGAATACTGATTACCAATAGCATATAAACTAGCAGAAATGATTGGCAAGGCAATTGTTGTGCTGGTAGAAACAGAATATGGATCAGAGCCACTAATAGCTCCCATGATAGATTCAGAATAGGAACTAACATAAGTTCCTAAAACAGGCGTGGAAGCCGAGAAAGCACTTGCTTTGTTAGCTGCATTATATTGGAATGTTACGGTTGGAGATGTAGCTGCACTGGCCAAAATAGACCATTCAAGGTTTACCACATTGGTAGGAATGCTAGGTGCATTTGTTAGTGCTTCTTTAACGCCAGTAGTAACCTTTCTGTTGGCAGTGCCTCCAGAAAAGCTAAGTGGTGCGTAATAAGTAGCTGTTCCAATGGGGAAAATGGTAGCAGAAGTAGGAACGGAAGCAATACTGAATTTGCCTGTGCCACTAGCATCAATATAAGAAGATGAACTTCCGCCAGACACAGAAGCAACTGTTAGGTTATTATTGCCTAAAGTAACATTGCCAGTAGAAAGTGATAAAGACCCAGAACTAGTTACTGGCAATCCGATAGTCACACCATTTGAGTTATTGACTTGAATAGTTTGATTAGACCCAATGGTTAATGTGCCAGTATCTGCGATTACTTGATTGATTAATCCATCTAAAGTGAAAGTAGATGCAGAAGCAGGGGCAAATATTAGAGAACCACCAGCAGATCCAATTTTAATATGCCCCCTTATATGATTCAAAGAACCTGTTTCAGCAATTGTAAAGCTTTTTGTGCCACTAACTAAAATACTATCGAAAGTTATTCCTGCTGAACCTGCAGCTGGAGAAGCTGTAGATGTAGAACTAAAAATGAAGTTAGAGAATGTGCGACCTGAAAATATTAAGGCAGCAGAATTAGAATGAGCCAATTCATAAGAGCTTCCCGTTTGGAAAATAACTACACTATGACCTGTTCCTCCAAAAGGATCCCCAGCCTTACTATTTAAAAGCTTAGAACCACTTTTAAAGATGACTGAACTATCTTTTCCTTGTCCAAATGGGTAAGTAGAACTACTTCCCAAGTTGAATGTTACCACAGAACCACTGTTAAAAACTAATGCAGCACTATCAGCCGCAGTAATCGGGGTATTAGAACCAGTGGCAAATGTTACAGAATCTGAAATACTTCCAGTTGCTCCTGTAGCCAAAGCAAATGTTGAAGCACTACCAGCAGTAATAAATTTGCTGCCTGTACCGACCACAAAGTCTGCTCCATTTGGCATTCCATTTACGCTTACAGTAACAGTTGTAGAAGGCGTAAACGTTACCTTTTGACTATTTTGAAGCAGTATCTGACCTACATTAATAGATGCTCCTAATGTTACATTAACACTACCTGTAGCCCCAGCACCAATATTTGTACCATCAAAAATATAGGTGTCAGTTGCAAGTGGATTAGAGACTATGGCACCAGTTCCCCCTCTGGTTTTACTCCAAACTGCACTAGTAATCCAATTACTAGAAGCTGTTCCTCCAACCCAATAATAAACAGCAGGGCCAACGACTGTAAATGTATTTGAAGTGGTGCCAGTAAATAAACCAGATGTAAATGAAAGTGCAGCACCAGTAACATCTGAAGATGCGGTTGCAGCAAGACCAGTAAAAGTTGCAGTACCATTAATTGCAGCTACGGTTGTAGTACCTCCAATTGTCCAACCAACAGATGGAGCAACTGTAACGCTTGCAGTGCTAGTAGTGGCATTACCATACTGATCTTGTATGTAGACAGCTGGTTGCGTGGTAAAAGCTCCTGCATAAAAAGTAGAAGAAACAGGCTGTGTTTTAACAATCAGTTTTGCTGGTACACCAACAGTGATTGTCTGGCTTACTGTAGCGTCATTGTAACTAGTAGCAGAAACTGTGATTGTTTGTGTGGTAAAAGGAGTTGTTATTGCACTTCCGGGTATTAAGCTCAAAGTACTTGTACCTGGATTGGCAACTATAGAAAGACTATAATCTGTTCCGAGTACCAATGAAGTTGTACCCAGTTTCACAGTATTTATTTTACTACCCCAAGTTCCATCATCTGTAAATTGAATATTAATGTTACCGTCAAGTGTATTATTTGGACTTGCAGCAGCAGTTAAAGAAGGTGGAGTACCTAAAACAAGGGCATTTGCAATAACGAAATCACCAAGTGAAGTAAAGCTATTTGTTGAAGTGATTGAACCAGAAGCTGTAGCAGAACCATTTCCACCTAAATCAATCCAACCACTACTTCCTGCAATACGAATATTGGCAGCAGTAACCAACGAAAGACCACTACCTGTGGCATCATTTGCATCATAGTTTAAAGTTATAGCCGCTGTGGAAATATTATTGGCACTTGAGCTTAAGGTGTAATATCTATTAGCTGAAACGACTGATAATGTAGTAGGCAAAGTGTAGCTAGGCATTGAACCTCCAAAAAATGCTTCTGCTTGGTAAGTTGTGGCAGAAGCAGCTAGTTGTGTTACTGTTAAAGTAATTGGGCTATAATAATTAGTCGAACTGATCAATTTGCCAATAGGGAAAACTTTAGGCGTAGATGTAGCAACAGAAATAGTGTTTTGCATTGGTCCATTCACAAAAGAAGTAGAAGAGCCTCCACTTACTGTTGCACCACTACCCAAGGTAAGTAAGTTTGAAGTGGTGGTGGTTAACAATCCAGAACTTAAAGTCAATGTACCATTAACAGTAATTGCTCCAGCGGCAGTAACGCCATTAGAATTATTAATTTTCAAACTACCAAAAGTATTTGCATTTACACCCTGAGCCGACGCACCTGCAAACTCAACTGTAAGTGCAGACAAGGTTAAAGTATTGAGTGTATATTGGCCTAAAAAGTCTCCAGAGCCAGTTGCCTTTGTGACTTTAACAGTTCCAGTTCCACTTAAAGTGCCACCACCAATAATATTACCAGGAGCTGGAATAAATACTCCTGTTACAGACATTGTTCCGCTAACAGTAATATTACTGCTAGATGTAACACCAGTATTATTTGCAATGGTCAGGTTGGTTAATGAAGTAACATTTGACGGGATAATTACACTTACTGAACTTCCTCCAAATGATAAACTTGAAGAAGAAGTTAAGACTAAATTAGCAGGGTTAACAATCGAAGGACCGTTTAGGCTTAATGTGTTTGAGCCTACTGCAAATGTTCCAGAAGTAAGGGTAAGAGTGCCACCCACTGTAAAGTTGCCATTTAAAGTAACAATATTATTGGGAGCAGTTCCAGTATTAGCTACAGTGATATTTGTTGCGCCTGTAAAAGTTCCTACTCCTACAACATTAATAGATTGGTTGTTACTACCATTAAAATTAAAGCTTTGTGTATTAGAACCAGAAGAAAACAAAACTGCTGATTGAGTTACTCCAGTTCCTGCATTGACACCGGTAGTCATGTTTAGGTTTCCTTTTAGGTTTACAGTTGTTGATGTAGAACCAGAAGTGTTTACTTCAAAAGTTGGATTACTATACCCTGTGGAAGTGCCAAATGAATAAGTTGCATCTATGTTTAAGTTACCATTGATTGTCCAAGCCACAGTTGTAAAATTGTTTATTATCCAATCACCCGCATATACATTTACATTACCTAACACGTTAACAGTATTTCCATTAGTACCTGTTGGCAACTGCAAAATACGCCCACCTGTTCTTCCTAAAGTAAGGTCACCAGCAAGCGTAACAGTTGATGGGAAATTTTTGAAAAACTTAAACGTCGTAGCCGCTGTGTAGCCAGGAATATCTACCCATAAGCTTCCATAGTTTCCACTTGTAGGAGCAGTAACTGTTAGGGCATTAGCACCTGTAGTTATACCTGTTATTTTGATGGTAGAAGTGGATGCCCATGTTGCAGCAGGAATGGTTCCACCGTTTCCAGAAAGCTGAAAAATACCATTTGAGCCAAAAGCTAGAGTACCTGTGGTAGTGATGGAGGTAGTTGTAAGTGTATTGTTCAAAGTACCCGTTACAGTTAATGAAGAACCATTTGCTATTGTTAAGGTACCAGCAGTATTAATGTCCAATTCACCTTCTACAGTAGCAGAAACAATATTAGTGGTAACAATTCCTATAGTTACGGCAGATGCAATTCCGACAACGTCTCCACTTCTAACATCTATAGCCAATGCAGTAGAAGTTGGCGCTGTAGTAGCTGTAAACCAATTAATGTTATCTGGACTACTTTGCCACGTATTTGCAGTAGTCCATGTGCCACCACCTGTTCCATTTGACCTAAAGAAACTAGCAGCAGATGTGGCATAAGCAGGTATTGTTATACTTCCAGATGTTGCAGATGTTAGCCCCAAAGAAGAAAAAGTTAAAGTAGCTGATTGGGTTGTTCCATTAGATGTTGCAATAGAAACTCCACTAAATGTGGCTATGCCAGCACTAGCACTTACAGTAGTTGTTCCATTAATTAGAGCATTAGTTCCTAGGATACTTACCGTTACATTAGCCGTACTTCCTGTTACAACATTTCCGTTTGCATCTTCAATTTTAACAATGGGTTGAGTAACTAAATTCCCCCCATTAGTTGCTGGTGCGGTAGGCACTGTTGTAATGACAACTTGCGAAGCTAACCCTGCATTGAAAGTTACAGAATTACTTGCATCAGAATTTGTTAATCCACTAGCGGATGCTGTAAACGTGACTACTTCTGCCTTTGTATAATTGACGTTAGTTAGTGTAAGTGTGCCACTACTAAGAGTACCAGTATTTCCTGATAATATTCCACTTCCAGATGAAGCTAAAGTTACATTTGCAGAACTATTGGCAATGTTGCCATAAGCATCTTGCGCAGAAACTGTTACGCTGAAAATTGTCCCAGCATTTTGAGAACTTGAGATTGATGAAATTGCAAGTTTAGTTGGAGTACCTGTGCTGAAAGTTACTGAATTGCTTACAGCAGAAGTTAATCCACTTGCGGATGCAGAGAAGGTGACAGTTTCTGCTTTGGTGTAACTAACACTAGTTAATGTTAATACACCACTACTTAATGATCCTGAATTTCCAGACAAGATTCCGCTACCTGAGGAAGCAAATGTTACCGCTGCTGAACTGTTTGCCGTATTTCCATAAATGTCTTGGGCTGTAATGATGACACTGAATGGAGTACCCACAGTTTGAGCGCTTGCGATTGTTGCAATAGACAATTGCATTGCAGTTGCTGCACTAAAAGTAACAGTATTACTTGCGGAAGATGTTGTTAAACCACTTGCAGATGCTGTAAATGTGACTGCTTCTGCTTTAGTATAGTTAACACCAGCTAGAGTAACACTACTATTTCCTGTATTAATAATTCCAGAGTTGCTTGACAAAACACCACTTCCCGAAGTAGCTAAAGTAACATTTGTATTACTTGAAACATTAGCAGGATTACCAAACTGATCTAATGAGTTTAACGTTACTCCAAATGAAGTACCAGCTACTTGAGTGCTTACTATGCTACTGATAGATAATCGGACAGGAACACCTGAAACATTGGAGGCTGAATTAAGCGTTGCATTTAAGTAAGTTGAAGCTATTATTACAATTGTGTGGCTTCCAGGTATTTGCAAAGCTGGAATGGTTGAAGTATGCAAAGTAATAATACCAGCACTAGGAGTTGAAAAATAGGTAGTTCCCGAAAGAACGCTTCCTCCATCTATAGTAATCCCAGTAACTGCTGCATCCCAAGCTATATCATCTGAATAGGTTATTATGTAATCATTATCTACAGATTGATTAGCAGTTGCGGACAAAGAAGGAGGGGTTTGTCCTGATGCCGCATTAATGGTAAGAGCCGCATTGCCTGAAGATACTGATCCACAAGGAGAACTTCCAGCAACATCACACTGATAGTAATCATTTGTGCCTGTAGATGCAGTGCCAGAAGCTGATAACGATAATGTAGCAGTATTCGCACCACTATAGGTTACTCCTGTGGGTGTTCCATTAACAACATTTGTATAAACCCCTCCAGCAGTAGTTGCATGCTTCCATTGATATGTGGGAGATGTGCCTGTAACCGAAGAAACTGAAAATGTTGTTGAAGCTCCATTAATATTTACAGATGAAGCTGTAGGATTTGAGCCTATAACGATTGGGGCATTCACTGTTAGTGCAGCATTACCAGAAGTGACACTTCCGCATGGAGAAGTGCCAGATACTACACATTGATAAAAATAACTACTTCCAGAAGGGGTGCTGTTAGCCGTTGATATTCCCAAAGTTGCCGTTGTTGCATTAGAATAAGTTACACCACTTGGTGTGCCATTAACAACGTTTGCATAAGTTCCACCAGCTGATGTTGCATATTGCCATTGATAAGTGGGAGATGTACCCGTAACGGAAGATACAGACATTGAGGTACTAGAGCCTGCACAAACTATTGTTGCTGAGGGGTTGATGCCAATTGCGATTGGAGCATTCACTGTTAGTGCTGCATTGCCAGAGGTTACATTACCACAAGGGGAAGTGCCAGCAACGACACATTGATAAAAATAATTACTACCAGCAGGTGTACTTCCTGATGTTGCAATACCCAAAGTTGCAGTTGTTGTATTAGTGTAAGACGTGCCTATGGGTGTGCCATTCGTCACGTTAGCATAAGTTCCACCGGCAGAGGTAGCATATTGCCATTGATACGTTGGTGATGTACCCGAAACAGATGATACGCCCATAGTGGTACTAGAACCCGCACAGACTGAGGTTGCAGAGGGGTTAGTGCCTATAGAGATTGGTGTATTTACGGAGAGTGTCACATTTTTTGTAAAACTAGTATTACAAGAGCCATTTGTAATTTTTGTAATTTGTAATGTTTGACCATTGTTTGAAGAACTTAGTGAAACTGATGTGAAACTAGCGTTTCCACTTGCATCTGATGCAACTCCAGTTATCTGCGTTTGAGCCACTCCATTAATTGTGTAGTCTATTGCATTAGCATTGCTGCTGGCTACTAAGCCAGTCATATTAATAGTTGCACTTGTACCACTACAAACTGTACTAGACTGAGATGCTCCACTCAAAGTAGGTGTTGTACACGTTGTGTAGGTATTAACTGAAACTGAAAAACAATATAATCCAGAAGTACTTGAACCTTTACATTGTAAAGAAGTAATATTTGCTTGGGCTATTGGAATTGTATAAGTTACTACATATCCAGTTTTAAGAGCAGTTGCAGTGTAGGAGGTTAATGGAGATCCATTAAGATACAAAGTAAAACCTTTTCCTGCGGAGGTATGTCCAAAGTTTACTACAACAGTTCCTTTATCAGTTCCATTAGAAACAAGAGGCAAAGCGGAAGAAAAAGTTATTGTTCCTGACCCAGTAGAACTAGAGGTTGAAAAATAGGTATTCGTGTAAGTTCCAGACCATCCTGAGAGTGCGGCAGAAAAAAATGCTGCACTTGAAACTGTACCTGTTGCTGTTCCTCCCCAACTTGGCGCAGTAGCTGATGCTTGGAATGGAGTTGTGTATATTTGGTAAAGACTCTGCGAAATAAGGTTATTTGAATAAAAAATAAATGTTATTAAAAAAAAAACACTTTTAATCACCAACATTGGAAACATCTTCGGAATTGATATTCTTTTTGATGATACATGTTTAACAATAAAGCAAGGAATAACTCCAGTTGAGTAAAGGAACCTCTTTTTCATATAGTTGTTGTTGTAATCGTTTATTAAAATAGTGGCAGCAAAATGTTCCCTAGCATCGAGGGAGATGTAATTTTCTTTTCATTGTGCAATCATTATTAAACACGCTCATTTATGGACAAATAATATCAACAATAGATGAACGTATTTTACTGGCAAACATATAATTGCTTTAACCCCTATCTATCCTGCACCGTCCTGACCTATTGAATTTAGAATTTCAGTTAGCTTATAATTTTTAGATTTTAGTATGGATTCAGATAAATTGATTCATTTTCGTAAAGGCTACAAGGAAGACGAAAGTATTGAGGTGTAAAGAAACTCTTCATTGAAGTGATAATTTTTTAATTTATGTTGACTCAATAATTTAGGCAAAAAACAGCTTATCAGCAGTATTGTTAACAACGTTGTTATGATGCCAATTATATATTCACTAGTATTGCCAAAATGTTTTCGGTATGAAAATAATTGGATCATATAATTCTATTCACAAGTTCCTGCTTAATCTCCTTTTGCTGGCATCTTCGATCCATTGCCCACCTTGATTTATTTATAAGAACATACTACTTGGGGATTATTGCGTTCTACTTGGATATTATTGAATCTGACAAAAGGTTTATTGTATCTAACAACGACATTATTGTATCTGACAGTAACATTATTGCATCTGACACTAACATTATCGTGTCTGACAATAACATTATTGCATCTTACAATAGCTTTATTGCAACTGACATTGCAATATGCGCATCTGGCAGCAGAAAAACCCTCTCTGACATTAAAAATAGCCTTTTAGACTTAAAATGAAGGCTTTATGCATTAATTATTATCATTTACTACAAATAAATTACATAAAATGACAAAAAGACAAACAGCTAAAGTGAATATGCTAATAGCCATGATTCTATTTTTTGAGAAATATTCAATAACATTTGCCACTTTTGTACAATTGGTTACTGAAATAACAGGTTTTACTGGCTCGTATGACCAACTGCAATTAGAAATTGCGCAACAGGCTCTAAAAATTAGTGGCGTGACCACTACTAAGGAAACAAACTTGGAAAAAGCCATTAAGCTAACAGTGAAATCGGCAAGAAAAGCAAGGGCATGGGCTAAGAATACAGGCAATGCCAAACTTGAGGCATTATTTGATGTTCAGATATCAAGTTTTGCCGAAATGACGCAATCTGTAGTTATTAATTCGCTTACTACTATCAAAACAACATTGAATTCAAACATTAGCAGTTTGACCGCTTATAAAGTTGTTGCCACTGATGTTACTGCCATATCAACAGCCATTAACCTAGCCTCATCTGATATTGGTACACCCAAACAAGCCATTACCACAAGGGCTGTGGCCACTAGCCAAATTGAAGTTTTTATTGATGAGTGTGATGCTTATTTGGGCATAATTGATGATTTGCTAGTACCTGAATATGAAGACACAGATGCTGCAATGGTGGAGGCTTACCATTTGTCGCGGAATATTAGTTCATTAGGAAATAAGGCAACGGGATTGAAGGTGACAGTTACCAATGCGACGACAGGGGGAAAATTGCAAGATGTTACAGTAACAATTATTGAAGTGGCAAGAAGTGGTGTTTCGGATATTACAGGCATTTCATTGATAGAAAGAATAAAGCCTGGCACTTATCATATTACTTGTGCTAAAGAAAGTTTTGTGACGGTTACTGCAATTATTGAGTTTGAATTGGGAAAAATTTCGTCATTGGCAGTTGCGATGATGCCTCTTTAGTGGTGAGTGGTGAGTGGTGAGTGATTAGTGGTGAGTATTACTTAGTTGGAGGTTGAAAAGCTTAAAGCTTTCAACCTCTTTTTGCTTTAATGAACATCTCAGATGCTATTCTTTGTATGCGTTGACGTACGCACAGAAAAAATAAAGTCCCCTTGCCTCCTTGCCTCTTGCCTATTGCCTATTGCCTATTGCCTATTGCCTCCTTGCCTCCTTGCCTTCTTATTATTAATTATAAACCTACTGATTATTGCACAATTAATTTATTTCTTCCTCTGATAAACCTGTCGATTCACTAATCTTGTCAATTGGCATACCACTATCTTAATCTATGTACCCCTTTTTTAACAACCATTTCTCTTCCCTTCTTACCCTTTGTTATACCTATTTGCTTACCCATAGTTATCCCGTAATGATTTCAGACTTGCCTGATATAATTCATGCTCTTCATTATTATATGTTGCTAATTCGGCTTTTTCAAAGGCTTTCTCGAATATTGAAGCTCTAAAGCCGGACTGAAGCTCTTGAAAGTCTTCTAGATTCTTTGAAAAAAAAGCTACTTGTCTAATTATGTTTCTAGTTCCTCCAGTTTCTTTCTGAAATTGGGCATTTCTACATAGATGTAGAAAGCTTTTTGCAGAACATCTTACTGTTGTGGTATTTTGGTTTAATGGTGTGCACTACTTCATTTTTAAAACTAAGTTCTTCTTTGCTTTCAAAGGTAAAATCAAGTATTCCTATACAGTAAATAGCTTTCAACTGATAGTTCCAATCTCCCCTTTTCGGCTTGATCCATTATTGGGAAGGTGGAGTAATAGACTGTTCTATCCTTGAAAAAGTTCTGCTTTAGTTTTTGTAGTTCCACAATAAATTTCTATCATTTGTTGTTTTCACAAAAGATGTCATAGACAGCTTTTCTGTAGGACTGTGTTAATCTAAGTTTTTTTGTATTCTTAAAGGCGATGTCAGGTGTTTTGTTTTCCTGAATAAGCAAGGCATTCAGAAAGTTGATGAGTGACGGCTTTGCAGCCTCTTCGGCAAGTATTTTCTTGAAACCAAAATCAGTGAAGGGATTGATGTATTTACCTTGTATGGTACTTTTTTTAATCAAGAAAATATATCTTTACAGAAGGTGATTTAAAAATGATTAACCCCAATTTATTTTTTCTACCTCCTTCTTTCAAACTCTAACTTTTTAGAAGTAAATCACTCGCAAATCATGTTAATACTAAAATACTATAAATCCTAGTTCAGATAACCCTCAACACACACACTTCATTATTCAAATAATGTTCAACTTTACCATCAAATCCTTTTTATATTTTTCACCAATCTCAAAGTTGCCAAAAGAAGTAATGATAGATTCCTTAATTATTTCATTTACAAACTTTATATTAAAATACTGGCTCCTGTTTATCTGAATAAAACACTCTTTCAGTTCTAAAGGAATTAAGTCGGTGATTACATTTAATAGACTACTTCTGATAGGATAATCTGGGATATGTTCTTTGCCAATTTGAAGGGTTACATAGTTTTTTCCTGCATTTATACAAATAACTTCTTCCCAGTTTATTTTTGAAATCTTATTCCCAACCTTTATGAAGAAGTCTTTTTCTCTCTCATTTTTGGTCTGCGGGGTTGCCTCTTGGTTATTTCTAAAATTTTGCAAGGCTATTTGAATAGATGCAAAAAGGTTCAGAGACGATACTGGTTTCACTAGATATGCACTTGGCTTTGTCTCTGCAGCAGCAGCAATTGTTTTAGGGTCTGCAAATGCGGTCAAAAAAATGAAGGGAATCTTGTATTCGCTCCTAATCTTTTCTCCTATGGTTATTCCTTCATCCTTTCCTTTTAAGTTAATATCTAGAATGGCTAAATCAAAATTTTCTATTTTCATACTTGTCAACGCTTCGTCCATACAAGTGCATGGCTCGGCAACTGCATAGCCTAGATCTTGCAGAACTTCCTTTAAGTTTTCTGCAATGATTAAGTCGTCTTCTACAATCAATATATTAATCTTATCTAATTTTTCCATCAAATAGTAAATGTAATTTTATAATTGAAAGGCAAGCCATTAAGTTTGGTGTCTAAGGTGGCTTGAATTTGTTTGCAAAGAATCCTCATAATGTTGCTACCTAGTCCTTCTTTTCTCTCCTCTGCTAAATTGTTTGTTCCTGAATCCGAATAGGTTATTGAAATAGTATTGTTTATGCATTTTGCAATGATGGCAATGGCAATTTCCCCCTCATTTGTTTGGGCATATTTGGCAGAGTTTGTAATCAATTCATTTATAATCATGGCAACTGGAAGACACTTATCGGCTGTGAGATTTATTTCCTTAGCTATTTCAATGGTTGGGATGATTGTTTTTTCGGAAAGAACAGCTTTGAGGCTACTAATTATTATTTTGGATAAATAGTCGTTCATATTTATGCTACTATTATGGTTTCTATATAATTGTTCGTGGGTAAGTGCAATGTTTTCAATCCTATTTCTTGCCATCATTAACTGCTCTCTAGTTTCGTTGTTTGTTGTTTTGCGTCCTTGCATTTCTAATAGACTATAAATTAGAGAAAGGTTATTTTTTACCCGATGGTGCATTTCTTTTAGCAACATTTCGTTTTCGTCTGCCTTTTCTTCCAGTTGCTTATTAAGTTGTGCAAGCACTAAGTTTTTAGCTGCTACTTTTCTTCTGTTTAAAAGAACCAAAAAGGTTATTAAAATTGATAAGAAGGCAATTATGGCAATGGCAATGGTGGTATTTAAAATGCTTTGTTTTTCGAGAGCAGCTATCCGTTTTTCTCTTTCAGACTTTTGTGCTTCATACTCCAAAAAGGTATTTTTTGCTATAGATTGGTCGAAGTTGTTTCCAAATCTATCATTTAGGGTGTCAATAATTTTATCATATTTAGCAGCACTATCATCTTGATGTATGTTTTTGTATGACTGAATTAAGTAACTCAAGTTCGATAAGCTGTCTGAGAGGTTTTTTGTTCTTGCAATCGTTTGTTTTATAGAGTCAATCCATACTGTTATGTCTTCATGGAGATAATATAGATGAAGGCTTGTTTGAGTGATTGTTTGGTACGTTTTATAAGTAAGTGATCCATTTTGTATGTTTTCAGGATGCTTTACTTTATGGCTAAACATGTAGGCAGTGGGATAATCTTTGCTCGAAACGCAGATATAAGCCAATTCTGTGTAATAATTGTCCACCTCACTCAGATTTGCATTTTGCATTTCATTTTCGTCTATCTTTTTGCAAGCACTCACTGCTTTAGCAAAATCTATGCTCTTCATCAATGCGTGAGCCACTAATATACTACAAAATACTGCCTGATCCTTATTGAACATTTTGTGTGCATATTCAGAAGCTCGTTTATAATAATCTACGGTGGCTTGCGGCTTTTTATTCCAAGCATCATAAGCTCGTGCAATGGATATGTAAGTATCGAATTTGATAGAATCATTATCATATTTTTCAGCTATTCTATTAGCAGAATCATAGTAATTCATTCCTGTAGAAAAGTTCTCAATGCTGCTTTTCTTTTTAAACACTGCATTTCCTTTATCCAGATAAGCATATAGGGTAATAACATCTTGCTTACTAGGTTCAATATCCTTTTTCATGTTACAACCTATTACAGTTGACAAAAAGAATAGCAATAGCGAAGGAAGTGGTGCGTATTTATACAAATTGAAGTAAATTAAAGTATTAAAAGTTCGAAGGAGGCAGACCTTACAGGTTTTTAAAACCTAAGGGTATAGTCTTCCATCTGTAAAAATATAAATAAAATACCATCCATGTTAAGTTGAAAATAATAAGTTGAAAGTTGAAATTCAAAAATAAAAAAGGCACAGCACTGAACTAGAATGTTGCTCAATTTATTTTGATTAGATTCCTTAAAGTCTGCTTAACTGTTTTGACCTCAAAAAATAGTCGGTTAGAACTCAAACTTTTGTTTGAGCCTTTAGGAATTCCTTTTTTTACTAAAATTTTCTTATGATAATAGATATTCGGAAAAATGTGATTTGGTTTAACTGTGAAAAATTTTCAACAAATAGTAACAGGGTTCGAAGGTTGTATTCAATATGCAACGGAACATGAAATAAGTAAGTTGAAAGTAAAGAGACGAAAGACAAAGACACTTTATTTAAGCGAAAGTCTTTCAATTTATTTTGACTAATTCTCTAAGTATTCTAGGGATACAAAAACATAATCAATTATCAATTTAAAAACATTAATTATCTATAATAAAAAACAGCTGTTATGAGTTTTAAAAATACACACAAATACAAGAGTAGTTGGTTAGCTATAGGTATGCGTCACGGAGTACTTAAATACAACTTTTGGACACTTTGCTGCATGTTTTTCTTTGCTACGACAAGCCTAAATGCACAAACTGGTAAATTGTTTAAGGGGGCCACTAATTCTTCTAATTTTTATGTTGACACTTCTGGTTCATTGTTGGCTTGGGGAAACAATAGCGATGGAGAATTAGGCGATGGAACTAGCAGATTCAAAACCGCTCCTATCAAAATAGGGTCTGCTACTAACTGGACATCTGTTGCTGCTGGTTACAGTCACACTGTGGCCATTAAAACAGATGGAACTTTATGGGCTTGGGGAGGTAATGATTATGGGCAATTAGGCGATGGAACTACCACCAATCAAAACAGTCCTATTAAAATAGGTTCTGCTACTAACTGGGCATCTGTTGCTGCTGGGCAATCTTTTACTGTAGCCATAAAAAAAGATGGCACTTTATGGGCTTGGGGAAAAAACACTTCTGGACAATTAGGCGATGGCACTACTACTACTAGAACCGCTCCTGTGCAAATAGGCACTTTAAGCAACTGGGCATCAATATCAGCTGGCTTCAATCACACAGTTGCTATTAAAACCGATGGAACTTTATGGGCTTGGGGATTAAATGCTTCTGGGCAATTGGGCGATGGAACTACCACTACCAGAACCGCTCCTGTTAATATTAGTGTGTTTTTATCTGGGAACTGGGCATCTGTTGCTGCAGGCTACAAACACACTGTTGCCACAAATACCAATGGTGCCTTGTATGTTTGGGGAGATAATACGTATGGACAATTAGGTCTTGGAAACACTACAGCGCAAACCTCTCCTGCTAAATTAGGTGGTTTTTTTGGCGCAACCGATTGGGCATCTATCTCTACTGGTTATGGTCACACAGTTGCCATTAAAGAAAATGGTACTTTATGGGCCTGGGGGTATAATGAAGTAGGTCAAATAGGGGATGGCACTACTATAAATAAAACCTCACCTGTGCAAATTGGCACTTCAACTAACTGGACATCTATTGCTGCTGGAAATGAGCATACTATTGCCCTTAAAAAAGATGGCACCGTATGGGCTTGGGGATATAATAGTGATGGAGAATTAGGAGACGGAACTATTACCAATAGAAATGCTCCTGTTAAAATACTTCCAAACGTCGCTCCTACTTTCACAGGGGCTGGTGTTAGCTTATTATCAGTTTGCCAGAATTCTACCAATAGTATTCAAAATAACTTGACCATAAAGGATTCTAATAATGGTCAAACAGAAACCTTTACCATCACTACGCAGCCTACACATGGCAGCATTACTACTGGAACAACTGCTACAAGCAATGGTGAAACAGTTAGCCCCACTGGATGGACATACACCCCAACAAGTGGCTATAGTGGCAAAGATCAGTTTACGGTTCAGGTTACTGATGTTTTGGGAGGCACAGCAACTAACACAGTTATTGTTACTGTGAAAGCTAGCAGTACTTCAAGCATCACAGCAGTTGCCATTAGGATTTATACATGGCATGGTAAAACTTATACAACAAGTGGCTCCTATACTTTTGACAGTTTAAATGCGGCAGGTTGCGACAGCTTAATGACGTTGAATTTAACTTTTATAGGTAAGTTATTTAAGGGATCAAGTACTTATTCCAGTTTCTATATTGATACGTCTGGTGCATTGCAGGCTTGGGGGAATGCAACAACCACCAACAGCAACACTCTTGTTCAAATTGGCACGGAAACAAATTGGGCATCTGTTGCAGCAGCTCAAAATTTCACGGTTGCAACAAAAACAGATGGCACTTTATGGGCTTGGGGAAATAATAATTGGGGACAATTGGGGGATGGTACAACCACCAACAGAACTACCCCCGTTAAAATAGGCAATTCAAGCAATTGGGCATCTGTTGCTGTAGGGGCATATCATACAGTTGCCATAAAAACAGATGGCACCTTATGGGCTTGGGGGGATAATAGTAGTGGACAATTGGGCGATGGAACAACCACACAAAGGACTTCTCCAACACAAATAGGAAATTCAACCAATTGGGTATCGGTTGCTGCTGGTGATGGTAACACGATTGCACTTAAAACCGATGGCACTTTATGGGCCTGGGGAATAAATGTTTTGGGACAATTAGGGGATGGAACATACACTACCAGAACTTCCCCAGTAAAAATAGGTGCTTCAACCAATTGGGCATCTATTGCTGCTGGATATAGTCACACAATTGCCATTAAAAGCGATGGCACGTTGTGGGCTTGGGGAAGTAATACTTATGGACAATTGGGCGATGGAACAAATAACACGACAAGCACCCCCATGCAAATAGGGACTTCAACCGATTGGGTATCTATTGCTGCTGGTGGTCAACACACAATTGCCATTAAAAGCGGTGGCACGTTGTGGGCTTGGGGATATAATAATAATGGACAATTGGGGAATGGAACAACCACCAGTAAAAGTTCACCCATACAAATAAGCTCTTCAACCAATTGGGTATCTATAGCAGCAGGTATGGGGCACACAATTGCACTTAAAACCGATGGCACAGTATGGGCTTGGGGGGATAATAGTAGTGGACAAGTTGGCGATGGAACAACCACCCAAAGGACTTCTCCGGTTAAAATACTTCCGAATACCCCTCCTACTTTCACTGGGGCTAGTGTAGGTTTATTGACTGTTTGCCAAAATTCCAGTAGTAATAGCATTCAAAACAACTTGACCATAACGGATGCAGATAGTGGTCAGACAGAAACATACACCATTACGGCTGCACCTAGCCATGGCAGCATTACAATTGGAGCAACTGCCACTAGCAATGGTGGCACAGTAAGCCCTACTGGCTGGAGCTATACGCCAACAAGTGGTTTTAGCGGAACAGATCAGTTTACGGTTCAGGTAACAGATGGGTTGAAAGCAACAAATACCGTATCGGTTACCGTAAAGGCTAGTAGTACTGCAAGCATCACAGCAGTTGCTTGTGGGAGTTACGCATGGCATGGTAAAACATATACCGCAAGCGGCTCGTATACTTTTGACAGTTTAAATGCGGTAGGTTGTGATAGCTTAACAACCTTGAACTTAACAATTAATAAACCTACTACTTCTACTATTTCCAAATCCGTTGTAGGTAGTTATGCGTGGCATGGTACTACCTATTCTACAAGTGGTACTTACACTTTTGATAGTTTAAATGCAGCAGGTTGTGATAGCTTATCTAGGTTGAATTTAACTATTTTGCCAGCACTGTTTAAAGGGGGAGTATCTTTTCTCAGTTTCTATGTTGATGCCGATGAAACTCTACTGGGTTGGGGAAATAATAATTCTGGACAAGTTGGCGATGGAACAAAAACCAATAAACTCTCCCCTGTGAAAATAGGGTCTTCAACAAACTGGACATCTGTTGCTGCTGGTTATTCTCATACAATTGCAATTAAAAATGATGGTACCTTATGGGCGTGGGGAACTAATTCTTCTGGAGAATTGGGGGATGGAACAACCACTAACAGAACCTCTCCTCTGCAAATAGGTTCTTCTACCAACTGGGCATCTGTTGCTGCTGGAATTTATTACACAGTTGCCATTAAAACAGATGGTACCTTATGGGCATGGGGGAATAATTATTCAGGACAATTAGGGGATGGAACAACCAGCTCTAAAAACTCTCCAGTACAAATAGGCTCTTCAACTAATTGGGCATCTGTTTCTACAGGTAATTCTCATACAGTTGCCACTAAAACCGATGGCACCTTGTGGGCGTGGGGATATAATGGTTATGGACAATTAGGGGATGGAACAACCACCAACAGAACCTCTCCTGTGCAAATAAGTACTAGCAAATGGGTTTATGTTGCTACAGGTTTTAATCATAGTGTTGCCATTAAAAACGATGGCACTGTATGGACTTGGGGAAATAATGCTTATGGACAGTTGGGCGATGGAACAACTACTGATAAGAATACCCCCATGCAAATAGGAACAGATACTAATTGGGTATATGTAACTGCTGGAAACGGTCACACAGTTGCCCTAAAAAACAATGGCTCTTTATGGGCTCTAGGATATAATTGTTGGGGACAATTGGGGGATGGCACTACTACCAATAAAACTACTCCTGTGCAAATTGGCACTTCGACCAACTGGGCGTCTGTTGAAGCTGGTTCTACTCACACAGTTGCCCTTAAAACCGATGGCACTGTATGGGCTTGGGGATATAATAACAGTGGACAAATAGGCGATGGAACAACTACAAATAGGATCACTCCAATTAAAATACTTCCAAATACTGCTCCTGCTTTCACTGGTACTGGTGTTGGCTTATTGTCTATTTGCCAGAATTCAAGTAATAATAGTATTCAAAACAACCTTACTATTACGGATGCAGATAATGGTCAACAAGAAACTTTCACCTTCACTGCTACGCCTAACCATGGCAGCATTACAATTGGAGCAACTGCCACTAGCAATGGTGGAATAGTAAGCCCTACTGGCTGGAGCTATACACCAACAAATGGTTACAGCGGCACGGACCAGTTTACAGTTCAGGTTACTGACGTGTTGGGAGGAACGGCAACAAACACAGTAACTGTTACCATCAACGCATCTAGTACTGCCACCCTTACTCAAACAGCAACTGGTAGCTACACTTGGCATGGAACAACATATACTAAGAGTGGCACCTACACTTTTGATACTACCAATGCCAAAGGTTGTGATAGTTTAACAACGTTGAACTTAATCATCACCTCAGCATGTAAACCTAGCACCGCAAGCGTCAGTATAGCTGCTTGCAGTAGCTATACTTGGCATGGAACAACATATAATACAAGCGGAACATACAGCTTTGATAGTTTAAATGCTGGTGGATGCGATAGTTTAACAATGTTGAACCTTACTATTAACACACCTACTACAAGCACCATCTATCAAACAGCCATTGGCAGTTATGTATGGCATGGAACAACTTACACCACAAGTGGCACTATCACTTTCGATACCACTAATGCGGCTGGTTGCGATAGCTTAACCACTTTACATTTAACTATCGGGGTGCTGCCACCAAGTTCATTTACCTACCCTACGCCCAACAGTTTTGTGGTAGGTGCAGCCATCACACCATTGTTGCCCACTGCAAACACAGGTGGAAAATTAAATGTAATAGCATCTGGTGGTTTTAATAATCCTATTGGTGTAGCGGTGGATGCTGCTGGCAATGTGTATGTGGCAGACCAAGGTAATAATGCGGTTAAAAAGATTGCCAATAATGGTACTGTTACCACTATTGGTTCTGGGTTTAATAGTCCTGCTGGTGTGGCTGTAGATGCGAGTGGCAACGTTTATGTTGCCGATTACGGAAATTCAATAGTTAAGAAAATTACTACGGATGGAACTATAACCGAAATTGGCTCGGATGCAATTAATTACCCAGCCAGCGTAGCAGTGGATTCTACAGGTAATGTTTTTGTATTAGCAAGTGGAAGCGTTTACAAAATAACTACCGATGGCAGCACTATTGATTTAGGCCTTGCTGAAGCTTTATCACCTAACAATGTAGCAGTAGATGTAAGTGGGAGTGTTTATACTACAAGCAATTTTTTTGGGCAAGTTTTCAAAGATTATAATAGTATTGGTGTTGGGGGTTATATTAATCCTACAGCCGTTGCAGTAGATGCTGCGGGCAATGTGTATGTTGCAGATGCAGGTGCATCAAGTTTATCATCTGCGCTTGTAGGTGGTTCTACTGTTTATAAAATAGGCACTGATGGCACTCAAACTAGCCTTCCATATTCCTTTAAGTATGCTACAGGTTTGGCAGTGGATGCAAAAGGAAATCTATTTGTTACTGATGCAGGGCAGAACACTATTTATGAAATAGGGGTAAGCAATCAAGGTGGTGCAGTTAGTAGCTATACCATTAGCCCTTCATTGCCTAATGGGTTGAGTATTGATGGTGTTACTGGTGTTATTAGTGGTACGCCAACTGCTGCAAGTGCTAGTACTAATTACACAGTAACGGCTAGCAATGCAGGTGGTAGCACTAGTACTAATTTGTATATAGCCATTACTTGCACACCAACTTCAAACACCATTAACCAAACTGCTTGCGGCAGCTATACATGGAATAGTACAACCTATACCACAAGTGGTGCTTACACTTTCACCACAACAAATGCGGCAGGTTGCGATAGTGTGGTTACGTTAAACTTAACTATTAACACACCTACTACAAGCACCATCTCTCAATCAGCAAACGGTAGTTATTTATGGCATGGAACAACTTACACAACTAGTGGAAGCTACACCTTTAGTACCACTAATGCTGTGGGATGCGATAGCATTGCCACCCTGGTGTTAACCATCACACCTGCAGTTAATACTTGGACAGGCAATAAATCTACTGACTGGTTCACAGCAGGCAACTGGACTAACGGTGTGCCAACTAACTCTAGCGATGCAAACATACCTGTAACAACAAACAAACCATTGATTGCTAGTGGAACGGCTTTGGCTCGTAACATTACGATTGCCACAGGTGCCACCCTTACCAATAATGCCACATTGAGTGTAAATGGCAATTT
>CANFLL010000046.1 GCA_947447825.1 Chitinophagaceae bacterium | reverse complement strand
ATCCCAATTTTGAGGTAGATGATGTGTGGAAATCGAATCAATTGTTCCGTCAATAACTGCCTCCCTCAATGCCATCATATCAGTTCTTGTTCTTAAAGGAGGAGTGACTTTCAAATTTGTATCGTAGCTAATCATGTCTTCGTCACAAAAATATAGGTGATAAGGGGTGACACTACAAGACACTGCTAATCCTTCCTTCTTTGCTGCCGCTATCAGGGCAACGCTCTCAGCAGTAGAAACACCTGTAATATGTAGTTTACTATTTGTATATCTCAATAGGTCGAGGTCTCTTTTAATGATTAGAATCTCCGACAATGCAGGACTTCCCGGTAGTCCTAATTGGGTAGAGATAATGCCTTCGGTCATCAATCCAAAAGAGCCAATACTCTTGTCAATAGGTACTTGAATGATTGTTCCGTTAAAGGCATTGATATATTGAAGAGCCTTTAATAAAAGTCCCGATGATTGAACAGGATGAAGCCCATCTGAAAAGGCAATCGCACCTGTTTGTTTCATCTCATACATCTCTGCCAAATCCTTTCCTTCTGTATTTTTAGAAACCGCACCAAGGGGGTAAATATTAATGGGTAATAACTTGGCTTTTTCGACGATGTAGGCAACCTGAGATTTGTTTTGAGTAACAGGCTTGGTATTTGGAATTACAAATACATGAGAGAAACCTCCAGCAATAGCAGCATCTGCACCTGATTCAAGACATTCCTTATACTCATATCCGGGATCACAGAAGTCTGTAAACACATCTATCCATCCTTGAGAAATGATTAAATCTTCATCTTCTATTACTTCAAAATTATTATTTGCAATATTGTCATCTATACAAATAATCTTACCATCTTCTATTAGAATATCTTTTCTAAGGTTAGAAAAAGGAGAATTTATATCCGCAATCAATACATTTTTAATTAATAACTGCATAATTTTAATTCAAATTTTGCGCAAGATAATCGTAAAAAGAATCTACTCACCTATATTTGCATACCTTTTTAAAGTTCGGGACGTAGCGCAGCCCGGTTAGCGTTCACGTCTGGGGGGCGTGAGGTCGCTGGTTCGAATCCAGTCGTCCCGACAATATGTATAATGAAATCATTGATTATCAATGGTTTCATTTTTTATTTTAGCGAATTTTTAGCGATAAATTATTATTTATTTTTTCGAATCTCCCCCCTAAAAGTTAATTTTTCTAATAGTTAAGTCCTTAATTTTCGCTTGAAGTACAGTCCGATTCACTAAAAAAGCAGTATTTTAGAGCAATTTCATACAGCGCAAACGGGGAGTTAACACGTTAAAATTTCCGTAAAATGACACAAATTCTCTTAATTAGCCTTGTTTTTACTGAAAATAGTACCAAAAAAAATTGGGCATAGGTTCATACCTCAACATTTTGAAGGGCAGGGAGGGGGTATAAAAGGGCGGTAACAGTTAGGATTATATTTGTTAACCTATTTACTTATTCACCACTATTTATTATCATAAGCAAAAACATCATGGATACAAACAGACCTAAAAATTACAATAAATATATCAAGTTATTTATCCCACGAATAACCTTTGACCTGTTGCATTACAAACTTAGTTTGGTAACACCTGAATTTGAATACGATATTAATATATTCTACAGCATACTTAACGACTTATCAAATATCAAGTATTATAACGCTTTTACTGCTAATAATGGATACATACCACTTGATAGTAGATTACTCATTAAAAAGTATGGTAATGGTTACAGTAAGTATATTCAATATTTAGTTGTTCATTCCATTATATCCAAATCCAGTTACTACAAGGAAAATATGTGTTTCTATTATAAACTTGTACTTAATAGTGTAGTTGTAGATATGTTGAATAGGGAGGGTGGGGCTATATCCTATTGTATTATTAATAACAATACAAATACCTTTAAATCAGACGTAAATCAAGGCTTTATAGACAATCCAAAAGTGGTGAAAGAGCATCAAATTGTAGTTATAGAAATACCCATACACATTAGTGTAGGCAAATACATAATTGGTGAGTATAATAAGGAATTAGACTCGATAAAACACTATAATGATTATATCAAAAAGATGGCTTACCACTATAAGGATACAATCGGCATTGATTATAATAAAGCTACCCAACATTCTGTACAACTATACACAAATGATGCAATACAGGCTAATGGCGACCCTAATTTGACTGAAACGGCTCGTAATCAGTATTTGTATCGAATGAGGTCAATAATAGCCATAAATGAAGGCAAAAAAGGCAAGCTATTACGATTCAATAGGAATAGTACCAATAAGCGTATAGACACGAATTTAACGAACCTTAGTAGTGATTTAAGGCAGTTCTTAAATGGTTATGACAATATGAGTTATTTTGACCTTTCCAATTCGCAACCTGTACTGTTTAATATACTTTTGAAAGATTATTATAACGATTCAGGCCCGAAATTAAAAGCTGAAATTGACCGATATGGTGAAATAACCCTATCGGGTGCTTGGTATGAATTTTTGATGGATTTGTTCAAAGTTGATAGGGATGGTGCTAAAAAAATATGGATGCAAATTGCTTACAGCAAGAACAGTTCATACCTACCCGATAAAAATACATTTGCATCACAGTTCCCATTAATAAGCAAAATAATAAAGGACTTAAAAAAACAGAACCATGCCAAATTCGCTATTGAACTGCAACGAATTGAAAGCCGAATATTCATTGATGAGATTTGTAAACAATTGGTGGCGATGGATATAATACCTTACACCTTGCACGATGGCTTACTTGTACCAAAAATAAACGAATCAACCGTGTATCAAGTAATGTGCAATGTTCTTGAAGATAACTTGGGCAAAGTGCCTGTTATCAGCTTTAACGGCACTAAATTAATCCCTTAATAAAAATAGGACTATTTAAGTGGTTAAGTCCTTTATAAAAACTTATCAATCCCGTTCTCATCCTTTTCGGGTAGTTGCCTACAAATGTCACAAAGTACCATATTGCCTTCCATTGGGAAAAATGGTATTTCCATGTAGTTCAGATAATCAATTAGGTATTGTGCAGGATTTTTAAAACCGTAAAACTCTGGAATTTCTGGTGGGGTGAAAATATCGTGCAACACCATCGGTGTGTATTTACAATTACGGTGTTTTAGTGGTAGCACTTTGTCGATTGTTAGAATACCATAAGGGCTATCGAATTTGAACCCCTTTTTAAGCCATTGATAATTTTTGCAAATGGCAACTGCTTCTTCTAGTGTAAAGTATATTGTTTTTGTTTCTTGCATACTAATAAATATGCGGTATTCACTAAAATTCGTTTGAAGGCTTTAAAATTGGGTAAAAAAAACATTAATACTAATATCCTTCTGCTTTTGCATCATCCGTAGCCTGTTTCCACACAATTTTCCAACAGGGAGTGCAGTAATAAATGTCTTCACCATTTGCATTTTGAGTGTTAGAATTAATTCTAAGATATGAATCAGTTAAGTCTTTATTACATCTAAAGCAGATTATTCGCTGTTTTGCTAGTGTCGTTTGTTTGTTAATCCCGTCATTTTGGGTGTTATTTTTTTGAGTAAAAAGTTTTGAATTACATAGATGAAACATGCCAACTAGAGAAAAAACAACTCCAACCTTTTCAAGTAAAGACAATTTTTGTAAATTTTGTATAACTTTTGACATAATCTAGTTACTAGGTGATAATGTATAGTTTCTGACATTATTTCCATCTGTCAGGAAGAAGCTAATTGTACCGTCACTATTTAACGTTAGAGTTCCAGCACCAGCTCTATTGTTAGAAGCATCATACAAACCATCAATAGCTTGATAATTCGTTATTCTTGCCGTCTTAGTACTTGTTATTGAATAATTTCCATGAATAGTCGCTCTGCCTCCCTCTACAATCATTTCGTTATTAACAAACTCAACCTTTCCATTCCCATTAATATTAAAAGTATGAGTAGTTAAATATGAAGCTAAATTAAGTTCGTGGTCAACACTATTATTGCTAGGATTATTATCTCTATCAACACCCTCATTAAACCCTTTTCGGTTTAGTTTCTTAGGGTTATCTGGATTAGTAACATCGTCAGATTTTGAAGAAAAATCATAAGCTATGAAATTGATAATAGCTTTGATTTTACTTGAATACTGTTCTGCTATTGAAGGATTGAATTTATTATACTCGGTGCAGTTACAAAACAAATCGGTTTTGTATTTCTCACCAAACTTGTAATAATATTCAAGAGGAAAAGAATTCATCCAACAAACAAAGGAAACCAATATTAGGCTAGTTGGAACAAGCACGATAGCTGATATTTTAAAAACACGAATCATCTATAATTTATTAAGTTATTCAAAATTCTTATCAGTAGAATTTTTTGGAGGTACTGTGGGAACTAAAACATAAATCCTGTCTATATAAGTAAAGGATTTGTTGGCTAGTTTTAGTTAGATAAATTTTCAATTCTTTGTATTAAGTCCCTTATCTTGTCTTGCCACTCGCTAGTTCCTATTTTCGAAACACACTGGGTTATTATTGCCATTTTCTTTTCATTATTAAAATTTTCTAGTATTTCTAAAACACTTTGCACTTCTTTTTCCATAAACCTATCTGTTAGCTGGTGCAAAGAATGAACTTTTTTATACCTCCTCCAAACCCTAGAACGAATAATTTAAACATATTAGCTATATTTGAACCTTAAAGAATATGAATGAGTATCGAATCTGCATTGAGGATAAAAAAGATTAGGGAGTACCGAAATTACACCCAACAATACATGGCAGATTGCCTTGAACTTTCCCAAAATGCTTACTGTAAAATTGAAAATGGACAAACCAAACTAACTACGGACAGGCTGGAAGCAATAGCTAAAACTCTGGATGTGCCTTTTGAAAGCATTTTAAGTAGCGAAAAGCAAACACTTAACGTTGAAAACAATCAAATTGATAAATTTTATGGGTATATAGAAAACTTACATGGAGAAAACAAAGAAATACTCCTTAAACAAATTGACTACCTTCAAGACCAAAACCAAAAGCTTTTGAACACTATTGAACTTCTAACTAAGCTTCTTCAAACTAACTCGAACACATAGAACAATAGTCGCTAAATTATTCATCAAAAATGTAGCACTTAAAAAATGTGGTACTTTTTTCTTGTAAGAATAACAAATAATACACCCAAAAAGTAGTACTTTTTTCCTTTGGATATGTGGACTACATTTCGTATCTTTAATACCTAAATGTAACAATATGAAGGTAGCTATTTTAACACGGGTTAGCAAGGAAAGTCAATCTTTTGAGAGGCAAATTACAGATTTAAGAACCTACTCAAATAGTAAAGGATATAAGGTTGTTGGTGAGTTTAATGAGAAAATTTCGGGCGCAACCAAAAATGAAGATAGAACGGCGTGGACTGATTTAATAAAGCTTATTGACCTTAAAAAAATTGATAAGGTGCTAGTGTGGGAACTTTCCCGTTTAGGAAGGTCAACTTTGGAAGTGCTGAAAAGCCTTGATATTTTTCATAGTAAGGGTATATCGCTTTATGTGTTAAACTACAATATTGAAACACTTAACGAGGATGCTACAGTAAACCCAATGGCTCAAATGATGGTAACGATGTTGGCGGAATTTGCCCGTACCGAAAGGGCTGCTATACAGCAACGTTTATCTAGTGGTTATAAAAAGCATATTAATGATGGCGGCAAAGTTGGAAGGGTTAAGGGCGTTACGATGGACACAACGGAACTATTGGACAAACACAAGGACGTTATTAAGTACTTAAATAAATCTAGGAGTATCCGTGAAATATCCACCCTTACAAATAAAAGCACACGAACAATACAAAAGGTCAAAAGGCTATTAGCTGCATAATTTATTAAGCCCTTATTTAGTAAGTAAGTATTTAGAATAATAATTAAAAAGTTGCTCTTTAGTAACTTTTTTTTGTTTTTGGTTAAACTTAAAGCCATGCGAACTTTCCTTAACGTACTTACCCAATGTTTGTCTGCTGATTCCTAAAAATATGGATGCTTCTGATTGGGTATATTCTTCCTTTTTTAGTTTATCTATAAAATCCAGTTGTTTTTTTGAAGCCTTAATATCCACGTAAAAAGGAAACTTTTCTCTAAACTTCTGAATTTTAGCCAACCCATCTTGGGTTTTTGATTCCGCACTCCTGTTAGCATCAACACCTTTATTTATTGCCGACAAAACAAGCTTTGCAGTTTCCTTAAACCTTACCAAATCCTGTTCGGTGGTAATTGAAGAATTTTTAAACCCTAAATTGGGATAAGCGATAGTACCAATAAAACTTGTTATTTGTGGTTGTATATCCTCAATATTAATTTTACAGTTAGATAGTACTTTAAGTATTTGTAGCAAATAACCTAGTTGTGACTCGGTAAAATTATCCATTTGTCTTTCTGTTAAAAGTGGTTATGAGTGGTTCGCTATCAACATCCCTAGAGGAATCAACGTAGCCCTGTAACGTTGAAAGCTTGCTATGCCCTGTATATTTCATTAACTGATTAAGTGGTGTCACATCAACCAAATTAGTTATAAACGTATCCCGACCCTTGTGCATACTTACACATTCATACCTTAATTTCTCCTCATTAGTTTTCTTGTCAACTATTTGCGTGGGTTCATCAAAAAGCTTAGTTTCCGCTAAGGCATCCTTAATTCTTTCGTTGTAGTGTGGCACTTTTGGAAGTTTATTATCATATTTAGCCAAAATGTCCAACGCTATTTTACACATTGGTATTTTATAAGCTAAGCCACTTGTTCCCTTTGTTTTTTTAGCAATCCTTTCGTAAACTTTGTTACCATTCGTTTTAGAAACTTTAATAAACTTTGAATCAAAAGCCAAATAATCACCGTACCTCAGTCCTGTAAGGCAAATAAAAACAAATGTATCTCTAATCTGTTCTAATACCTTATCCGTAAATTCAAAGTCATAAAGTGCAAAAACTTCATCGAGTGTTAATGTCACCTTTGTTAACTTAGGTACTTTTATTTCACTTCTTCTGAATTTTTTAAGTTCAACAATAACATCTAACTCTAGCATCTTTTTTTCTCGTAGATACTCCGCAAATTGTATTATTACATCGAACCTTTTTTTGCACGTCTTAGGATTTAGGCTACCATCAGTCTTATAAATTTTGTTTTCACTTAGCGAGTTTATGTGAGGTAATCGCATAAAATTTAGCAACCCCCTAAACCAGTCTTTATCAAATTGATAGATTTTATATTTTGTTTCTTTTAAGGTTTCGTAGTCTTTAATAAGATTAAGGGTACTTGTAAAATCCTTTAAGCTATCAATTGTTCCAGTTGCGGTAAACTTATCCTTTTTAACTTCATGGAATTCTAAATACAAATCAAGTATTAACGAATTTTTACTAGCAATGCTTTTTTCATCCTCTGATAATAAAAATTGTTTAAGTTCATCTGGAGCTATAGAAACGTCCTTATCGAAAAAACTTTTGAGCTTACCATTTGCCTTAGCTTCAAGTTTTTCAATTTTAGCGTTCATTTCCTCATATCCATCAACAGAAGGCTTTACCCTATTGGCTTTATAATCCCAATCTGAAAAATTACCGTTTTTATATTTTTCGGGTGATATTTTTACACCAGTAGGGAATCGAAGTTCTTTGCCATTTTTTGAATAATAAATAACAATGGATGTGTTATTTGGCTTTACTCCCACTAATTTTAACTTAGGCTTCATCAAAACAATTTAAAACAAAGTTCTTTTTTATTAGCGAATTTTTAGCGAACTTTTTTTTACAACCCCACTTTTTTTGTCAAAACAGAGGAAATATAAACCTCAAAAAGCACTTTTCTAAGTATAAAATTAACAAAAAGTGGCATATTGTTAAGTATTGGTATATTTGCTAATGAGGCAGTCGTCCCGACGAAAAAAGAGGGTTAATTCATTAGGGAATTAACCCTCTTTTCATTTGTAATAGGTTAGCTGTATTTTACTAAAACTCCCCCAAAAAAATACGTGTGTATAATATTTTTTTTCAAAGAGTTTATGGAGACAAGAAAACTTGGCTGAGAAAGTATTTTGCCACTAACTACTCTAATAAACACGAATGGAATAGAATATATTTATTAGTGTTCATTAGCGAAATTGGTGGCAAATTATTCATATTTCATCTCTGTTGAAAAAATGTTATACACACAATAAGTACCATCTGGTTCAGTTTCATCAAAACCGGACAAGATTGGTAGTAGTCTGGACCGGATTGGTAGTAGTCTGGTCCAGTTTCACTAAAACCGGACAAGATTGGTAGTAGTCTGGACCGGATTGGTAGTAGTCTGGTCCAGTTTCACTAAAACCGGACAAGAATGGTAGTAGTCTGGACCGGATTGGTAGTAGTCTGGTCCAGTTTCACCAAAACCGGACAAGAATGGTAGTAGTCTGGTCCGGATTGATACCAGTCTGGTCCAGTTTTACTAAAACCGGACAAGAATGGTAGTAGTCTGGACCGGATTGGTAGTAGTCTGGTCCAGTTTTACTAAAAACGTGCTGACTTTATAGAAAAGAGTGCTGTCATTGCTTAAAAGAAAACATTGCAAGGAAGGTCGGAGTAATTGTTCTTTTATAAAACAATAAAAAATTTTAGTTGCCACATCGGTTTAGAGACTTCTCCTGTTCTTGTTCCATCTTTTTAACCAATGAGGCAGGCTTCAACACTTTTACATTTTTGCTTTGAGATAGGAGTTCCATAATGAAATCGTGGGTAATGAGAATCTTCATTTTTATACTCAATTCATCCTAATTATCCTCCAATATCTCCTGAGTTTCATTTTCATGTATTTCCCTTGGTTGGGATTAAAGGATAATTTTAAATTCCAAGTTTAATTGCAATCCCCAATATTGCAGCAATAAGAATAATATGCGGTTCTTGTATTTTTTTAACATAAATTAAAGCCAGAATGCTAGCAATAGCCATCAAACCTGTAGGAATGTCAACAATGCTTCTTGTTGCAATAACAATCACAGAACCAACTAATGCACCCACTACGGCTGCTGTTATACCACTCACAAAGGCTTTTATTGACTCATTTTTTGATATTTTTTTAAAGTATGGAGCAGGAATAACTGTAAATAAATAGCAGGGCAAAAAAGTTGCTAGTGCTGCCACGGATGCTCCCGGAAATCCTGCAACTAAATAACCAATAAAACCTACCGTAATTACCACTGGGCCTGGCGTAATCATGGCCACCGCAACAGAATCTATAAACTGATTCTCGGTAAGCCAATGATTCTCTGTTACCACTCCCGCATGCAAAAACGGAACAATGGCTAATCCACTACCAAAAACAAACGCACCCGCTTTAGCAAAGAAAAGTGCAATCTTAACTAGCTTATCATTGTCATAATTCCAGAAGCCTATTTGTAGTAAAACAAGCGATTGGGCAGTATTGGTTTTAGCCCATTTGGGAGGGGCTTTTACAAACATATAGATGAATCCGGCTGCTACAAATAGGAGTAATTGCTCTTGCTTGGTATAAAAGGTTAGCCCTGCTGCAACAACATAAAACAACCATAAAAGCCAGTTTTGGTTAAACGATTCAAGCGTTAGTTTACCAATAGATTTTGTGGTTAATTTATAAGAACTATTGGCAATGATGCCAATAACTGCTGCCCCAACACCATAAAATACAGCCTGCATCCAGGCAATTCCTCCATATAGTTTGTAAGCCATACCAAGCAAAACAACCATTATGAACGAAGGAATAATAAAGGTTATACCAACAAGTGTTGCACCAATTAATTTGTAATGCACAAACCCAAGATAGATGCACAATTGGGCAGCCAAAGGGCCTGGTGCTAACTGTGCCAATGCCAACCCCTGCTTAAAGTCTTCTTCTGAAATCCACTTTTTATCCTCCACCAAATCTTTGTGCATGTAGCCTACTAATGCTACGGGACCACCAAATCCGGTTGTTCCTAATTTTAGAAAATACATTGCTAATTGGTGTAATGAATAAGTTGGGCTTTTCTGGTTGTCTGTCATTGTTTTATTAGTGATTTGTGAGTTGAAAGTTGAGGGTTAAAAGTTGAGGGTCATATCTATCGTACATGAATTAATGCCGTTTATTTAAGATTAATTTCACCATAATCTACACCTCTGAATTCTTAAGGTAAAACCTTTAATTTGATATTTAAGAATCTCATTTCAGTCTTCTTTTCAAATAACTCCCCGGACTCAGTGGTAATTTTTTTATCAACTAAATGGGATTACCAATTATTTTAAAAGCTGCATTTTAAAACTTGGGTATCGGAAAAATGTATCCACCAAAGAGTATGTAAGACCATAACAAAGTCCACAATATATTAAATATCTGTGCCCCTATAAAAGTATAGGCAGGTCTTCCTCCTTGTACTTTGATCAGGTCTACAAACTTTGCCTCTAATCCTATGGATATGAATGCTAATGCAAACCAAACTGTACGCAGACTATTCAATAAGGGAGCTACGTTTTTGATAGTAGAGGGTAAGATTAAAAGGGAAAATACTAGTGATGAAGCAATGAATCCAATGACAAATTTTGGGAATCTTTCCCAAACTATTGCTAAACTTGGTGCTTCGGCATTAATCTTTAACCCCCCTTTTGTTGTTGTTCCATTTGTCCTTTTCAATGCCCACCATATAGCAATAAAAAAAGCCGCCACTCCAATAAATACATTCTGGGAGAATTTTGCAATCACGCCTGCTTTTACTGCTGCGGGGCCAATCAATGCGCCTGCAGCAGTAACTGAAGCTGTAGTATCCAACGTTCCTCCTAACCAAGCACCCCCAACAATTTCTGGAATATGAAATACTTTTATTAACCAAGGTTGTATCACAATCATCGGTATTGCCACAAGCAATACTAATGTTGTAACATAAGATAATTTTTTCTTATCGCCATTGATGGCGCCTGCCGCCACTATTGCAGCTGATACTCCACAAATGGATACGGCAGAGGCCAGTATTACACCAAACTCGTCATCAACTTTAAGCTTTCTACCTAACCATAAGGAGAAAAACCAAACTGCCGAGACTACGATAATTGCCTGAACAATGCCCGGTAATCCTGCCGCAATCAGGTCGGAAGATAATATGGTAGTGCCTAACAGCACTAATCCTGTTTTAATATAAAATTCTGAGCGAACACCTTCTTTAAGCCAATTGGGGATGGATGAAAAATTCCCTATCAACAATCCGATAATCAATGCAAAGACAACAAACTCTAATCCAAAATACGAAATGCTTTTGTTGCCAGCAATAACGAAAGAAGTTATGGCAAGCAGATAAATAAAGGAAAAGCCTATGGCAAACTTCTTGATATTGCCGCCTGATGAAAGGATTGAAATAGAGGTTAGTGCCAGAAAAATAAGACCAACCTCAAGAATGAGTAGTAGGTTATTAATTGATAACACTTTAGTGAAAAGATCGGAGGTGTTACTCCATTTGTAGTTTGGTAAAACGATTGCGTTACCTCCTTCTATTAAAGCTACTACAGCGGTGATGATAAGACCACCAAGAATTACTGCCCACCAATCTTCATTGATTGATTGAAGAAATGATTTTTTGGGAGGTGTAGAAGCTACTTCTGCTTGGGGATTGAGTATTTTCGACATGTTATTCTTAAATGTTATTGTTTAATTTTTTAATTCCTTGATAAAATAAAAAAGTAGAAGCAAGTTGAAACCTGCCTCTACTTTTCTGTTTTATTATTGATGAAACTTTTATATTAAATACTCATCAACATTGATGATTGAAAATAAAGAATGGATTCCAGACTCTCATTTTAAAACTTAAAGTTTACAGTTGCGCCATAAGTTCTTGGATCTCCCAACACTCCTGCATATAAGCCAGAATTACCTGCTGCTGCTTGCAATTGCTCAAAATATTTAGAGCCAGCTAAGTTTCTACCCCATACAAAAAAGGTAAAATTTTCTGCTTTAAATCCTAGGCGAGAATTAAGTAAGCCATAGTCTTTAATATTCAAAACAGTAGATGGTGTTGGGTTTGAAGAATAATCTGAACGGTATGATGCATCAGAAGCTATGAAGAACTTACCTGTTCTGCTCAAGAAATTTCCCTTAATAAAGCTCCATTCAAAACCTCCTGAAACATTCCATTTAGAAATACCTGGTAATCTTCCACCAGAAGCATCTTTAAATGCTAGTGTTTGTGTTTTTCCTTTAGAATCTAGAATTGGCTTTCCTGCTGCATCAGTAAGAACTTTTCCTGTTTCTTCCAATGGTAATGGGGCATTTGTAAATGAAACGTATTTCCCTTCTGTAAATGCTAAAGCACCATTCAAACTAAAGTCGGCAGTTGTTTGGTAACGACCATCAATTTCAAGTCCCTTAACGTTTACTTTTTCTGCATTTGCCAAATAACCCCTGTTTAAGCCAATCTGTGGTGATTGAACAGTTGTTTGGTAATCTTTAATGTCAGTATTAAATACGGTAATGTTTAATACCGCACCTTTAAATGGTCTTGTTTTTACACCTACTTCATAGTGTTGGACATATTCTGGTTTTACCTTAGCCAAAGACAAATCAGCACTGTCGCTTGTTCCGGTTAGCGGCGTTGGCAATCCTCCTAAATTCAAACCAACTGATTTATAGTTGTTTGAATAAGTAGCATACGCATTTAAATCTTCGTTCGGGCGATAGGAGATAGTAAGATTTGCTGATAAGTTGTTGTCGTTTGTATTTGCACTAAATGCTTGATTAAAGTATACATCATGTTTTAACTTTAACAACGCAGCATCTGTAGTTTGTAAACCACCATAAGTAGTTCTAGAATAGTCCAAATCTTTTTTATCATAGTTAAATCTCAACCCTGGTAAAATATGTATGCCTTTAAATATTTCCCAATCTGCTTGACCAAAAAGAGCCGCAGACGTAGTATTTAGATTAAAGTTTGTTCTTATGCCGTAGTTGTCTAAAAGCCCAGGAGTTTTGTATTTATCTGTTACACTTGTTGCTAAAAATCTCCACTGAGCAGGACCTACTTCTTCCAATTGCTGAACAGGAGTAGCTAATTTTTGATATAGATAATAAGCACCGACAGTAACAGTAATTTTCTTGTTTATGTTACCAGCATACCTAATTTCTTCCGAGTATTGGTTATGTCTTGATGATCCTTGAGATTTAGTTAAAGCAGGAATACCCGTAAAATCACGGTCATTAACAGGATCCCAATCCCAGAAACGCCATGCAGTAGTTGAGGTTAAAGTTCCTTTACCTATTTTGTAATCAATATTTACATGTGCGCCACTAATCACTTGGTTATGCTTCCACGAGTTTGTTTCAACCTTTCTAGAATATGGATCAATTTTAGGATATGCGTAGTTTGGATTGTTAGGGTTAGCAGCAATCAAGTCTTTAACAATTGAATCGTATTGACGATACCCAGTACGCAGTGTTTTAGTTACACCTGCAACTACCAATGCATTACCATCTGGGCTTTGTTGGTTATAATCTCCGGAGAATAGTACCTCTAACTTGTCTGTAGGAAGCCATAATATTTGTCCTTTAACGCCTACATTATTAAGCCCACTAAAGTATTGTTGGGTTGTTTCGTTAAACAATGTTCCTTGTCTTTGTGTGCCAGAAAAAGATAATCTAGCAGCAATGTTTTTAGTTACACCACCAGAAAATGAAGCTTTAGCTTGAATGAAGTTGTAATTGCCATAGCTTAATTCGGCTTTAGAACTTGGGGTAAAGGTTGGCTTTTTGGTGAAAATATTAAATGCACCTGCAGTTGTGTTTTTACCAAACAAAGTACCCTGTGGTCCTCTTAAAACTTCAATTCGGTCAATATCAACAAAGTCAAGCGAGGTTACTGCTGGGCGTGCATTATAAACTCCGTCTACATAAAAGCCTACTCCTGGTTCAATACCATCATTTGTTAATCCGAAAGTAGTTCCTAAGCCCCTGATGTTAAGTGTAGTATTTCTGGCATTAGAAGAATACAATTGTACTGAGGGTACTAGTTCTTTTAGTCTGTTTACGTTGAAAGCACCTGCTTCTTCCACCTTGCTTCCACCTAAAACGGTAATGGGGATGGGAATATCTTGTGCTACTTCTTGGCGTCTTCTTGAGGTTACAAGTACTTCTGTCAATACATTGTTGTCATCCAAACGAATTTCGAATGGCTTGTTTTGTAAGGCTGTTACTTTAAATTGTTTTTTAAAATAACCTACTGAGCTTACTTCTAAAATAACTGGTAATGGTTTGTTGGAGTTGATTTGAAAGTTCCCGTTGCTATCGGCTATTGCAACCACATTCGATCCTTTAATATGGATGCTTGATGCTGGTACTTTTGCACCATTCTTTGATAATACTACACCCTGAATCTGGCTTTGCGAATAGCCAATGGATGAACTTAGTAACACCATTGAGAGTGTACTGGTTAAAAAATTTCTAGTGAATTTTTCTTTCATGTAATGCTAATGTTTAGATGTTAAATGTTAATAGTTAACAATTTTTAAAAATATGCCTTGTCGATGTGTTTAATTGACAATAGAGATGTGTGGTGTACATTATGCCCCCAAAGGGCAGAAACAGAAATAGAAAATAAAACAAAATACAGTATAAACCTCCAATCTAAATGAGATAGAGTTGATAGTATTAAGCCTCTGTAAAACAATAAAAGAAAGTCTATTTTGTTCCATCGGCGGCAAATATATATAAATCTAGTAGAAAAATAGACTTGTTGTGGTAAGTTTTTTTTAACAAATAGCGAAAATCATAAATTTGATAGAAAATCAGTTTTATTGGTGGTCAGTTTATTATAAGTAAAAAATAAGTTTGGATAGGTTCATAAAAGTTTTTCGTTGAATGGAGAGGCAACTACCCGAAAGTTTCTCAATAACTTAAAAAAGATTTATGCACCAGTTTGGTTTGGCTAAAGCTTTGTTATAGCTAAAAATGGATGCATTTACATCAGGTACTAAAACCGATATCCTCTCAAAAACTCCTCTACACCCATACGCTTCTTGCCTTCAAGTTGAAGTTCCACAATTGAAATGAAACCATTGGTACAGCTAAATTTTAGAAAAGTCTTTTCATCTGTGAACACTTTTCCTACCTTTTCATTATGACCAACAATTTCTTTTGTGGCCTTGAATACTTTTAGTTTCTTTTCATTTAAAAAGGTAAAAGCAGCAGGGTAGGGGGATAGTCCCCTAATTAGGTTATAAATATTGTCTGCTGAAAGATTCCAGTCTATCTGGCAGGTTTCGGTAAATAGTTTAGGCGCATGTTTTAATTCGTTTACAGTTAACTGTTGATCGTTTTCTGCAATTTCCTCACGTTCGGTTAATGGTAAATGGTTGTCCTGCTCCATTGGTAATACACTTCCATCCAGAATGCCCTTCATTGTTTCCACTAGGGTGTTTGCACCTTCCAGCATCATACGATCGTGCAATTCTCCGGCGGTTTCATCTTCACCTATCCGTATTGTTGATTGAAGCAGAATGTCTCCAGTGTCTATGGCGTGTTGAAGTTTAAAAGTGGTAACGCCAGTTTCCTTTTCTCCGTTAATCACCGCCCAGTTAATGGGGGCAGCACCACGATATTGAGGCAGTAAAGAACCGTGTACATTGATAGTACCCATTGGGGGCATATTCCAAACTACTTCAGGCAACATTCTAAAGGCCACCACTACCTGAACATCAGCTTTTAAGCTTTTAAGTTCTTCCAAAAATGAAGGGTTCTTTAGTTTTTCTGGTTGAAGGATGAGTAATCCTTTCTCTACAGCATATTTCTTAACCGCACTTTCTGTAAGTTTCATGCCTCTGCCTGCTGGTTTGTCTGGGGCAGTAATTACACCTACTATACTACATCCAGCTTGTACTAATGCATCTAAAGAGGCTACTGCAAATTCAGGGGTTCCTAAAAAAACGATACGCAAATCGGCTAATGTCATTGGGCAAAACTAAATTATAGTAATGATTAAACGAGTGCCACAATGAAAATCCTTTTATATGTGTGTTAGTGTTTGCAAGAATAATAGCTTAAATCAGGATTGGTGGTTTTCTCTTTTTGTATGTTTATAGAAAATTCATTTATAGCTTGAATTGAGTTAGAATTGTCAATTCAAGTAATGGAGAAAAAGAAAATAATAAATTGGAGGAAAGATTATAAGTAATTGAGTTGTTTAAATGTATCAGTTATTGCGGTTTTAAACTTTTGAAATGAAGAAAGACGGCTTAAGCTCTCAATACTAATTTTACTGCCAATAGGTGAATAAAGTTCACCTATTGTGAGTTCCCTTCTCCTTCTTTTAGGCAACTCTTCCCTAGCTATTTTTATTGCATTTTCAATTACAGTTTTAGGGTCTGCAATACTTTCAGGTGTTCGTGATATTCCTAAATCATTATCAGTTTTTTCAGTTCCAATTTCACTTTTAAGCAACTCCTTGTCTGCAAGCATCCAAGATTCTATCATTTGTATAGGAACAATGGCAGTGACTAATTTGCAAAAGTCATCCCCTTGTGCATGCAATGTTTTGATTGCATTGTTTATTTTGGCAAAAGCAAGAGTATCCTTTGTTGCGTCGGAATCAGTATGAACGCATAGCACAGAAATACCAAAATCATCAGTTCCTTTCTTTGCTGCCGCTAAAAGCTGTTCTGTAAAATCTAGGCCAGTTTTATTGATTTTTATTTGATGAACAAATATTTCTATTGTTGTATTACAATCCATCCCTACATCCCAAAATGTACGCTCTACTATGCTTTCTAGAAATCTAAAATCAGTAGTTCCTTCAGAATATAACCCTATAAATAATTGCACTGTCATTGTTAGTCTTTTATAAAACTGGATTCTTCAGAATTATCTGATTCTAGATATTCATTTATTGATGCAATAGATAATTTTCTATCCTGTTCTGAATAGGGTATTGTAGGCTGGGCGACTTTCTCCTTTGTTGCTTGCAATATTTTAGTAATACTTAAACGGCGTTTCTTTCCTTCAATTTCTACCAGCTTTGTCCTCATTGCAGAGAAATGAATAGAAACATTTATGTCATTTTCCCATTTAACTATTTCTCTTACCAATATTGAAGAGTGGGTATTAACTATTACTTGCCTTAAAGGCAAATCTTCTTCCGTAAAGTCTGTGGTCAAATCTTTCAATAGTTGCAACATAGACTTTATCCTAAATGGATGTATGCCATTTTCAGGTTCTTCAAAGCATAGTAACCCACTATGCTTATCATCACTTTCCAAGATGCATAATGCTAATAGTCTCAATGTTCCTTCTGAAAGCACTCTTGATGAATATTCTTTTCCATCAATACCTTTTAGTTTAATAATAAATTGTCGGTTTGGCTTATCATCATAAACATCAATCTCTATAAAATTGGGTAAAAAGGAATTTAACTTCCTAGACATTTCTTTCAGAACGTACTTGTCAGATTGGCTGATTCTAAACAATGTAGCGGCAAGATTTTTACCAGTTGTGGTAATTTGATCCTTTATGCCAGGTTCCTGCTTGGTCGGCTCTCTTAAATCTTCAGGATTGAGTTGCAGAAATTTCCATGAACGCATTTCTTCTTTCACAGCAAATACATGCCTAAAGTCCACATTCACAATCCCTCCTAAAACAGTTTGAGTTATCGTATTTGCTGGGGTTGATTTTCCTCCTTGTTTACCATCCTGTCTGATTCGAATGGTGATTGCAGTATTAGCTCCTTCTTCTAATGTTTGAATAAATGCCTCTCTAGATCCGCCTCCTTTCAGACTACGGGAAAGTTCTTTTGCTTGTTTAAATTTTTTTATCCAACCATCTTCGTCAGGTCTTATTTTTTCTAAGCTTTCATGTTTAATGTACAAATCCTCAAATCCTAATTTATTATTTTTCCGCTCAATTACTAAGCGATAGCGTAAACGTGTATTATTCAATTGTTCGTCCCCACCCCAATTGTCTTTAATATTTCGATTTAAAAGCATTTCTACTTTAAATTCCATCTCGTTTACGTATAAATCATCTTCAAGTTTAGTAAACAATTCTATGGGGTCGCCTCTTTGGTCAGAAAAGGCGGTTTTTAAATCAGATTCTGCTAGCCTGGATAACAACTTTAATGCATCAAAAAGGTTGCTTTTTCCAGATGCATTTGTGCCTGCAACAACGGTTAGTGGCGTAAACTCCATTTCAAATTCCTGAAAAGATTTAAAGCCATTTATTTTGATGTATGTTATCATTTTCCTTCTTTATACTTTTTCTTGCAGTGACATTATTCCTCAATTACAAACTACAAGTAATTATTTTCAAAAATAAGGTAACCCATCTATACCAGATTTTATTAATTACAAAAGTCAACTCTCTTTCACCAAAACCGGACAAGATTGGTGGTAGTCTGGACCGGATTGGTACAAGACTGGTCCAGTTTCGCCAAAACCGGACAAGATTGGTAGTAGTCTGGACCGGATTGGTACAAGACTGGTCCAGTTTCATCAAAACCGGACAAGATTTGTAGTAGTCTGGACCGGATTGGTACAAGACTGGTCCAGTTTCGCCAAAACCGGACAAGATTGATAGTAGTCTGGACCGGATTGGTACAAGTCTGGTCCGGATTTACTAAAAGCGTGCTGACTTTATGTAAAAGAGTGCTGTCATTGCCCTTTTTCAGGCTATAAATTAACTAAAACGAAAAGCCTTTTAAGTTAGGACAAACAACTTTTTCAAATAAAGTTATAGTTGAGCGGGTTGTGATTGGTTAAGGTTAGTTTCGTGTTTCATCAATAAAATGATTGTTATGCAAAGAAGACAAAATGTTGCTAGAAATTACAAACACTTATCTCCAGAGAAGAAAGTAATCATGTTCCTAAAGATTCATGGTAAAATGTCGGCTACGGGAAGCATCTTCATTAATCCCTCTTTGGTTTTCACTTATCTACTTGGATTAGCAAAAATCAATGCAATCACCACTGCCCTGAATGCCGCAGCAAATGGGGGCGACGGAACGGCTGATGCAGTGTCAAAAGCAGAAGGGGCGGCTGAAAAATTTATTGATAACTGGGCCGATCTTGTTGATTTGATTGCTAATGGTGATTCAGTTATTATTGTTTCATCTGGCTTCGATGCCACAAAAGCAGAATCTTCACCGGGTGCTATTAACGGACAACCAGCATTGGATTTCACTCCCCAAAAGCAAGCAGGTTCTGTGTTGCTTCATGTGGAAACAAAAAGCATTACAACAAATCATTCTACAATCACCTACATCATCGGTTCCGATTTGGATACCATCACTCGCAGTGGCGATTTGATGTTTTGCACCGATCCTGCTATTCGATTATTTTGTGTTACTGGCAAAAAAGAAGAATTGGTTACTGGCTTGCCCGCAGGTGTAAAAATGCAATGTGTTTGTGTGGTTACGAGTGCTGCAGGGGTGAGCATTTATAGTAATGTAATAAAATTTCAAGTGTAAAGCGTACGTACTAAGTTTTAAGTTATTAGTTGATGAATGAATATAAACGTCCTTATTATTAATATAATTATGGAGGGTATTTTACCGCAAAGACCAAAAAGCTAGTCGCAAAGAAGTTGGAAAGGGGAAAGTAATTCAGGTAAAACGTTGTACTTTAAACACATAATGATGGGCGTATAAAAGGGGTGTTTGTTTCACACTTCCTACTTAATAAGTAACAGAGGCCGCCCAATTGGGAGGTCTCTTTTTGTTTGTGTTATCGTTGAAAATGTACGTTATTCCTCAAAGATATTTAACCACAAGGAATACAGGTTTTCACCAAGAACACAAGGATTATGTTGTATTATTTGTTTAGAACTATCAGTTGAGGACTCTAAACCTTTGTGTTCTTTGTTTTTTCGCTAGCGTACTTAATGGTAAATAATCCCTGAAGAGTTACCAAATTTTTTTGTTGAAGCTTTTGTTTTAAATATCAACTCAACCCATTATTTCAACAACTCAACCAGTTTAATAAAAGTAAGATCATGATGGATAATTAGTTTTACGCTATCAACTAATGAGTCTTTAATGAAAAAATGCCTTTTGTTTTTTGCACTTATCAGCTCTCTGTTTGCTACTTCTCAAAGCAACAAACAAAATATTCGTGGGGTAGTACTAGATAAATTATTACAAGTGCCTTTGGCAAATGCAACCCTTGAATTGATAAGTGGCAATACAAAGAAAACCACCCAAACTGACGCTAAAGGCAATTATACATTTACAGAAGTAGCCCCCGGCAATTACGATATCAGCATCAGTTTTGTGGGATACAAGCCGCTTATTATTCCAAACATTACGGTGACTTCTGGCAAGGAAGTGATACAAGAAATTACTTTGGAGGATGAATATAAACACCTAAATGAGGTTGTGGTAACTGGCTCAAATAAGGCTAGCACTATTAACAAATTTGCTACAGTTAGTGCAAGAACTTTTTCTATGGATGAAGTGAACAGGTATGCAGGAGGCAGGAGCGACCCTGCCCGTTTGGCAGCAAACTTCGCTGGCGTAAGCACGCCCGATGATAGCCGAAATGATATAGTGATAAGAGGCAATTCTCCTACGGGTGTGTTGTGGCGGATAGATGGGATGAATGTAACTAACCCCAACCATTTTGCCTCCATTGGCACAACGGGTGGGGCTGTAAGTGCCTTGAATACTAACTTATTAAAGAGTTCCGATTTCTTTACTTCTGCTTTCCCTGCAGAATATGGCAATGCTGTTTCTGGTGTTTTCGATTTGGGTTTTAGAAGTGGAAATAGTCAGAAAAGAGAAACAACGCTTCAATTTGGATTGATAACAGGGATGGAAGCAACCACCGAAGGACCAATCAGTAAAAACAATGGCTCATCTTACTTAGTGGGTTATCGTTATTCTGTGGCAGGTTTGGCACAGGCTGCTGGCATTAATATTGGCACTAATTCGTTGCCATCGTACCAAGATTTGTCTTTTAAAATAAATAGTGGAACTACTAAGTTTGGTAAGTTTTCGATGTTTGGCTTGCTGGCAAAAAGTTCTATTTCTTTAACGGGTGGTAATTCAGGTTCATTGTATGGCGGCAACGGAAACACAGACTTTGTGAGTACTATTGGCATTGCCGGCATTAATCATTTCAAACAATTAAACAGCAATTCTTTTTTAAGTTCTACCATTGGCATCAATTATTCTAAAACAAACCAAACAACATCTAATTTTCTTCCTATGAGTACGACTACTTATGAAGGGGAAAACAACAATTACTCAAAAACAGGGTATAATTTCAGTAGTACTTACAACGCTAAAATCAGCTCGAAACTTTTTATTAAAATAGGCATTCAGGATGAATTGTTGGGCGTGAGTTTATATTACAGAGCTAGAAAAAACGAGAATAGTGCTTGGAATCAGATTTGGAATAAGGATACCACCACCAATCTAATTCAGGGTTTTGTGGAAACTAAATACAAAATCAGCGAAAAGCTAACTATGAATGCAGGATTGCATTCCCAAAAATTATTTCTAAACAACAACTCATTATCATTAGAACCTCGATTGGGTTTTAAGTATGATTTAAACAGTAAAAGCAGTCTTAGTGTAGGTTATGGTCTCCATTCGCAAATGCAGCAACTAAATATGTATGCAATTGGCAGTGGCAGCACTAGCAATTTAAACCTAGGTTTCACACAGAGCCATCACTTTGTGTTAGGCTACGATGTTCAACCAGTAAAAGATTGGCGCATAAAGACGGAAGTGTATTATCAATCCTTATTTAATGTGCCTGTAACCAGTTATTCAAGTTCATATTCCATTTTAAATACGGGTTCTACGTATAAATCAGATACAACAAGTAGCTTGGTAAATAATGGAACGGGCAGAAATTACGGGGTAGAATTGACTATAGAAAAGTTTTTCAGCAAAGGGTTTTATGGCTTATTTACGTCTTCTATATATAGTTCTAAATATACAAGTAGTGATGGTGTGGAGCGGAATACAGCTTTTAATAGTAAATATGTGTTTAATATCTTAGCAGGAAAAGAATGGAAAATGGGCAGTGATGGAAGAAATAAGTTTGCACTTGATGTTAAGTTTACCAATGCAGGGGGAAGATATTATACACCGATAGATTTAGCTGCTTCACAAACTGCTGGGCATGAAGTAGATTCTAAGGATGCTTATTCTACTAATTACCCTAATTATTTCAGGTTGGATCTTAAAGCTGGCTATACATTTAATAGTAGTCATAAAAAAATATCGCAGTCTATCTCGTTGGATTTTCAGAATATAACCAACCACAAAAACGTGTTTGGTTATAACTACAACAACCAGAAGAACTCGGTAAATACGACTTATCAGTTAGGAATATTCCCTAATTTGGTTTATAAGTTTCAGTTTTAATCTAGTTTTTTAAATACTAAATATAAATTACATGAAAAGTAAATTTTGGGTTTTATCAAGTGCGTTAATGGCAACAACCTTTGTTGCAGGTATTGGGATTATTGGATGCAGCAAAAGCAGCAGTACTTCATCATCAGCCACATCAACAGATACCGTTCCATCGGTTTATAAAAAAATTTACGGAGCAACAAGTATTACATGTGATGGTACTTACATAACTTTTAAAACTAAAGATTTGCCCGACCATAAGAGTGTGTATTACCCAACTTCAAGTGCTTTATATGAAGCATTTAGCGGAACTACATTTGGTAGCAATACTTTTAAGAAAAATCCAAATAACATTGTGGAGCAATCAGCAACCATAAAAATTCCCTTAAACCCTAAAGTTAATGCAGCACACTCAGCAACACCAATGGGGCCAATAGGTATTGCATTGAATGGGGTGGCTTTGTTTAATCAGTATGCTGCACCCAATACAATATTGAGCAGCGAGATTGTTAGTTTTGATCAATATTGGGGACACCCACAGAATTCTGGCATGTATCATTATCATGTGGAACCACTTTATTTGACTACCGTGAAAGCTACAAAATCAAGTTTACTTGGCTTCCTTTTAGATGGATTTCCTGTTTATGGGCCTCAAGAGGAAGATGGCACTACTGTAACTACCAGTATGCTTGATGCTTACCATGGCCATACTCATGTAACGGTCGATTATCCAAATGGTATTTATCATTATCATTTTACAGCAGATGCACCCTATATGAACGGTAGTGGATTTTATGGTACACCAGGAACTATAACGCAATAATGAAGTATTTATTAATTGGCATATTACTTATTTGGGGGATTTCATGTAAGCAGGATATGCAAAAATTAGCTTCTAAATCCGATGTAAATGTTATTCCCCAAATATTCATTTTGAAATCTGCCAATGGCATTATCATAAAGAACGATATTGTTTATTGGAGGGATACTGCCTTTAGTGGATTTCTATACGAAATAAATCCTGAAAACAAGGATACCCTATTATGTGAAGGATATAGAGATGGACAGTTACAAGGAGATTGCAAAAAGTGGTATCCAAACAAACAACTGATGGAGGAAAGACATTATTTGGCTGGCGAGAAGAATGGAATGCAGATAGCCTATTGGCCTAATGGAAACAAACGTTTTGAATTTACAGCGGTGAAAGATGTTTGTGAAGGCGAAATGAAGGAATGGACTATTGATGGGCGTCTATTTCATTTGGCACATTTTGTAAAGGGGCAAGAGGAAGGGGTTCAAAAGCTGTGGTATGAGAATGGTAAAATACGAGCCAATTATGTAATAATAAATGGTAAGCGTTATGGTTTATTAGGCACTAAAAATTGTAAGAATGTATCGGATAGTATTTTTATTGTTAAGTAGTGTATTGTTGTTCAGTTGTTTTGAAAAGAAGCCCGAAGTACTAAAACTTCCTTATTACAACGAGCCTGATTTTACGCCTGTTTTTATTAATAATAAAGACAGTGTTGCTGAAAAGATACCACATGTAATTGGCGATTTTTCATTTCTTAATCAAGATAAAAAGGTAATCACCCAAAAGGATATTGAGGGTAAGATTCATGTTGCCAATTTTATATTTACCTCTTGTGGCAGCATCTGCCCAGTAATGACAAAAAATTTTAAGCTGGTAAGTGACAGTTTAAAGGATGATCCAAACCTTGTTTTATTATCCTATTCTGTTACCCCTTGGATTGATAGTGTGCCTGTGTTAAAAAGGTATAAGGCAAGAAATGAGATTAAAAACACTAATTGGCATTTCTTAACGGGTAATAAGAATGAGATTTATAAGCTAGCAAGGCAATCATATTTTGCAGAGGAAGATATTGGTTTTAGTAAGGATAGCAGCGAGTTTTTGCATACAGAGCATTTTATTTTGGTTGATAAATCAAAGCGGATTAGGGGCATTTATAATGGCACACTTGCGTTGGAAATGCAAAAAATAATGGAGGACATTAAGGCTTTAGAAGCCGAAGAGTAAAGTATTTGTTATGACAAGGTCGAAAAATAGGTTTATTTACATGATTTGCACAGGGATATTTATCACCCTGCTGTTCAGATTAATTTTGCATCCCCGACCTGATAGAGATGGATTTGAACCAAAGCATCATCCATTATTAGTGGAGATGATTGCCATCTCAATTGTAACCGTTATTATATGGGAAGGGAATTTGCAGATTGATAATTGGCTGAATAAGCAATATTCGTGGTTGAAGGAAACAAGGAAAAGGTTGACTTTGCAGTTTGCTTATTGCACTGTTTACACTGTCACCATGTTGACCATTTTAATCATGGTTGCCCACTTTTTCATTGATAGAGATGACATTGGCAGACCGCATGGAATGGATCCACATTACATTCCAGCAATCTTTATTGCCATAACTATTTTGTTGGCAGAAACAGGAGTTCACTTTTTTAATTCCTGGAAGCAGAGCATTTTGGAAATGGAGAAGTATAAAACCGAAAGTGCCAATGCGCAATTACAAAACCTAAAGAACCAACTAAACCCTCATTTTCTTTTCAATAACTTGAGTGTACTTACTTCATTAATTTACATTAATCAGGATAAGGCAGTGTCCTTTATTAATGAGCTATCCAAGGTTTACAGATATACTTTAGATAGCAAGAATGCAGAATTAGTATCCTTAAAAGAAGAACTAGATTTTTTATATCATTACATCTATCTATTGAAAATAAGGTTTGACAGTAGTATCAGTTTCAACTTTAATGTTGATTCAAAAAAGATGAATGCCTTTCTGCCTCCTATGTGCCTCCAAATGTTGGTGGAAAATACGATTCAGCATAATGAGGCATCGCAAGCCAAGCCTTTAAACGTTTCTATATTTACGGCTGATAATTTCTTGATAATACAAAACCAGCTACAAAAAAGGAGTGATGTTACAGAAAGTTCAGGCATTGGATTGAGGAATATTCAGATGAGGTATTCTTATTTTACAGATGATAAAATAGAGATTAGCAACGATGGGAGTAAGTTTATGGTTTCTTTGCCTTTAATAAAACAGAAATGAAAGTAGTAATTATTGAGGATGAAAAATTATCAGCAGAACATCTCACTTTGATGCTACAAAGAGTGGATAGCAATATTGAAATTGTTGGCTACTTCGATACTGTAAAGGGTACATTGGCCGCATTCAAAACAGAGATTCAGACAGACTTAATTTTCATGGATATTCATCTGGCAGATGGAAATAGTTTTGAATTATTTTCTCAAATAAAGATTGAATCCCCCATCATTTTCACTACCGCCTTCGACAATTATGCTATTCAGGCTTTCAAGCAAAACAGTATTGATTATTTACTAAAACCTATTAGCCTATCTGATTTGCAATTTGCACTGGATAAATATAAGAAGCAACAAAAAGTTCCTAATAAGGATTTAATTGAAAATATTACCACGGCCTATCAACAGCTTAATAAACAATTCAAAACACGATTTTTGGTAAAGGCTGGTTCAGCAATTGCCACCATACAAACGGAGGAAATACATTGTTTTGAAACGAGGGAAAGCCTTTCCTTTTTAATTACTCCGAAAGGTCGCTATCCAATCGATTATACTTTGGATGAATTAGAAACACTTCTACAACCCAATGACTTCTTTAGGATCAACAGAAAAGTCATTGTAAATATTAAGTACATAGAAAAGGTGGAGTCCTATTTTAATGGCAGGCTTATAGTCAATACCAAACTGCTAGAAGGTGATGCAAGAATTGTGAGTAGGGAACGTGTGAGCGATTTTAAGCACTGGTTAGATAATTGAAGAAAGAGTATTATGGTATCAGCTCTTCCCTCAATAATTATTTAATTGCTTTTTTCTGGTTTTTCTGTGGCAATTTTTTATCTAACATCAGCTATTAATTGCCCCTGATGCACATAGAAGTCAGAAATAAGCAGGATAAATTAACCTTAAATCTCCCCTAACACAATTTTTGTGTAGGCATAAGCTGTTTCAGTTTCATAGATTTTTACCCCAACCCATTCTATTTTATTGCTCAAAAGAAAAGCTTCATTTTCAGTAATAATTAGGTTCGCAAAATATTTACACAGATTTTCAGCCGTTGAATCGAAGGGCAGAAGATAATATTTCCAGTTTTTATCATCAAACACTTCTTTTAGTTCCGAATCTTTTTCTGAAATTATGGTGGTATGGTCTATTCTTTCAATGTGCGATTTTACCATTGCTTTCAAATCATTAAAGTCAATCACGATGCCATTGTCATTTAGTTCCCCTTCAAATTCAACTATCATTTTATACGAGTGGCCATGCAGGTGTTTGCATTTGCCATTATGCCAAGGAATTCTGTGTGCCGCTTCCCATTTAAAGTGTTTTGCTACTACCATTAAAATCTATTTTCGTTTCAAATGTGTAAATAATACTCACAAACCAAAGATGATTAGCAATATCTCAGATTGAATCAAATGTAAATCTATCAGCCGTACAAATTCAACTTTCAATGATTCTTATCGCTTATTTTTCAGGTAAATAAGGATTTTTGGAATAAATAGATTTACGTTAAATCACAAAATCAGTATTATCTTTTTCATTTGCAGAAGCTGTTTTGGCCACAATCTCATGAATAACTCTGTCTAATTCAAGTGAGGAACTTCGAAGATGTTGAATTAAAAGTTTATCTCTTTCGGAGGTTATAGCGTCTATGTTTATTAGTTTAGAAATGGATAATATATTGGTTAATGGAGATCGTAATGAATGGGCACTCATAAAAGCAATTTCTTTTAAATGTGTATTTTGGAGCAACACTTTTGTCTCGTGTGCTTCAGCTCTATTTTTTTCAATAGAAAGAGCCAATCTAATATCTTTTTCCATTTTCACCCCCACATAAGTAAACATCGAGAGCAAGACAATTACCGTTATTCCGTTAGTAATAAAAATTTCTCTAGCTAAACTGTCTGAAATAATTTCTAACTGGCTCTTTTGGGGGGCGTAATAAATACATAGAATATAACTGAGGGCTATAAAGGCTAAATAATAAGGTATGTATGGATCTGATCGGCCTTTCTTATTTAGCATAAATGCCATAGACACTATGGCAACAAAAAAATACATGTAAGACGCTGTAGCAACACCTTCAACAAATACTTCCAGCGATATGAACACATTAAACACCAGAAGATAGCCAATCTTAACATTAATGTTCCATTGTTTGTAGTCAATTAATACTAGGATGGAAAAACCTGTCGCTAACAAAAAGTCTAGTAAAGTGGAAATAGCTAACTGGTGAAAGAAATCAATTATACCAGTAAACAAAGCAGCCACAACTGCTATAAATCCAAGTATTAAGGTTCTTCTTCTGGATTCATCGGTTATATGGGCAATAGGTTTAAGCAATAAATAAAAAATGGCGGAAAGTTTTTTCATTAAATGGCAATGTATAAATGTATCAATCGTTTGAAGCAATAAAAATATGGATTTTTACTGAATATTTAACATAACAGACTAAAATGTTTTAACATGACTAGCACTACTTCGAAGGTTGAAAGTAATAAATCAAAAATACACCGTATTGAAATGAAAATTGCTCACTTCATTTTGAAGATTCCCTTGGTGATTGACCACCGAGAACATAATAAAGTAAAAATGGACACAAGAATGGTAGATTGGGTTGTTTTGCTTCAGTGGCACGGTTGCACACATCGGTTGATTAAGCTTTTTTTAATTGCCAATTATCAATCATACAACTTATTTAATAACAGTTATCAGGTTGCGTTTGTCGAAACCAAAATTATCTAGTTTGCCCCTTTAATTAGCTCAGACTGAAATGCTGATTTTTTGGATTGGAGCTTAATTCTAAGCTTAAAGTTCATATTGGCAATTCTACACAAATTGTATCCTACACTCCCTCTTTATGCTCTTTATTAAATAGTTGTATTCCTGTTGGCTAAAATGCCCCCTTAATTGTAATTTGTTTTGAAATATTTCAATAAAAATAGTCTTTATAGATAATTCGTATTTGCATTCCTACTAAATTTGAAACTTAATATAAATCTTTAAAATGTCTAACCCAATCCTTGGTTTTTGGTGGTTAATTTTACTTGTTGTAGCCATTGTTTGCTACAAACTAATCCTTCGTTTTTTATTCGGAATGGTCATCGTTCCTGAAGACAAAATTGGTCTTGTTACTAAAAAGTTTGTTTTGTTTGGTCTTAATAAATCTTTACCCGATGGGCGAATTATTGCAACAAAAGGTGAAGCTGGTTTTCAGGCAAAAGCATTAGCACCTGGTTTATACTTTGGTAAATGGTTCTGGCAATATGGTGTTACGATGGAAAAATTTACCATCATTCCCGAAGGACAGATAGGATTAATCATGGCAAAAGATGGTGCGGAGATTCCTACAGGTAATATTTTGGCGCATCATGTGGACTGTGATAACTTTCAGGATGCAGAGGCTTTCCTAAATAATGGCGGACAAAAAGGACGGCAGACTTCCTTTATAACCACAGGGTCTTATCGGATAAATACCCAATTGTTTCAGGTTTCAGTTACTGATATGGTGCGGATTCAGGAAAGTATGGTTGGCATCGTTACTGCATTGGACGGTTTGCCAATTGAAGAAGGCCAGATTGCAGGTAAACTAGTGGAAGGGCACAATAATTTTCAGGACTTTGATAAGTTCATTAAAAGTAGTGGTAACCGAGGATTGCAACCACAGGTTATATTGGCTGGTTCGTACTACTTAAATCCATGGGCTGTGGTGGTGGAAGAAACACCAATGACAGACATTCCAATTGGTTATGTCGGTGTTGTCATTTCCTACATTGGTCAAGAAGGAGTGGACACGAGTGGCGCAGATTTTAAACATGGCAACATAGTACAAAAAGGATTCAAAGGTGTTTGGGCTGAACCTTTGGGACCTGGAAAATATCCAGTTAATAAATATACCACAAAAGTGGAACTAGTACCCACAACCAATCTTGTTCTTAACTGGGCAAGTGGACGCAGTGAAGCACATAATCTGGATAAAAACCTCTCTACCATTACTGTTCGTTCAAGAGATGGTTTTCCTTTTAATTTGGATGTTTCTCAAATTATTCACGTTCCTAACACGGAAGCACCAAAGGTTATCGCTCGTTTTGGTAATATGGTTAACTTAGTTTCGCAGGTTTTGGAACCTACTATTGGTAACTATTTTCGTAACTCTGCGCAGGATAGTGATGTAATTTCCTTTTTAAGCACTAGAAAAGAAAGACAAGAATCTGCCAAAGAGCAGATTAAAAAAGTATTGGATGAATACAATGTAACGGCTGTGGATACGTTAATAGGTGATATTGTTCCGCCAGAATCGTTGATGAAAACCTTGACTGATAGAAAGATTGCGGAAGAACAAAAAGTTACTTACGATACCCAAAAGCAAGCACAGGAAACAAGGCAGGGTATGGAAAAAGAAACTGCCATTGCGGATATGCAAAAGGATATTGTGAAGGCGCAACAGAGTGTGGAGATTGCAGAAAGAACAGCAAGTGCTACTGTGAAAAAGTCGGAAGGTGATGCTGCTGGTGTAAAACTAGCTGTTGGAGCCGAAGCAGAAGCTACTAAGATGCGTGCATTTGCAGAAGCTGAAGCTACAAAAGCTAGAGCGCAAGCAGAATCGGAGGCGATTAAATTGAAAGCTGCCGCACAAGCAGAACAAATATCCTTAACAGGTAGTGCCGAAGCGGGTAAGATATTAGCCATTGGTAAATCGACAGCAGAAGCGTATGAATTAGCAGTGAAAGCATTGGGTGGAGAAAACTTTACTCGCTACAAGATCACCGAAGAGTTAGCTAAAGGCAACATAAAACTAATACCCGACGTACTAATTGGAGGAAATAATGGTGGCGGTTCTGCAATGGATGGCTTATTAGGATTGAAACTAATGGAGATGATGGATCCTAAAAAGAAAGAAGATGTAGGAGGTGTTAATGAATAATTGGTAATGGGAGTGGAAGTTGTTTAAATGCGTTTAGAATGTTGCATGTAATTATGGAACATATATTTGTTCCTTTTGCATAAACGTAGCATACAACCACTGGATATTTTATGGCAACTCCCCACGAACAAATAGCAATTAAAGCAACTTACTTTAGCATTATCGGTAATGCAACTCTGGCTATAATTAAAGTTCTTGCAGGGATTTTTGGCAACTCCTATGCCCTCATTGCAGATGCAATAGAATCTACAACAGATATATTTTCTTCTTTCTTAGTGTTGTTCGGTCTGAAGTATGCAAACAGACCCGCCGATAAAAATCATCCTTATGGACATGGTCGTGCAGAACCATTAATTACATTTTTAGTGGTTGGGTTTCTCATTACTTCTGCTACAGTTATTGCTTATGAAAGCATCATCAACATCAGAAACCCACACCCTTTACCGAAGGTTTGGACTTTGTTTGTGCTTGCGCCATTAATTGTTTGGAAAGAAATCTCTTTTCGGTTAGTGATGAAAAAGGCTAATGACACCAATAGCTCATCTCTAAAAGCAGATGCTTGGCATCACAGAAGCGATGCAATTACTTCTATTGCGGCTTTTGTGGGTATTTCAATTGCTTTGTATTTCGGCAAAGGATATGAAACTGCTGACGATTGGGCAGCTTTGTTTGCATCGGGGTTTATTCTCTATAATAGTTACCTCATTTTTAGACCTGCGCTTGGGGAAATTATGGACGAGCATCTTTATGATGATCTTGTGGAAGAAATTAGAAAAGTTTCTCTTACCGTGGAAGGTGTTGTGGGTACTGAAAAATGCTATGTTAGAAAAGCAGGAATGTTGTTTCAGGTTGATTTACATGCAACTGTTTTGGCAGACATTACAGTGAAAAGGGGGCATATAATAGCGCACCGTTTAAAAGATACCCTTCTACAGGAAATTCCTCAATTAGGATATGTTTTAATTCATATTGAGCCTAACGAATAGATTTCTTGGAAAACTTTAAGTGATAAGTGTTCGGTATTAAGTCAAACAACAATATGGATTTCACAGTATTTATTTAAGCAATATTCTTTTCTTATTAATGAAACACTCATTTCACACAAATGCTCGTGAGCTTAAAGAGAAAACTACAGTATAAATTAAAGTTGCTGTTATAATTCCAACCCACTATTTTTGTAGGCTAATGGAAGTACTTTTGAAACAAACAAACACACTATTCCCAGTTTTCTTAAAGTTAGAAAAGCTTCAATTGCTGATAGTAGGGGGCGGATTTATTGGTCTCGAAAAGCTTCAAGCGGTTGTGAATAATTCTCCAGCTACAAACATTACGTTAGTGGGCATCACTATAAGTGAAGACATAAAAAACCTTGCTTCAAATTATCCCAACATTAAGTTAGTTGAGAAAGCTTATCATATTTCCGATATTGACAATAAAGATTTGGTTATTGCCGCAGTTAATGATATTGAATTAGCCACCATCATTGCTTCAGATACTAAACAAAAAGGATTATTAATTAATGCTGCCGACAAGCCAGACTTATGTGATTTTTATTTAGGAAGTATCGTTAAAAAGGGAAATTTAAAAATTGCTATTTCCACTAATGGAAAGTCGCCAACGATTGCCAAGCGAGTTAAGGAATTGATGAATGAGGTGTTGCCCGAACAAATTGATGAACTGCTAGATAATATGCAGAAATACCGAAACCAATTGAAGGGCGATTTCGAAAATAAAGTGAACACTTTGAATGAAGTCACCAAAACGCTTGTTGAGAAACAAGAGCAAATAAAGTACGACAAGCCAGAGCAAAAGAAATGGCAAGAAATTGTAAAATGGTGTTTGCTTGCGTTTGTTTTTATGATTGTTGGGCATGCTTTATTTACATTTATTCCTTATAATGCAATAGAAACAGGTATTAAAGTTCTACCGCAATACATTGATTTAAACTCTTTTTTATTGATGATGTTGGCTGGTTTCATTGCACAAATGACTGATGGCAGCTTAGGAATGGGTTATGGTACCATCTCTACTACTTTTTTATTAGCCATTGGCGTAAACCCAGCAATAGTTAGTAGTAGGGTTCACTCGGCTAGGGTTTTTAGTAGTGGTGTTTCTGGCTACAGTCACCATCGTTTTGGAAATGTCAACAAAAAGCTTTTTAGGGCACTCGTTATTCCGGGTGTGCTTGGTGCAGTTTTGGGGGCTACCTTGGCTGTTTATGCAAAGGAATATTCTACTTATGTACGTATTCCACTTTCGTTCTATACTATCTATTTAGGCTATTACATTATTCGTAAAGCATTTAGTAAACGTATTCAGCAAGATAAAGTGAAGGGGGCAGGCTGGTTAGCTAGTGCTGGTGGTTTTCTAGATGCTTTTGCTGGCGGTGGTTGGGGGGCGTTGGTTACCAGTACCCTAATCTCTAAACGTAAAAGCACCCGCTATGTGATAGGGTCTGTTTGTTTAGCTGAGTTTTTTGTAGTGTTTGCTAGTGCCACAACTTTCTTTATACTTCTTAAACACATCCCAATTTTTGATGTACTTGGTTTAATCTTCGGCGGTGTGATTGCAGCACCAATTGCAGCAAGACTAGTGGGAAAAATACCTGTAAAGAAAGTTTTGATTGGTGTGGGAGTGCTTGTTATTCTTACCAGTACCAACACTTTGTTTAACAGTATTACCAAATTGATGCACCATTAAGGGGGGCATAAGTTGAAAGTGAAAAGTGAAAAGTCATAAGTCAAAAGTCAAAAGTCGAGAGTCATAAGTCAAAAGTTGAAAGTCAAAGTCATAAGTCCAAAGTTGTTGGTTTTGTCTAGTTGAATTGAAGTAAACGTCACTTTTCATAGTTTTTTATGAGGGATATTTAACTTCAAAGTACGCAAAGAAATATCGTGCAAAGGAGAATTAGAATCTTTTTTACGTTGCATATCTACACTTGGGTGAGATTGAAATGAAATAGATCCTCCTCCTCCTTTTTGCCTACCAAATCAAAACAATTACTTTCGTAACTGTTCAGGGATTATTTTCCACTGAGTACACAAGAAAAAAACTATGGAAACTAAGGCTTCGCAGTCCCCTAATGGTAGTTCTAAAGAAATAATACCCCCTTAATAGTTACAGTATTTTTTTTCTCAACACAAAGACACAAAAAGTTACCACTCAGGAGCTTTACCACAAAGTTCAGTGTGTCACGAGAAACAAGAGCGCAAGCGATTGTTTCGTAATTGTATGAATGATGATAGTAGGTCTATCGTACACGCCTTACAGCAGGAGTGTACAAACCGCCCAAAGGTGCTGTTTTGAAAAGAAACGGTATTGAGCGTTTGGGTTAAAAGGTGTCGCAAGGCATCAGGTGCGTGTAATGGAGTTGAATGTAAATGAACCGTTGATGAAGTATCGAAAATGTGAAAGACGAGAGCAAAACTGT
>CANFLL010000045.1 GCA_947447825.1 Chitinophagaceae bacterium | reverse complement strand
CCCAAAAGATTCACGACTTGACTTGAAGAAAGCTTTACAACTCTGTTCATCCGAATAATCATTAAAGAAGTTCGCTAGTTTCATTGCTTATTTATTTAGTCAAAAATACTAAATTAATTAGAATTACCAAATAGCGGATAGTCATTAAACTTCAGTAATATTTCATTATTTAACAAGGCACAGTCCTAGTGTGCTATCTAGATAATTTCTTCTGAGTGGAGATGAATAAGGTGGTTCGCCACTCATTGCACTAATAAACACTAATGTGTTTTATTCGTTTTTATTAGTGCAATGAGTGACAAATTGATTCTTCGTAAAAGTTATATAAACAGGGAACATGAGGTTGCTAATTTCAAACTTTGTGAAATTTTTTGTGCCTTGTTGTAAAACTTTTCCTGAGTGGTAACCAAAGAAAAACAGCATGTTTACTACTAAACTATTATTTCAATTGCTAGATGGTTAAGGCAATTTTTAAACTAGGAAGCGATTTAAACAATAAAATTTAAACACCCAAGGAATCAAACTTAATTGTCTTTGACCATAATTGACCACATTCTGCAACAAACTTTTGGTGAATTGGGTCTTTATGATATACATCTATATCACCAGATTCATCGAACACCATTAGTAAGGAAACATGGTAATTTTTCAATGGATCGTCGGCAACAAATTTTTGTGGGATACCAATGTGATGATACTTAATTTGTTTAACGGTTACTAGTTCATGCAATCCCTCAATAAGCTTTTGTTTATCTGCATCGTTATCTGGATTTTTAAGCCAGTAATAAACCACGTGCATTAAACTCTGTTTTTGTGGAGGCATTTTTCCACTAATGCCAGATGCAGCAACAGCAATAGTTGTTAAACTTGCTGCTGTCAAAAATTTTCTCCGTGATATTACGTTCATAGTTAATAGTTATATGGTGCAATTGTGTGGCAAAAATATAGGATATTAGCATTCAATTTTATTAGGCTAAAATAATGGGGGTAAAACAATATGATGTTATTAGTTACAATAGGCATAAAAATTTTTCGCTTTACAAATTATGTGGCTGGGTAAAGACGCATATCAATGCGTCTTAAAAGTGAAAAACTTTTATGCGCCCTTGTTACAACCCGATATTTTCAAACACTTCTTAACAGTAAGTTTTGTTTGAGAAAAGTGATGTTGTGTGGTTTGTTTATACAAGTTTTAAATGATAGCTGGACTCTATTTTTGTGTAGGCACAAATGGTATTTCCTTATTTGAATTTATTTTTCAATTGATTGTTTCAGCAGAAATATCCCTTTAATATAGAAAAAGCACAGAAAATTGTGAAACAAATTGAAATAAAAGCAGCTATTTTTAATAACAAAGGGTCATATCTAAAGAAGGGTAGAAAAGGTTTTTAGGACTGAGCTACAATTTCTTTTATAACAAAACTGCAATGCCCCACCCATTTGCAGTTTTACAACTTTCTTATCTGGTATAGAAGCTTAACAAATTATTATTCAATGGACTTAAAATGACAGGATGAGTATAATTAAATTACTTTTTTCAACCAATAAAGATGTTGAGTCAATCTTTCAAAAAGCATTTGAAGAAGAAACTAGATATAATAACTTTGAAAAAGCCTTGTCACTCTATGAAAAGGCTGCAAGACTAGGTCATGCTAAATCTCAATATTATGCTGCGTTAATGTACTTGAAAGGCCGAGGAACCAGAAGGAACTATTCGAAAGCATTGGAATTGGTAGAGCAAGCAGCAAAACAGAACTATCCTCACGGACAATATCTTTTAGCCCAGATGTATTTAAGCGGTGAAGGTGTGAAAAAAAATGAAGAAATTGGAAATGAATGGATGGATAAATTCAGCTCTCACAATATTGGAGATGGGATAACTCTTTGTTTCCATAATTACTAACAAATTCATAGTAATGTTGTAAAAATAAATAGAGCATCTTTAGTTGCTATAGAGGTAACTATTCAGGGGGATATTTAACCACTAGGGTCACTAAGGCTTTCACCAAGAACACCAAGATTTTGATGTATTATTTTTTCAGAACTACCATTGGGAACTCTAAACCTTAGTATCCTTTGTTTTTTCTTTGTGTGCTTCATGCTAAATAACCCCAGAAGAGTAACCTATAAAGTGTCTTTTTTGACTTAAAACGCACAACTTACTGCGTCCAATTTCCATGATAGCTGTTTAAAAGATGATATAAATTCGGTGCATAAAAGTTTTTCTCTTTACAAATTACGTGGCGAATGCAGAGACGCATATTAACGCGTATTAAAAGCGAAAGATTGTAGGCTTCTAACCACACAATCATTGAGGACAATGCTTTTCTTTGAGGTAGAAAAGCCAATATTCAATCAATTTTAAACCTAATAATGCCATAAATGAAAGCCGTAATCTTCGAAATAGTACCTTCCTAAATGTTACATTCCTCAATCAACGTACACATAGAATATATTATTTTTTGAATGAGCGTACTGTAACAATATTTTCGCCTTTTTTCGCCCCCCTAAACTTATTTAAAAAAACAACTATGAACTGGAAAAAAACAATTGTCTTGCTAGCCTTTGTATTATCTGTAGTATGCTGCAAACAGTTACACGAAGAATCGTATGTTAATGAATCAACTACATACATTACCAATGATACAGTGTCTGAAATGCGCAGTAAAATTAATCCAGTAGCAGTAGCAGCGTATCTGAAACCATTGGAAGATACATTGAATCATTGGAAGTTTTCCGTTTCAGCTTATGAAACTAAGTTCAGATTTAAATATATACTCCGTATGAAATATAAAGAGTTAGATGAAAAAGATACCCTCGAAATTCCAAACTTTGGCATTCAGCCTAAACTAGAAATACATAAAGGAAAGAATGATTACAGTTGTGTTGTTGGCTTTCTTGATAAAAAAGGCGCTTTTAAAGAATATAAACAAGTAGCCATTACAGACAATCAAATGAAGTTGACCACCTTGAAAAAATACTTTGTAGGAGTTTATAAAACGGTGAGTCAGTAAATTTCCTTCTAGCATTATTGCATTTCTCCCAAACTTTGCTGCTTAAACAAACAATTAGTAGTGGGATATAATAAATATAGAGGCGATTATTTATTTGATGGGAAAACATTGTTAGATGGCAATAGCGTGTTGATTACAAATAAGGAAGGTGTAATAGTAGATATTGTTTCAATAACTGATGCCGGCGAAGGAGTGCAGATTTATGAGGGAATCCTTTCTCCAGGATTTATCAATTGCCATTGCCACCTAGAATTAAGTCACATGAAAGGATTGATTCCAGAAAATACTGGTCTTATTCCATTTATTCTCTCTATCCTACAGCAACGGCACGCAACAGAAGATGAGATATTTGCTGCAATACAACATGCAGATGATGCCATGTTCAATTCTGGTATTGTTGCCGTGGGAGACATAAGCAACAATACGCTTACTTTCCCTCAAAAGCAAAAGAGTAAGTTGCAATACCACAATTTTATTGAAGTAAGCGGCTTCTCACCTGCCATTGCACAAATGCGTTTTGAAACTTCTATGGAAATTTATAAAACTTTCAAAACCCACTTTCCCAATAGCACTTCGCTTGTGCCACATGCCCCTTATTCAGTTTCTAAAGAGTTATTTGGATTGATAGATAATCTGGAAAACAATCCATTATCCTCCATTCACAACCAAGAAACACCTGATGAGAATGTATTTTTCCTTTCAGGAGAAGGGAAATTCAACCTGCTTTATGAAACCATTGGTGTGGATATAAAACAATTCTTTCAACCATCGGGTAACACTAGCTTGCAAACAGTTTTGCCACTTATCAGTAAACCAACGAAGCTTTTATTAGTGCATGACACGTTTACTTCTCAGCAGGATATTGATGTATTAAAGGCATTGTCTCCAGATCAACAAGTTATTTTTTGTTTGTGTGTAAATGCTAATTTGTATATAGAAAACATGTTGCCTCCCATCGATTTATTCCTTCAAAATGATTGCAACATTGTTTTAGGTACAGATAGTTTTGCAAGTAATCATCAGTTAAGCATTTTATCAGAAATGATTACTATAAACCAGCATTTTCCGCATATTCCCTTAGCTACCATCCTTCAATGGGCAACAATTAATGGAGCAAAAGCATTGGGAATGGATGATAGTTTAGGTAGCTTCGAGGTAAGCAAAAAGCCCGGCATTGTAAACATCAGCAAGTTAACCAAAGAAGGAAAGATTTCTTCAAGCAGTAAAGCAAAGCGTATTCTTTAAATAGTTGAAAAACCTCTATAGGGCTCAAAGCCCTATAAAGGTTAAAACATAAACTCATAACTCATATCTATCCTAGTATCTCCTGCAACACAGCCAGTGTTTTTAGTGTTCCAAAGTCGGGGATATGAAGCGATAGATATTGCCCAAAAGCATCCAGTAGTTTTCTTCGGGTATTGCGGTTTAGTTTAATGGTTTCTAAATCGCTATAAAGGGAGATATTGTTTAGCTGAGAAGAAATTTCCGCTAGTTCATCTGTAAGATAATAGGCATGAATAGGCGTTTCTGAAAGAAAGAAGCCTTCGTATAAATCAAGAATCGGTGTTGATTCGCTGTATTTTCCTTGAATCTGAAAGCCCATTTGCATTCCAAGGTGCAGCATAAAATACAATGGTAAATTGGCCGTAAGTGCGTCGCAGCCTTTGTCTAGTTGCTGCAAGGTGTTTTCTACCAAATAAAACAGGTCGGGGTTGGCTTCTGGTAGTTTAAGGGTATGTTGCAAAACTTCCACCATGTACATTGCCACACAGTTTTTCACTACGTCAAACAGAACAGATTGGTAAGGATAAGCCCAGTTATATTCTTTTATATATTGTAGGTTCTTTTGTTCATCATGAAACACCGTCATATCCAAAATCGCCGCCGCCTGAAAGTATGTCGCCTTGCCCTGTGTTTTTTTAGTTCCTTGTCTTGCACCTTTCACAATATAACTCTGCACACCAAAAAGTTCGGTGTAAATAGTAGAAACAATGCTTGTCTCGCCATATTTAACCGTCCGTAAAACTATCCCTTTGGTGTTGTGAAGCTGCATAAAGTCATTGCTTAGTGTATTAGTTCCCTATGAAAGAACTCTTCCAAATTCCTTTTGCAAGTTTTGCTAATTTGGCTTGCCTAGCCTGCAATTCTTTTGGTGTAAACTCTTCATATAAACAAAACTCCTTTGTTATTTTATAAGGTGATTGCTTATAAACATCCAATTTGTTGGCAAACCTGGTTTCATTATCTAGCTTTTTATTAGTGCTGGCAGAAAGTAACGCATAATTTCCCAATCTATAAATATACTCATCTTGCAAATCAGGTTTAAAGGAATCTTCCCAAACGCTTCTAGGGTTTTCTGGCAAAATGTGTTCTATTGTTGCCTGCGAATCTTCATCAGAATAGTCGGAATTAGCAATTTGATTTTCTAGTTTAATTAATAAATATTTTACAAGTTGCTTCTTTCTTTTTGTATTAATTTGGGCTGTTGCAAATGCACTCTCAAAGGCTTTGTCGTCAACATAAATATTTTTCAATGCAAGTATAATACCTTTTACATCTGTTAGCTTTTTATCATAAATCTGGTTAGCAATGTTAGAATATGCAACCTCAGCCTCATTAGGATTTAGTTGCGCAATGCTATATCGTAAAGAAATAATTGCAATTTCGTTAAGTAGTTTAGCAAAGTCTTTTCTAGGAAGATTTGCTAAAAAAGAAAGCATTAGTGAATAACAGGTTGTTACCTCCAATAGTTTTATCACATGCAGGTACTTCCTTTCCTCTTTGTCCCATAAAGAATCATCAAACGGCGTATCAAAACCCGTATAAAATTCAGCCTGTTTTTCTAGAGAGTCTAAAAAATCAAATGCCTCATCCGCATCATTCACTTTTTCTTTAATTACTTTAAAAAGCCCAGCATGGCGGGCAATTTTATATTTACTGTTCCAATAATGCCTAATAAACGTAGTAATGTCACTATTGGCTAGTGCATTTGAAATATTAACCCATCTTCTTTCTGCTTCATCCAAATCAATTTCACCTCTTTTTGCAGCCTTACTGAATAAATAATTTTTCAATAAATCAGCAGGAGAAAGTTTAACACCTCTTGCATTCAGGGTTTCAAAAACCTTAAATGCCACAAGATCATCCGAAACTTCTATGACCGTAAAAATCAAACCCGTTCCGATGGTTTTCTCTAAAAACTGGGTTAAAGCTGCTCCGCTTTTTTCTTTCTCAAACTTTTCTTTTAATTTTTCATAGAAATAATTAAATGCTTGCTGCATTAATTTAACAGAAGGTTTCTGCCTACTTAAAGATGTTGGCTGCCTCAATTGCATTAAGTAGCTTTTATAAAAATCATCATTATTTCTATTTAAAGTAAGTTTTGGAATAATTGGTAAAAAAGAGCCTGTGCCTGTTGCAGAAGTATCCACATTGCCTAAATATCTCCTTATTTCCTCTTTTCTTCTTTCTTCATTTAACTCTTTTTCAATACCTCCTTCCGCCCACTCTTTTAATAACCTCGTAACTGCTAAAGTGAGGATTGAAAGAGTAATTAATCGCTGTTGACCATCAATAATCAGATACGACTCATCAGTTTTATTTTCTGCAAGCAAAACAAGGTATCCCATGTAATGGCTCTTTTCAATTTCCAATTCAAGAATATCATTCCAAAGGTCTTCTACTTCATCATTCTTTCTCCATGAATAATCTCTTTGATAGATAGGTACTTTATAAGACTTACCATTACCAATTACACTATTTAAATTTTTAAAATCAGACATGCTATTATTTTTTCAATCCAGTTATTTGGATGTGATATTCATTCTTCAACTTTGTAAATATAACAGTGGAATTTAAAAAAAAGTATTTCCACTTCAATCCCTCATGCTCAAGGCGAGTACCCAAATAATGTGCGATTAAATGTGATTACCCATATTAAATTAAAAAAAGTATTATTACCCAAAATAGAAGTGGTATCAAACTAAATATTAGCCAAAAAGTATTCTTAAATTCATGTTTTAATCTAGCAATTATTATTGCAGAGTTTACTACTGATGTCACCAAAGCTCCAGCATGTAAAAACAAGCACACAAAGAAACCATAATGATAAATGTATCTGCGTGAAGTACATTCAAAACGTGATGTTATTTTTCCAATAATGAATGCCAATAATAAAAGTACGATAGCGAGAATTGCCTTTTTTTTAAAGTCCCGAAGGTTCATAATTGTCATTCATTTCAGATGATATTCAATAAACCCATCTCTCCAACAAATATAATAGTAAAGTACACACCGAATGGTAGGGTGATACGCATGATTTGCCAACTTTTCAGAAGTTGGTAAATCCATCCATCAACCATTGATTATAAGATTTGGTAACTTCCAAAAAAGTTACCAAATCAACATTCCACAACCATGATTTGCCAACTTTTCAGAAGTTGGTAAATCCATCCATCAACCATTGATTATAAGATTTGGTAACTTCCAAAAAAGTTACCAAATCAACATTCCACAACCATGATTTGCCAACTTTTCAAAAGTTGGTAAATCCATCCATCAACCGCCGACAGCAAGATTTGGCAACTTTCAAAAAGTTACCAAATCAAGGTTACCAAATCAATCATCGTCCAACATTATTTCCTTAGCAGTCACTTTTTGGATTTCTGAATGATATTGCATAAACTTATCTTTATCACCAAACCATTCCAATAAATCTTTCTTATTCAATTTACAGGGCTTATCAATCAGGATTCTTTTATACGAACTCCATTTCCATTCTCTAAAATCGTCTGTAAGGTTGTGGTGCTGTGGATTTGAATGGATGTAATAAACCAATTGCATAAAATAAGCATCCTTATCAACCAGAGCCCGCTTGAATGGCTTTTGAAATAATGCCCCAATCCTTTGTTGTTGCTTATTAAAAGCCATTGAATAGGACTGAAAAAATTTACGCAACTGATGACAAACAATATCATGAATAGATTTTGGGTCTTTAGTGTGTGGATTTTGAATGTCAGGAAATTTTTGTAGTGTTTCCAAGTCCAAACCAGTTAGGTCTTTTACCCTAAATAAAATATGGAAATGGTTTCCTAGCAAACAGTAGGCAAATGTTTCAACTACGGGCGATAGATAATAATCGTATTGCTTCAAAAAAAATTCATAATTACCCTCATTACGAAACATTGGTTGTTTGTCTGTAGAACGATTGTAAACGTGATAAAATTTATTCTCCTCAAACTTTATGTAATAAGGCTCCGTCTTTGCCATTTTTTCTTTTTAGTGATAATCAATTTGCCAATTTTCTATAAGCAAGTGAATCTACATTAAAGTTATGATACCAAATTTTTATATTCCCAAACCACGATTTGCCAACTTTTCATAAGTTGGTAAATCTGTCAATTAACTGCTCATAGCAAGATTTGGCAACTTCCAAAAAAGTTACCAAATCCATATTCCCAAACCACGATTTGCCAACTTTTCATAAGTTGGTAAATCTGTCAATTAACGGCTCACAGCAAGATTTGGCAACTTCCAAAAAAGTTGTAAAATCAACATTCCACAACCACGATTTGCCAACTTTTCAGAAGTTGGTAAATCCATCCATCAACCACCGATAGCAAGATTTGGCAACTTCCAAAAAGTTACCAAATCATCTCTCAATAATAAATCCATCCCATCCTTCATTATACAGTTACCTTTAACGGATGTATATGCCAACGGTTGCTTTTTATCTATCATCAAAACCCTTATATCCCATACTGATATTATGTTGTAGCGTTATAAGCGAATGTTATTTCTTATCTTCTTTTCAGAACAAATTCTTATCTTTTTGGATTAATTTTTTGAATCGCTCACATGTGAGGAATAGTTCCTCACATGTGAGCGATTATTCCTCACACGTGAGCAAAGTTTCCGCACGTGTGATATATTCTTTCGCACATGTGGGCGAAGTTTCATCACATGTGGAATGTTTTCTATCACGTGTGAGCAAATGTTCCTCACACGTGATGGATGTAAAACGAAATATCATATTACTAAAATCAAGAAGCGTTTTCTTCCTTTTAAGCCTTATTAATGAATAAAAATAATTTCACTAATAAAACAAATACTATGGCAGACAGGCATATTTTTCCACAAGCAGAAGAAGCATTCAACGATTACATCATCAAGTGTTTGGCTTGGTTGATTCAATTTCAAACAAGGCTAAAAGTATCAGATGATGATCTGATTGCATTAATTGACGAGGTGGACAAATGGAAGGATAACTGGACTTTGTACTTGGATATTACCAAACAAACCCAATTTGTAAATCAGGAAAAAGGTAGGCTCAGAAAGCTGATAGAAGCGGCGTTCAGGGTTATTTATGGCGACATACCGGCATCGGCTTTTTTGGCTGATGATAGAACAACTTTTAACCTGAAAGGACAGGCAACCGGCAAGGGAAGCAAGATAAAAGTGGTGGATTATGCACCTGTAATGGCTTTGGAAACGAATGCTCACCTTAATCATACACTTCGTTTTCATGACCCTACAAGACCAGAAAGTACCGATATGCCCAAAGGACACGACATTTATCTGGAGAGTTTTGTAGGGGAAGCCAACCTAAATGATGCAGATATTCCGTTTGCAAATGGCATGAAAGTAACGCATCAGCTATATGCAGTTCCGCATACGGAAGGCGATGTGGGCAAAACCTGTTTCTACCGCAGCTATTACGAAAATACCCCCGGAAAACGTGGCCCGCAAAGCTGGATACTGAAAGTTGTGGTGAGCTAGATATGAATAATGAAATGAGTTGAGAAACTAAATGAAAGAACACGTGTGCTTCTTTTCCCTGCTGCATTCTACCCAAATAATCAACTTTCTGTCTAGTTCTTATGCCCCAAAGTATCCTTCATTCCCAAACCTGTTTCTTACTAAACTCATAACTCTTCACTTATATTTCAAAACTAAATTTATTATCTTGCGTGCCTGTTATGGAAAAATTTATTGTTTCTGCCCGCAAGTACCGTCCCCAGAATTTTAATACTGTTGTGGGACAAAGTCACATTACTACCACACTTAAAAACGCCATCAAAAACAACCAGTTAGCGCATGCTTTTTTGTTTTGTGGTCCACGTGGTGTGGGCAAAACCACTTGCGCCCGTATATTGGCAAAAACAATTAATTGTCTAGACAAAACACCCGAAGGAGAAGCATGCAACAAATGCCATAGTTGCGTTTCGTTCGATGCCGGTGCTAGTATGAACATTCATGAATTAGATGCTGCCAGTAACAACTCGGTAGATGATATTCGTAGCTTGGTAGATCAGGTACGCTTTGCACCACAGGCCGGAAAATACAAGGTATACATTGTGGATGAGGTACACATGCTGAGTGCTAGTGCCTTCAATGCGTTCCTGAAAACGTTGGAAGAGCCTCCTGCTCATGCCATCTTTATATTGGCTACTACCGAGAAGCATAAGATATTGCCTACCATACTGAGCCGTTGTCAGATATTCGATTTTAAAAGAATTACCACCAATGATACAGTAGAACATCTTCAAGAAATTATTGATAAGGAACAAATCAAGGCCGAGAAAGCCGCTCTACAAGTAATTGCGCAAAAGAGCGAAGGCTGTATGCGCGACTCATTGAGTATTTTGGATAAGATTGTTAGCTTTACGGGTGGACAGGTTACTTACCAAAATACATTGGAACACCTCAATATCCTCGATCACGATTATTATTTTAAATTACTAGAAGCCTTGCTTGCGCAGGATATGGCGGGTGCAATATTATTGTATGATGAGATAAACCGCAAGGGCTTTGAAGGCGATATGGTGCTGAATGGTTTTGCTGAGTTTATTAGAAACATCTTGGTTTGTAAGGATGCCCGTGCCATTTCGCTACTAGATGTGGTGGAAGGGATGGACGAAAAATATAAATCTGTTGCCGCAAGTGTGGGTGCAGGTTATTTGGTAAGTGCCTTAAACATACTGAACGAAGCAGAGATAAACTTCAAGATGGCACGCAATAAACGCCTTCATGTGGAGTTGACCATCATTAAGCTAAACTTCTTGCAGCAGGCAATAGAACTGTCATTGCAAGATGGCAATATTGTAAAAAAAAAACGAGTTGATGGTCCCATAGCTATCAATTACAAGCCCATTCCTTCTATCCAGATTATTACTGCACCTCCAAGTGTACCTACTTCTGGTGGAAAGCTATTGGTAGAAGAAAAAAGGCAAACACCTACTGCCTCTCAGACTCCACCTGCCATGAAGCCTGTTATCCCACAAGCCACTTCTCCAAGTATGGCACCAGTGGTAAACATGAGCAATCAAGCACCGCAAACCACTACTGCTACTACTCAAACGCCGTTGCCCAAGGGTGCAAGCATCCTCGATGCTTTGCGTAGTAAATATGGTGATAGATATACTGTGCAGGAAGTAAAAGACCCTATTCCTATTACTTTAGAAACATTGCAACCGCATTGGGATCACTTTGCCAGTAAAATAAAAGAGGAGAATAAAATATCGCAGGCCAATGCTTTCTCTACTGCCACTTTAGAGATTGTGGATGACTCTATTTTCTTGGTTAAAGTAGATAGTACTCTACAACAGAAGTTCATTGAACAAGAAAAATCTATTGTACTAGAATACCTCCAAAGACACTATCACAATAGGCTTCTTACCTTCAATTTCTTCATCAACGAAACAGAAAGAGAAACCATCCCAACCGTAAAACAACTAAATAGTAAGCAACGTTTTGAGCGTATTGCCGAGCAATACCCATTGCTAAGAGTGCTTAGAGATAATTTGAAGCTAGAAATTGATATGTAGTGTTGTTTTAATATTTTAATCTTTTACTGAATGATACGCATCAAGTTTAATGAATATAAAGAGCTGTTGCAAGAGGTTAAATTTAAAATACAGCATGCACAGATTAAGACCGTAATGGCTGCGAATAGTCAGATGCTATTATTGTATTGGCAATTGGGTAATTAAATACTCGCAAATCAACAAGCAAATGGATGGGGAAGCAAAATAATTGATTTATTGGCAGCAGATATCAAGAAAGAATTACCCAATCTAAAAGGGTTTTCTACTAGAAACCTAAAATACATGAGAAAGTTTTCTACTGATTATCCTTTGACCATTATCGAGAATTTTATTTCTATTGAAAGTCAGATTGCTAGCAATGACTCCATTTTACAACAAATATTTACAAGCTTACTTCATACGCATTCTGACAATTTTGTAATTGTGCAACAACCTGTTGCACAATTACAAAATCAAACAGATACTGTTGCTCCACAAAAAGATGAACAACTTTTCTTAGGTTCAATAGTTGCCCGTTTAACTTGGAGTCATCATATAATTTTGATGGATAAGGAGCCACATCTTGGAAAAAGGTTCTGGTATATGTTGAATAGTTTAGAGCATGGCAATAGTCGGAATGTACTAGCCATGCAAATTGAAAGCGGACTATTTGAAAGGCAGGTAAGTGCTAAAAAGATTTCAAATTTTAACCGTACACTTCCTCCATCACAATCAGATTTTGCTAATTATTTATTGAAAGATCCATACATCTTCAACTTTGTTCAAGCGAAAGAAAAAGCAGATGAGCGCAATATAGAAGAACAGTTAGCTAGCCATATCACCAAGTTTTTACTTGAACTAGGACAAGGGTTTGCTTTTGTTGGCAGACAGGTTCATTTTGAAATTGGTGGTGATGATTTTTATGCAGATTTGTTGTTTTACCATACAAGGCTGCATTGTTATGTGGTAGTAGAATTAAAAGCTCGTCCCTTCGAACCAGGTGATGCAAGCCAACTAAACTTCTATGTAAACTTAGTAAACGATAAATTGAAAGCCACAGAAGATAATGATACAATTGGATTATTGCTCTGTAAGGGAAAAAACGAAGTAATTGCCGAGTATGCCTTAAAGGGTTACAATAATGCTATTGGCATATCAGATTATCAGATAAGTAAAGCAATACCCGAAGAATTAAAGTCGTTGCTTCCACAAATAGAAGATATTGAAAATGAGTTTAAAGAATTGGATCAATAAGAAAAATAAGTTTATTTTACTCCTAAGTTAGAGTAAAAAGGGTAGAAGAAGTTTTTTTCAAATATTACGATATACACAAGTACTTGGGCTATAACCTTTATAATATTGACGATAAATCCTTGTGTCCCTTGTGTTTTTCCTCGTTTTCTTTGTGGTTAATCTTTCAAACCGCTTCTTTTACTCAACTTTACACCCCTACCTTTGTTCCCTTTCAAAACAAATTATACCATGCAGTTAGCAGATTTATACAAGAAGGCACTGGCTTTTGAATTTTTGAGTGTAGAAGAAGGAATGTTTTTGTTCGAACAAGCACCGCTTACCGATTTGATGTTCGTGGCAGATGAACTCAGAAAAATTCAAGTACCCCACGGAAAAGTCACTTGGCAGATAGATAGAAACGTAAATACCACCAATGTATGTATTGCAAACTGTAAGTTTTGCAACTTTTACCGTATTCCCGGTCATGCGGAAGCTTATGTAACCGACATGGATACCTACCGTAAAAAGATTTCTGAAACCATCAGTTGGGGTGGCGACCAATTGTTATTGCAAGGCGGACATCATCCTGAGTTAGGTTTAAAATATTATGTAGATACTTTTAAGGCCATCAAACAAGAGTTTCCAAGCATCAAACTACACACACTCGGACCGCCAGAAATAGCACATATTACCAAGCTAGAAAAAAGTACACACGCCGAAGTACTAAAGGCTTTGAAGGATGCTGGTATGGATTCGTTGCCAGGTGCAGGAGCAGAAATATTAATTGATAGGGTACGTAGATTAATTAGCAAGGGTAAATGTGGTGCTGAAGAATGGTTAGAAATCATGCACCAAGCACATAAACTAAACATTACTACCAGTGCCACCATGATGTTTGGGCATGTAGAAACATTGGAAGAACGCTTCATTCATTTAGTAAAAATCAGAGAAATACAAGCCAAGAAACCTGCTGATGCAAAAGGATTCTTAGCTTTCATCCCTTGGACATTCCAAGATGTGGATACCTTGCTTACTAAAATAAGAGGCGTTCAAAACCTGACTACCCCCGACGAATATATCCGCATGATTGCAATCAGCCGCATCATGTTACCAAACGTAAAAAACATTCAGGCCAGTTGGTTAACAGTGGGCAAGCAAACGGCACAGATGTCATTACATGCAGGAGCAAATGATTTTGGCAGCATCATGCTCGAAGAAAATGTGGTAAGTGCAGCAGGTGCGCCGCATAGGTTTACCTACAAAACTATTCAGGATGCCATCAGCGAAGCAGGCTTCGAACCGCAACTCCGCACGCAACAGTACGAGTGGCGAAACATTCCAGCTACCATTCAAGAACAAGTGGTGGACTACTAGTTGCGAATGTTTAAAGTTTAATGATAAACGATTTGTAGTCTAATTTTAATTAAAACGCCCTTGAAATATTTATTTCAAGGGCGTTCCCATTTTTTACTATGGTCTCATAACACACTTTTACCGAACATTTGCTCTATGAGTTTACTAATAAAAAAAACGTCAATCTATCTATAATACAAGGCCAAAAACATACATAGTTAGTTTAGGTTGTGCTTTTTGGGTGGCATTTATGTATGATTTAGATTAGACTGCTTACTGAAATAATTAGCTTAAAATTTTTAATTCATCAGCGCATTGGTAGGGCAACTGTACCTGAATCTAGCTCTGAAAAGTATGGATTTTTAGTTTATTCATGACAACTTTTAAGGCTACATGAATAATGATGCTTTTTTAGTTTTATTATTTAATATGGATAGAGTTATGGAATCTTTTTTGTCGGAATATTCACCTTTTTTGTCTGACAAAATCAACTTTAATTGAGACAAAAAACACAAATAACGAGCATAAAAAAACCCGCTTTTAAAGCGGGTTATGTGCCCAGAACAGGCACAAATTAAGGAACAAAACCCTAGTATAAAAACTCTTTAACACTTTGTTTAGATTGAACTCCGTTTTATTCTTCTTTACTTTATTTTATAGTAGTTTATATAAAAATGGGTACATTTTCGGGTACGGTAATTCTTTTGTTTTTTATTAATTTTTTTGATGTTTTTTTTTCTCATCCTCGTTATTAACAGGGAATTTATCAATGAAAATAAAAAAATTATGATTAATGTAAAAAGAAGAAATCGTCCTCAAAAAGGAAGTATTGCCCTGTATTTAGATTATAATACTGGAACCAAAAGGATTCAAGAATCCACTGGTTTACATTTGTACCCAGAAAAAGATGACAAAACAAAACAATTAAATAAAGAAAATTTAATTCGCTTTGAAATACTAAGATGTGAAAAGCAACGTCAATTGCTAAATGGCATTAGCACATTACCAGTTAATCGTAATAAGATAGACTTTATTAAATTTTATAACCAACATTTTATTAAAAACCCTACTAAGGAAAGAAGAGCCAATGCGGTACTAAATCAGCTTCTTAATTTTATAAAAAAACCTGATTTGCCAATTACAGCAATAAATGAAGACCTCCTTTTGAGGTTCAAGAAGCATTTAGAAAGCAATTTAACAGGTGAAACACCACACAACTATTTTAAACTGTTGGGAAGGGTCATTAAGCAAGCAACCAAAGAAGGACTCTTTCAAGTTAACCCAATATCTGATATCAAGATAAAAAAAATGGAGGGTATTGACAAAGAAACGCTTACAATGGAAGAGATAAAAATATTATTTCAAAGCGATTGTAGTAACGAGGATGTCAAACGTGCTTTTTTATTTTGTTGTTACACAGGTTTAAGATACTGTGACGTTTCACGTCTAAAATGGAAAAATATACAAAACGATACATTTTCATTGGTTCAATCCAAAACAAAAAAAAGCATTTCTAATTCTATTCACATTAATGCCTTTAGTTTATTGGGTAATAGGGGCAATGAGCTTGATTTAGTGTTTAAATTACCAACTACCCTAAATGGCTGTAATAAGGTGCTTAAAAATTGGGTTTATAAATCTGGAATAAATAAAAAAATAACATGGCATTGTGGGCGACATTCACTAGCGACCAATTTAGTTGTTTATAAAGCTGATATACTTGAAGTCATGCACTGTATGGGACATTCAAGTCCAGCACATACAAAAAGGTATATCCATAAAGTTGAAGAAATGACAAAAAATGCAATTAATAAACTTCCAGTTATGTAAGATTGCATATGCTTGTAAACCATTGAAAACCAGTCATTAAATGGCTGGTTTTTTTATTCACAAAATATTAACTAAAAAAACACCAAAAAATGAGCAACAAAAATTCCCATCCTAGTTAATAGAAGAAATATAAATAAAATGAAGAAAAGTAAAAATGAGGAAGCTCAACAAACCGTGTTAACTATCAAGGAATTATCACTTTATTCCGGATATAAAGTTGGCTATTTATACCAGCTAGTTCATAAACGATTAATCCCATCTTACAAGCCCAATAAAGGGAGGAAGCTTTTTTTTGAAAAAATGGAAATAGATAACTGGCTTTTAGAAAGAAAACTTTATACGTTGGATGAGATTAATGGGAACTAAAACAATAAAATTAAAAACAGATATGAAGAATTTCTTGATTAATGAAGGCACGGATTTAAACACAATAATAAAAAAGTCTCAAGGTGAGATAATGTTTGATGATAATTTATTAATCTTTAACCCTGTGATATATGATAATCTCCCGCAAATTTTCAAGCCAATATTAGGGCTTATCCAAGACCCTCAAAAAAAGGATATTGCCTTATTAAGTATTTTAACAATATTTAGCGGAATACTTAGAAATTACGAAACCAAATATGATGGCAAGCAAGAAGGTTGTCAACTATATAGTTATGTATTGGGTAATGCTGGAAATGGCAAAGGATTTGCAGCCCAATTTAGAGAAGTTGGAGTTAAACTACACAAATACCTTAGAGACAAAGAAAAACGAAAATTTAAGGATTCAAAATCGGCAAATGAACCGAGAATTAAACCTATTACGAAAGATATAAATTGGAATAAACTTTTTTTGACAAGCAATATTACCAAGGCTTCTCTTTCCAGTGACTTAAATTCCAATGGTGGCTATGGGCTTTTTTATCTAACAGAAACTGACACACTCTCTTCTGCAAACAGGAGTGATTTTGGACAATTTTCAGATATTTTGAGAATAGGGTTTCATGGTGAAGCATATTCAGTAGGCAGAAACTATTTGGAAGAACCAATTGAAATAGATAAAGTTTTTTTAAGCGTATTTATGACCTCTACCCTAAATCAATGCTTTAAATTATTACCATCTTATGAGGATGGTCTATTTTCTCGATTTATATATTACCATATTAAAGGGAATCACTTATTTGAAGACGTTTTTGCTGAAAGCAATAATGGCAAACTCTTAGATTCTATCGAAGAACTAGGAAATACTTTTTTAGATATAGCATTAGTTGATAGTAAAAAAGATAAAATATCATTTGCTTTATCCTCTAAGCAAAGGGAGGTATTTATGCAGTTTTTTTCTCATCTGAAAACTGATTTTATTGAATCAATAGATAGAATGTTGGAAGCCAATATCCATAGGTTAGCATTAAGCACAGTACGAATAGCAATGTTATTGACTTATGCAAGAATCTACTCCACCCAAAATTTTGAAAATCAGGTCTTAGTTTGCTCGGATGAAGATTTTGATACAGCTCTTTCCATCGCAGATACTTTAAAAAATCACTTAAAATTGCTTGATTTTAATTATAAAAGTCAAAATAAAAATGTAATTAATTCAGTAAATATTCAATTTGAGGCAACCACTAAATCTAATAAAAGAAATGCTTTGAAAAATGAATGCAAAAGACTTTTCGATACAGGTCTTTCATTTAGAAAGATAGCAGAAGTTGTTCTAGGAAATCCTAATAAAAGTGGCACAATACATAAATGGCTAAACCCAAAAAGGGCATCGTTTCCGTTTCCAGAAACGGAAACACCCAATATGGAGAATCCAATTTCGACAAAAGCATTACTTAAAAACGCAGAGGTTAGTTTTTTTGAAAATGCAAAATCAGATGTTGGGGAACAATTCACTCTTTACCAATTGATAAATAAAGATTATACTTTTAAAGAACAAGTTGAAGAGATAAGAATGTGCCATGACAAAACCAAAAGGGATGGACTCAAAAAACAAGCATTTGCTTTTACTGCAAGTGGTACGTTTGACGGTAAAAGAAAGAAGGAAAAACTACTTAAACATAGTGGCTTCATTTGTATTGATATAGACAAGAAAGATAATGAGCGAATAGGTAATTTTAATACTCTGCACGAAGAGTTTTCTAAAATTATCAATATAGCAGTATGCTCCAAATCCATTGGTGGGGAAGGGTATTTTCTGTTAATTCCAATTAAAGACACGAGTAAGCATGAGGCTTATTTCGATGCTTTGCATTTTGCTTTTGAAGAGTTGGGCATTTCTATTGACAAATCTTGTCGGGATATAACACGATTAAGATTTGTAAGCGAAGATCCAAGCAAATATATTGCGCACGAGGTAGTATTATTTGATTCAATATTGCCAATACAGCCAACAAAAATTGAAGTGTCAGATAACTCTATTCATGACATTTTGAGTTTGATATTGTCAATTCAGGACCAAGAAATTGATATTACTTGTGAGTATTGCGATTGGTTTGCGATTGGCTGTGCTTTGGCAAATACTTACGGTGAGGAAGGGTTCAATTATTATATCCAACTAAGCCAGTTTCATCCAAAATATAATTATAAAGAGGCTCATAAACAGTATAAGAGTTGTCTATTAAATGCCCCATATAAAAATGGATATGGCATAGGTACGATTTATTTGATTGCCAAGAAATACGGAATGAAATTATAGTAATCTTTTGGGTAAATCCTTGCGGTCTTATTAATCTTTTGATATAACCTGCATTTTTTGAGAAGGATGGAATGAAATTGATACATTATTGCAACTGTATTTTAAAATCATTCCATCCTTACTTAATTTTCGTAAAGCTATCCGAGGTAAGTATTTTTTTGAGGGAAAAATAATATTTGCCCTATTGTTCTTTTTCAAAATAGTCCAAATCTATCCAACCACCAGCTATGTCATTATCTTCATTATGAGTACTGCAAAATTCAAAACATCCAAAACTGGTTTCCATTTTTCAATCTTTATCCTGCCATTAGTTTCAAAATAAAAAATTTTTAAAAAATATTCATTAAATATCTCTACTATTTGTTTTCTATAAAATATAGACGGATTCAAATTTAAGATGGGTTATTGTTTGGGAACCAAGATAACGTTATAAATTTTTAATATTTTTAATGGTCTCCAATAAGAGCTTTCGTCATAGCTTTTTTGATAATCAGTACCACACATGAGAAATTCTATTTGATAAGTACCCTTTTCTTTTAAAGTACTCAATGTATCTATAATGGGTTTATATACTAGATTTTCTTTGTCTATTTTCCTTTTCATATTGCCTTCTACTGTTAAAATACTTCCATCTTCAAGGATTTTGAATTCTTGTTGGCGAGTAGAATAAGCTCTATTAATCGGAAGCATATATTCACATTTTACAGAATACCCTTTATGTTTCGGAATATCAAATTTTATATAAGAGAATGTACTTAAAATATCAGTAAATAGTATTTCATTTTCGTTATTTTCAAACCCGAAACAATATTTGTCATCCCATTGTGTAAATGTTGTATTGCCGTTACTGTCTACAATTGCGGCAGTGGGATAAAATCCAAAAATACGCCCTCTGTCATAATCATCATATTGTTTTAGTTTTCCACTATCCAAATATTTAATAATTTGCAAATCCAACATTTTTCTTACTTCCTCAATATTTTTAGGATTTATGTCTTGATCCAACTCGTTTAAAGAAAATATTTTTGTCTTATAGGATTCAATAGCTTCAGCTTCATTTTTCTTTTGCTCCTCTAATTCAGCATTCTTTTGGGCAACTTCCAATTCATGTTTTATTCTAATTTTCTTTATGGCTCTCGGGTCATTTACATATTTATTAAGAATATAATTTCCTATTTTATTTCCCAAAGAATAACTACCGCACATATTACCTAGAACCATCCTCATAAACTCCCTGTCGGAAAGAGTAGTATATATTTCTAAAAACATATAGTCTTGAAATGAAGGGTTATTATCAATGTTTTCTAGTAATGCTAAGGTTTTGGTATAGCTATTTGTTTGTCGTTGAGCTAGATTATATAGTATCGCTTTCGTGCTAGCATCCATTTCATTTAAGTTATATTCGATACTAACACTTTTCCAAAACTGTCTTACAGTTTCATTTTGGGCATTGGTAATTCCAGTAAAAACAAAAAAAAGAAGGAAGAAAGCAAGTGTTTTATACATATTCTTAGTTATTACTAAGCATAAAGGTAGTGGGATTTTAGCTACTTACATCTGCTTATTTATGACTAAGAATAAAAAAAGTAGAATAGAGCAGTTTGTGATTGATAAAATCAAGGAAATTCGAATTGAAAAAGGATTTTCACAGGAGGATATTGCATCAATGTTAGATACCTCAAGAGGGTTTATTGGTCAGATAGAAAGCCAAAATCATCCAGCTAAATATAACTTCAATCACATTAATACCTTAGCAGTAGAATTAGAAGTTTCACCTAAAGATTTTTTTCCAGAAAAGCCAATAATTGAAAATAAGTAAATGAGGGGTTCCCTTATTTTAGACTTCACTTACTTTATTAGATAGAAACTTTGCGATGGCAATTTGTTTCCATATTGAAAGTACTATATTCTAAAAAATCACAAGCATATTATAATGCCAATCTCATACTTAATTATGCTTGTAAGGTATCAATGCAAGCAACTTTACACAAATAACTAGAAATGGAATAACGAATATAAAGGGTACATGTTCTGTCTGATATTTTTTAATAATATTCCTATTAAAATCACTGTTTATCAAATTATTTATACTAAATTTATAGTAATAACTTCAACTATGAAAAGGTTTGTAAATTTTGATAAAATTGAAAATAATATGTGGTGGGATATATGCTTAAAGAAACAAATACCTTATGTATGTATTAAAAATAAAATCAAGTTTTCTGTAGTCAGTTTTGATGCTTTTCCAATGTTACAAAACTATGAACTACTAGCTGATCCTTCTAATAAATTAGCAAAACTATACTATGACTATGCAAAATTAAGTAGCTTGCCTTCAAACCAATTTAATTGTACCGGAAGCAGCACTTGTTTAAGTTTTACCATATGGAAAAAGGATGCGGAAACCTTCGCAAATAGCATTTACAGCTTCATAGAGCCGTTTATTAAGTCCAATAGAGAACCTTTCAAGCAAGAAGAATTAAAATCACTGCCATGAGATTTTTTTTTGACATTTTTTCCATAATATGTTTTTACTTTATAAAAAGCAAAAACTTATGTGAATTAAGCTGCAAACAATATAGATAGAAACTTATCTTAAATACAATTATATTAAAATCTTTAGTATATTTTCGCAAAGAATAAATAAAATTGCTTTAAAGTAGAAAACAGTAGTTCAACAGAGTTTAAAGAAATAAATGGTTTGCTGCTAGATTTAGTAAAATCAAGCCTTGTTTCTGAAATATAATAATTACTTGAATGCCCTCATTTCTAGTATGGTTTATTACAGCAACAGCATATTGTATGAAATTATGTAAAACAATAGATAATGATAAGAGTATATTGGAAATATCTCAAAGCAGTAGATAACACCAATTTTTAGAATTGATTTTAAAGTATGAAAGAAAGAAAGAAAAATACACCGTATCAAAATAAACTTAAAGCAGTAGATTTTTTTTGTTCTGGAGGGGGCATGAGCTATGGTATGCAGGAAGCAGGAATAAAAATTCTTGCAGGGATTGATTTTGATATAAATTGTAAAGCTACTTATGAAGCAAATATCAAAAATGCAGAATTTATTCACGTTGATGTTTTTGATTTAAAAGAAAAAGAATTAGAAGAAAAACTGGCTTTAAATAAAAATGATGACCAACTTATTTTAATTGGTTGTAGCCCTTGCCAGTTTTGGAGCATTATTAATACTGATAAAACAAAATCTACAAAATCAAAGAATTTATTAAAAGAATTCATGCGGTTTGTAGAGTATTTTAACCCTGGATATGTAGTCGTTGAAAATGTGCCGGGTGTATTGCGGAAAAAAGAAGAAAGTGGATTGGATGAGTTTATTTATTGGCTACAAAGTAATGAATATAAGGTTCATTTTGATGTACATGAAGTAAGCGAATATGGTGTTCCGCAACACAGAAAAAGATTTACATTGATAGCTAATCGTACTACTTTACATGAGATAATACCTCTCACAGCAAAAGGGAAAAAAGTTACAGTTAGAGATAGTATTGGCGAACATAATGGGTTTCCAAAAGTCTTGCATGGGAATAAGGATGAAAGTGATTTTTTACATATTGTTGCTGGATTGCAAAAAATTAATTTAGATAGGCTTGCCATTACACCAAAGGACGGAGGCACAAGATTAGCGTATGTTAACAATGCCGAATTAGCACCTAAATGCCATAAGGGGAAAACCGATGGTTTTAAAGATGTTTACGGCAGAATGTGGTGGGATAAACCATCTCCAACAATTACGACAAAATTTTATAGTTTATCAAATGGGAGATTTGGACATCCAGAAGAAGATAGAGCCATTTCATTAAGAGAAGGTGCGGTTTTACAGTCTTTCCCCACAGATTATGTTTTCAAGGCAACAAGCATAGCCAATGCCGCAAGAATGATTGGTAATGCAGTACCACCAAAATATGCCACAGCTATTGGCAAAGCAATAATTCAAAATCATAATAATGCAGTTTAGAACAAAGGCTAGAGCCGTAGATTTACTAGGCAAGGGTCAAATTGCCGATTTACCTACAGCCATTACAGAATTATGGAAGAATGGATACGATGCCTATGCAGATAATTTAAGAGCAGATTTATATAAAAAAGGGTATGATGGATTGGTCAACTCTTATTTTGTAATTTCCGACGATGGAAAAGGAATGTCTAATTCTGATATTATAGACAAATGGTTAGTCCTTGGTACCGATTCGAAATCAAGAGCAGATTTAGATTTGGAATCAGAAGACACTTTATGGAAACGACCTCGTATTAAGGCAGGAGAAAAAGGAATAGGTCGGCTTTCTGTTGCTTATTTGGGAAATCCCATGCTTATGTTGACCAAGAAAATGGGCTATCCTTTGCAAGGTTTATATTTTGATTGGCGATTATTAGAAAATTATAATTTATTCTTAGATGATATTATTATCCCTTTAAAAACCATTGATAATTTAAATAACTTAAATGGGGTTTTCTCAGATTTGAAAGAAGATTTTATATCAAATTTTGATAAAGAAACAGATTTAGATGATAAGCTAATTTGGGAAGGAAAACAGATAGAACTGAAATCTGATATTATTTTAGAAACAACAAATGCTGTCTTAGAAGAACCAATCCTTCAAAATGTAATTACTTTTTTCAATTCAAATGATTCTCACGGAACTTTATTCTTAATTTTTAATCCGTTACCACAAATTTTGGAATTATCTGAAAAAGATAATGATGGAATAGATGAAAAAATGTTTGTGATAACTAGTTTGTCTGGTTTTACAAATCCTTTCAAAGAAAAAATTATTGACATTTCTACAGTTATAAATATATATACTGAATCTGAAGCGTATGACTTATTAACTTCAACTGGTAATTTTTTTACAAAAAAAGATTTTGAACAAGCAGATGTGTTTATTGAAGGAAAGTTTGATGGGAAAGGAAATTTTAAAGGGAAAATCAGGATTTATGATCAGGTTATTGATTATGATTATTTAAACCCGAGGAAAAGGAATTCAACATCTTTTTATGGCGAAATTCCAATTGAATTGGGATACTCTCAAGGCGAAGAAAAATCATCTCTACTTACGGAGCAACAATATGCCAATTTAAAAGCAAAAACTACCCTATATGGAGGGCTATATATTTATCGGGATGAATTTAGGGTATTGCCATATGGAAGACACAATGCTGATTTTTTAAATTTTGAACAAAGAAGGTCAAGAAGGGCTGGGACATACTACTTTTCATATAGGAGAATGTTTGGCTATTTAGGGTTAGAAAGAGAAAAAAACCCTAAATTAATTGATAAATCAAGTCGAGAAGGATTAATTAATAATACACAGTATCGGGCTTTTACAAGTGATATTATTGGTTTTTTTATAACATTGGCACAGGATTATTTTGGAACTGAAGCAAAAGAATCCCTTTTCCTTGATAAAAAGAAACAAATTAATGAACAAAATGAGGCTTTACAGGCAGATAAAGCTAGAGAGAAAGCTGAAAAAATTGCATTTACCAAATCATTGAATAGCTATCCTCAAAGATTGGATGAACATCAGATTAAATATGAACATTTACTTAATCTTTTAAATGATAAACTTGAAAATATCAACATTACATATTCAGAAGTTGAAGATGTGTTAGATGAATTACAACAAATGGATCTTGAATTAAAAGGTTTAATTCCTAAAGTCCCTAAGAGATACAAACCTACGGAAACACAAAAAGAACGGTTATATAAATTTGAAGATCGCTTAAATAGTTACATAGAGCTTGTTACTCCCAGAAAAGAAGAATTAAACAAGAAGGCTCAAGATAAGTTAGAGATTCGTGATTTAAAAATTGATTTTACCAAAAGGTATAATAGCTATATTTCTTCTTTAGAAAAATCACTCAATGAGAACAAGCATCAACTTGATGCTAAGTTTTATTCTTTAATAAAAGATTATAAAGAAAGAGCAAAAAGGTTAGTAAATTCTCTTACTGAAAATAAGGAAAAAATAATCAACAGTATTATTTCAAAAGAACTTGTAAATCAATTTACTGATGAAATTGAGAAACAGTATAATAATCTCACTGAAGAAGCAGGAAAAACATTGTTCCCTTTGGTAGAACATATTACACGTTTGTCTTTCGATATTGATGAAGAACAGGTTCAGGGAGCATACAAAGCACAATATGATCAAATGAAGTATCAGTGGGAACAAACTCGAGATACTGCTCAATTAGGGATTGCAGTTGAAATTATTGACCATGAGTTTAACCAATTGTATGCAAAAATAAACAATCAATTAGGTATTTTGAGCAATAATTCTATAATTAAATCTATTAAAGAATTTGCATTTCTTGAAAGGAACTTTAAGCAATTAGAAGATAAATATGCATTATTGTCCCCTTTATATAGAATTTCGGGAGCAATGCTAAAGGATATTTCTTGCGAAGCAATTTATAATTATTTATTAGATTTTTTTGAAAATCAAATTTCAGACAATGATATAAATTTTGTTGTATCGGATGATTTTAAAAAACATTCTTTAAGAATTAAGGAGCCTGTAATCCATACAGTATTTATTAATATCATAAATAATGCTTTTTATTGGATGCGAAATAAAGAGCATCGTATTATAAAACTTGATTATTGGATTGATACTAATGAAATAATTATTGAAAATTCAGGTGAAAAAATACCTGATTACAGACTTGATAGAATTTTCGAATTATTTTACTCTCAACGTCCCAATGGGAGAGGTATCGGATTGTATTTGTCAAAGCAAAGCTTAAATGAAGCCAACTTAAATATATATGCCACTAATGATAAAAAATATAATTCTTTAAATGGAGCTTGCTTCGTTATTAATCAAACAACAAAACTATAAGGAATGTATAACCAAAAAGCATTTGATATATTAAACTCATCGATTACTTCTGCAATATTTATTGATGAAAAAGCTAAGGATTTTTATTCTGAAACTATAGCCGATAGTCATATTCCTGAAGAAATTTTATCTGTAAAATTATTCAATACATTTAAAGAAAATGGAAAAAGTTTAGCAGTTCATAAGTTTGAAATATCTAACCTTGATAATTCTAAAATTTTGGATTATTTATTTAAAGGAAGAGATTTGATACTTTTAGATTGGGAATTAGCCGAGATGAATGGTCAAGAATATTCTTTAAAACTACTTAACAAAGCTATAAGTACTCCCTACATAAATTTTTGCTGTATTTATTCCAGCACGTCTAATTTTTCTAATATTCCTCTTTTTTTAGATGCTTATTTTTCGGGATTAATTAAAGAAGATTTTGAAAGAATAAAAACTAAATATGAATATATAGAATCTCAAGAAATTCTCGATTTTTGGAGCAATCGTAGTGATAACTTTCTTGAGAATAACTCTATCGAAACAAACAGTTTCCCAATAGAAAAGTTGAGAGATAAATCAGTAGAGTTAATTCTACGATATATATACATTTCATTAAATATTGAAAAATTTATTATACCTGAACAAGCAGTTGATGATTTTGACGTTTTCAATGTTGGAGATAATTCCTTTATTATCAATAATACTTTTGTTCTTACTTTAAGTAAAGATCTGGTCGGAGATGCAGATTATAATAACCTTTTAAGAAGAATTTCTGATGTTTTGATAAAAAATGATGGTAGTTTCTTCCAATTATTAGGATTGGAGATGCAAACCGTTTTTAATTCAAATGAACGATTTATTGATGAAACTATTCTTAAATCTTCAACAGAAGCTTTATTTCAGTTTAGAAATCATATTAATGACGATAAAACATTTGGAATTATTATAAAGAAGTTACTAATAGAACAGGCAGCCTTAAAATTTAGAACGGCTAAACTCGAATTATTAAAACCAGATTTTCTGGATTATAAAAGCGAAGAATTAAAAATAAAAACACCAAGCAATAAAGATTTGTTTCAGCTAAATGTTTTTTATAATGCTGTTTCTGTAAAGGGCTTGAATCCAGATAATGTGCCAAACTTAAACTTTGGAGATATTTTTAAAGGTTCAGGGGATGAATACTATTTATGTATAACTGCTTTGTGTGATTGTTATTACCCTAATAAAATTGAACACAATTTTTATTTTGTAAAAGGGACGGAATTTTCTGACATTGAGTTAGCTTTAAAATTGGGTGATACAGCTTTTTTAAATTTCTTACCAAATCTTAAAGCTGTTTACTGGGGCGATATAGAAAAACCTGAGCTGACCAAAATCAAAGAAATATTTCTATCAAATTCAGAAGACCTCCAAAAGTTAAAAAAAGACGTCGATTTGCAAAAAAGTCAAATAGCTAAATTGGTTCATAATCAAGAAGTATTGAACAGATTTTTATACAAACCTTTCTACATAAAGCCCAAAGTTTATAATGTTGAAAATAATAAGCTTAGTGATAATAAAATAAGAATTTGGGATATCACTAATAAATTTACTAAAGAAGAATTTGAACAAAAACTAAATTACTTTGATGTTCAATACGTGACAACTTTACGAAATGATTATGCCCAAAGAATTGCAAATCATGCTTTTGGTCATCCCGCCAGAGTCGGAGTTGATTTTGTGAAGATTAAATAGCTTGTGCAGGGAAATATAAAAATTATTAGCATCCTAAAAAATATTCGAACCGAAAATAATAATATTCTAAGAGCCTGTTTAAAAATGAGTTGAAGAGATTTGCATAGTATCAAAAAAAGACAGTTTTAATATCTTTTTGGATACATTTTAAACAAAAAAGAACCCTGCTTTGCCTACTAAAAACTTTTAATGGTAATTGGAAATTCTATTTTTTAAATAGGCTCTAATTGAAAAATTATTTTAGTTATAGTCTAAGTTTTCATATCATTTTGCATTACTTTTATATTTCCTTCAATAAAAGTTCTTTGAGTTAGAAAATAGTCAAATTAAATCGGTAAAAATAGGAGTTGGGTACATTTTGGGTGCAAATTAAAACACAAATCCCCGAAAACGTAATGTTTACGGGGATTGCTTCACTTTGTTATGTGCCCAGAACAGGAATCGAACCTGCACATCCTTGCGAACGGCAGATTTTGAGTCTGCTGCGTCTACCAATTCCGCCATCTGGGCATTTTGAATTGGGGTGCAAATATAGGGGGAATTTTTCTATACTTCAAAGGAATGAAATATTATTTTTATAAAACCCATCTAACTTCTCAGGAGCTTTACCACAAAGGACACTGCTTTTAACGTCCATATTGGTAATTCTGCAAAATATTATCACACAAACCACATAGTCTTGATAATAATCTTATTACTCCTAGATATAAAATACTCCTCAGACAGAACCTAAAAGTATTCCCCATTAGCCATCCATCCTGTCTAAATATTTTTTCTTAAAGTAATAGGCTTTTACTTGCAACAACTCTTCTTCGGTAGTAACACCTTCCTTATACTGCTCCACAATACTTTTAACAGGCTCATAGATAGCAGTTTTTAAGTTGTTTATTACCTCTTTAATTGATTTCATTTGCATTTCATTACTTCCCATCTTTGCATCCATTAATTGTTCGTTAATATCCATTACCTCTATTAAAAAATCTTTTGGTAATTGATATTTCTCCTCCTCTTCTAACAATCCTTTAAGTTGCAAAACATATTTAAGTGTCTCACTTTCATCATTGAATGTTTTGAAGGCTTTATTCAACAACGCAGACGTTTCTAACACTTCAAATTGCTCTTCTTGTGAAGATTGAGCATAAAAGTCAGGATGATATTTTCTACTTAACGCATAAAATTGACTTTTTATGCTTGCCTTATCTACTGAGAGACTTACTGGTATGTCGAATAACTCAAAATAATTCATCAATTGCTATTAAGGAAGTTGTAAGTTAAAAATTGAGAGTTGTAAGTTAAAAATTTTAATTGATTTAATTATAACACTCAAATTACTGTATTTGAATGACCCTATTCCTCAGTTTAATTCTTTTTCGTTTTTATATTTCTAGTATAGAACTAGAAATACTTTTTAAAAGCAGTTTATACAAACATTATTTTAGGACTGTTTTGAATATAATAACTATTTTCAAATCTATTTTTTTATCTTCTTTTACAACACAAAGATTCTAATAAGCTCAAAGAAGAACGAAGGCAAGTATAAATTTACTTTTTTTCTTTGAGCTTCTTAGATGCTCTGTGTTGGCGAAAAAAACTTAGACTCATTTCATCAAAGTTTAAAAATGACCTACTTAATTTCACACTCTAGCTTATGCTTCAATCATTTCTCTCAAATAGGCTTTCTCTTCTTTAAATGCCTTGCGTGGTTGCAATCCTAGTAACTGGAACATAGTGTTATCTTCATCAAAACTTGGGTTTGGTGTGGTTAATAACTTATCTCCAGCAAAAATGGAATTAGCTCCTGCCATAAAGCACAAGGCTTGTTCTGCAATACTCATAGCTGTTCTGCCGGCACTCAATCTAACCATTGTTGCTGGCATTAAAACCCTTGCAGTGGCAATCATTCGCACCATATCCCAAATGTCAACCTTTTCATTACTGGCTAATGGAGTCCCTTTAACGGGTACTAGCGCATTGATAGGCACACTTTCTGGATGTGTTTCCATAGTAGCCAAGGTGTGCAACATTTTAATCCTGTCTTCATGTGTTTCGCCTAACCCAATTATTCCACCACAACAAACCGAAACACCCGCTTTGCGCACATTATCTAAAGTTTCAATTCTATCTTCAAAAGTTCTAGTAGTAATAATTTCTTCGTAGTGTTCTTTGCTAGTGTCAAGGTTATGGTTGTAGGCATATAAACCAGCATCAGCTAGTTTTTGCGCTTGTGTTTCGGTAAGCATCCCTAGTGTACAACAAACTTCCATTCCCATTTCGTTCACCCCTTTCACCATGTCTAGAACACGATCAAAATCACGATTATCTCTTACCTCTCTCCAAGCTGCCCCCATACAAAAACGAGTACTTCCTGCTTCTTTTGCCTTTTGTGCATATTCTAATACCTCTTCTTTTTTCATTAATGCTTGCACTTCAACACCAGTGTTATACCTAGCTGCCTGCGGACAATAAGCACAATCTTCACTGCAACCGCCTGTTTTGATACTCAATAATGTACAAACTTGTACTTCGGCAGTGTCATTATATTTTCTGTGCAAAGTGGCTGCTTTGTATATTAATTCTAATAATGGGGTATCGTAAACTTCTTTAATCTCACCCAAACTCCAGTTGTTTCTTATGTCCATATTCATTATTTTAAAAAATTCAAGCTGCGAAGTTAGTTGTTAGTGATCGTTCCTCATCAACTGAACTAACCTGAAATCACTAACTACTAACCACTAATCGTTGTTTCATTGTTTCGTATAAAATTATTCCTGCGGCAACAGAAACATTGAATGAATCAAATTTTGTCACCATCGGAATAGAGAAAAAAGCATCTGCTGCTTTGGCAAGATAAGGCTGCACACCACGTTCTTCATTACCCATTATCACACAGCATGGTTCATTCAATGGCAATTCATAAATTTTCTTTTCTGCTTTCATTTCACTGGTATAAACCGCAATTCCTTTCTCTCGTAAACTATCTACTGCTTTTATCAGGCTGTTCACACGCACTATGTCAATATGTTCCAATGCGCCAGCACTACTTTTCATAGCTTCCTCGTTCAATGCGCCAACCCCTTTATCAGGAATAATGATGGCTTGAGCACCACAACAATGCGCACTTCTGGCAATTGCCCCAATGTTTCTAACATCAGTAATGCCATCTAACATAATCAAAAGTGGAATCTGTCCTTTTTCTTCTATTTCTTCTAAAACTTCATCTAGGTTTTTATACACTACGATTGCCGCTAATGCTATCACACCTTGGTGGTTGGCACGTGTCATAAAGTTTAGCTTTTCGGCTGGCACCATTTGAACTGGAATATTGTACTCTTTTGATAGCGCCCTAATTTGCGACATCACTTCGCCACTAGCATTTTTTTGCAATAGAATTTTATCTATTTCCCTCCCACTCTGCAACGCTTCAACCAATGGTTGCCTACCAATTATTAATGAATCTTTTTTTGACATTTTGTAAAATTAATCGAAAATATATTGCAGGTATCAACCTGTAGGTAATTATGGGTTATATAGCTTCAATTAACACAAACTAATAAAGTGGCAATTCTTGAAATCAACCATCATTTTGCATAGAGTTATAACTCAGGAATCTTACAACAAAGGACACTAGAAAAAACAATGAACACAAGGTTTTAGCGTCTCCCAATTGGTTTTCTACAATAATTATAACTTTCAATTCTAGTGTTATTGGTGAAAATATTAGTGTTTCTTGTGGTTTAATACACTAAAGTGACTGCTGTAAAGATATATTTTCTATAAGTCCTCACTTTTTAATCAATGGCTTTAGCAAATCCTCTAATCCATTTAGCTTTATTTCATAAAGAGTTTCCAGTATTACGCCCATCTTTCCCTTAGGAAACCCTGTTCGCTTGTTCCACTCTAAGTAGAACATGGGTAATTTATAAATGACGGTCCCCTTATATTTTCCATAAGGCATTTCCATTGTGGCTATTTGAACAAGTATGTCGCCATTAGGCTGTGTGGTATTGTTTTGCATATTTTAGCGTATATTAATTAAGTACTTTGTAATTAATGAGTATTAGGAAATAAAGTAGCGTAAAAGACACACTGAATTTTGCTTCCAATTGTTAATTCTACTTCCACAGATTAAAATGATCGTTATCCATAAGGAGTGCTACCGCTAATTTTACGAGCCAAAGCGATTGACGTTTATGCACCTGTTCCAACTCTCATAAAGTTCTAAACTTTCTAGAAGCTTATCTCAAAAACGCATCATGTCAAAGTAAGCACTTTCTTTTATCTTCTTTCTTCCATTTATTCAACTAAATCACGCTTATATTCACTTGAGTCAGCCAAAGATTCACCTGAGTCAGTCCACGACTCACCTGAGTGAGTCTACGACTCACCTGAGTGAGTCTACGACTCACCTGAGTGAGTCTACGACTCACTTGAGTCAGACAAAGATTCAGTTGAGTCAGTCCACGACTCACCTGAGTCAGCCAAAGATTCACCTGAGTCGTGGACTGACTCAGGTGAATAAATGACGTTTTTTGATGCTAAATTTGCTAGATTAAATGATGTATCCATTTACAGTAAAGGGTTTTAAGACGTTTATAGATTATACTCAATAGAATTTGGTTTGCGAAATGCGAGAAACTTCCTTCATTTAAAATCAAAGGAATTAATCATTCCTTTTGGTCAAATCAATTTTTGCAAGTGTAACCAACTTCAATATTTCATTCTTACAAAACAAGGGTTTACCTGTTGTGATTAATATTTTAATAAAAAATTAATGCGTAACCTAAAAATATTACACACAAACATGATGAAATCTAATGTGTCAAAGTAGAATTAATTATCCCTTCTAATTACGAAACTTCTTCCAACTAAGCAAAAACATTAATCCAGCATAAGTTACGGCTCCTCTTCCATAAAACACAGTTTCAGCTCGTGTGCCTACCTTTATTTCTGCGCCTATCGCCCTCCAATTCATCAAATATCCCAAGTTTACAGTAGTTGATACACCATTAAACTTATCTTCTACATAACGATAAGAATCGTTATCATAAGATGGAGAAACACCTGCCAAATTATAACCTAACTGTGGCTCAACATAAAACCCCGTACCCGATCTATCAAATGTATATGAATAGCCAAGTTTTAATGGAGCAGTGATGATACCGTAACGATTGTCTGCTTTTAAGAAAAATATATTAAACCCAATCTCAGCAGATACTGCATCAGCAGTAGAAACGGGAATAGAAATCGCATAAAAGCCTCCCCAACCTTTTGTGTATTTGCTGCTATTTTTTCCAAGTATTTTAGAAACAAACAACTGTGCATTAATGGAGTTAACGGAACAAAAAAAGACGAAAATGGCAATTGATAATTTTTTCAAAATTATAGTTTTTGCAATAATAGATAAATAAGTGACACAACAATATTCGATCTTTAACAAGAGAAATTAGCGTTAAATATGTACCTAAAACCACATTATTTCTACAAGGCTTTGCATTCATTTTTTTAATAAAACTTCATTTGTGCAATGTTCAATAGTGTTTTAAACTTACTTTTACGGTCATTGAACATTCCATTATATCGGTGTTAGATTCAGGTATATAGCGAAAAGAGGTCTTATTGCATTTAATACTACCCAAAGCAATGAGACTAAAATGAATAACTAAATAAAAAGTTTCTGTAGATGAGTTTTTCTTTTTTCAAGCCACGTACCGTTACACCCGACCTTTCTTTTATTGGTGTAGATATGCATAGTCACTTATTGCCAGGCATTGATGATGGTTTGCAAACCCCAGAACAAACAGTTGCGTTTGTGAAAGAACTACATACTCTTGGTTACAAAAAGCTTATTTGTACGCCACACATTCTATCTGGCATTCATGACAATACACCCGAAACAATAGGTAATGCATTAGCAATTGCTAGAAAAGCCTTAGCCGAAGCAGAAGTGCCAGTAGTGCTTGAAGCAGCAGCAGAATACATGATTGATGATGCTTTTGAACGTAGAATAAATGCAAAAGAAAAATTATTGACTATCGGTGACAATTATTTGTTGATTGAAATGTCTTACATCGCTCCTCCTTTTAACCTTAATGAAGTTTTATTTCAGTTGCAAGTTCAAGGTTACAAACTCATTTTAGCTCACCCCGAAAGATATAATTTTTATCACAATAATTTTAAACAGTTGGAAACGTTTCGAGATAGAGGTGTTTTGTTTCAGATGAATATTGTTTCGCTGAGTGGCTATTACGGCAAGGAAGTGAAAAAAGTATGCGAAAAGCTTATTGCCAATAATATGGTTGAATTTTTAGGAACTGATATGCACCATCAAAACCACTTAAATGCTTTGAAGAGCATTTCCTCTACAAAAGAGTTTTACAATACGGTAAAGAATATTCCTTTGATGAATTTAAGCTTACTGTAAAAGGTTAAGAAAACTGGAAATATAAAATTCTATTATTCAGCTGTGTAGATATTGAAAGTAATATCAATGTCGTTAAGTTAAGGAATTTTTGATTGATTTTATTACTTTTGTGACTTGAAAAAAAGTTGTAGGATTATAGGGGTAATTTATTAACACATATAAATACGAATCTGGATGACGAAGATTTTAAACGCCGTAACACCCACGGCT
>CANFLL010000044.1 GCA_947447825.1 Chitinophagaceae bacterium | reverse complement strand
CATCCCAAAAGATTCACGACTTGACTTGAAGAAAGCTTTACAACTCTGTTCATCCGAATAATCATTAAAGAAGTTCGCTAGTTTCATTGCTTATTTATTTAGTCAAAAATACTAAATTAATTAGAATTACCAAATAGCGGATAGTCATTTATAATTTTTTATTGATTGTTTGGAACATAAAGGTCTACCTTGCTCGAATAATATTAGTAATCATGGCAAAATTTAAAGGAGTACGTCCATTGTATGGTTGTTCACAACAATCTTTTTACACTATAGTAGCACTAGTTTGGGCTAATTACAATACCAATATTCTGCATTTCACCGAATTAAAAGCAAAATATACCCCCGCTTTCGGTGTTGCCGCATTGGCCGCTTTAACAGCCGCTAAATTATTGCCCAACCAAGAGGCCAGAAAAGCAATGCCAGAAACAGTGCGTATTGCCTTGCTACCTCTAGGAAATAATTGTTTAGCCAATCAACGAAAACTTAAAAGTTACATAGAAGAAGCATTTCCTACTACTGCATCAACTATGTTAGCTTCCGCAGGTAGTAAATCGTACAAAGCAGCCTACCATGAGGGTTGGGAAGAAATGAATACTATGATTACAGATGCAGAATTGTTTATCGGTAAAAATTCCACAGCACTAGAAATGGCTGGCACTAATATGCCCGCTGCATTTATTACCACTTACACTACCGACAAGGTTGCATTTGAAACATTATATAAAAGCTACCTGCTAACAGCACAAGCCTCAACGGGAGACACCAGCGATAAGATGAAAGCAAACAACAAGGTTTATAACACCATGATGGCAATGCTTAGAGATGGACAGTTGATTTTTGAAAATGACGAAACCAAAAAGGCAATATTTACTTTTACAACCGTGCTAGGAAATGTAACTGGCAATGGAACAACAGGAATGCGCATTACCGCCGAGGATAGTCTATCTAAAGTTAACATCACTAATTTTACCGCTACTGTTCAGCCAGGAGCTACAGTTACTGCTGCAAATGGAGTAATACTAGAACTGAAAATGAGTGAAGCCATCTATTCAGTTGTTATTTCTGCGCCGGGCTATAAGGACTTAACCCAAAATTATGTGCAACTAAAAACAGGCGTAATGCACCGCTTAGATGTTGAAATGGTTAAAGAATAAAGTTTTACTATTACTGTTCTTCGGATTTTTATTACTAGTGACAACAAGGATTTCACATTGAACACTAGTACTCAACATTATAGAACAGCCACAAGGTTGGTATAGTAAAATGCCATGATTAACTTGTTGCAATTTTGTTCGTAGTGTAAATGTCCATTGAGTAGTCGCTTTCAAATAAACGATACTTTTAAACGCCCATCTTTGCGTCCTTAAAGTGAAGCAATTTTACTTGATTGCAACTTCCATTGCAACTGATTTGTGTAATAGACATTACATCAATTTGATTTCTTATAATCAAGCACAGACAAAGGGCTTGACAATTGAATATTTTCAGTTTAAACTTTGTTATCTACCATTATAAAGCTATTTTAAGCTATTCCTCCAATGTTGGTTATACTCTCTGGTTTAGGAAATTAAACAGACATAAACTCTAATCTATAATTTTATTTTTCAAAGTCGTACCCATTCTATGAATTTGCAATTTTTTCTTCTTTTTGAACTTAAAATTCAGAATATAAACTAAGTTTCCTAAAGTCATATTTAACATAAATGTAGCAAACCTCTCTTTCTCGATAAATTACACCAGATGGAAATAGTATCCTCCTAATCTTAAACTACATGTTTCTCCTACTTACATTTCCAAAAAACAAATAACCAGAAACATTAATCCCCTGCATTTCATTCATGCAAATTATTTAATCATTGCAATGGGTTTAAATTAATTTTTCATTAAAATAAGGTTGTACTGATTTTTTTTTATAACTTGCTTTTTTCATTTCTTAATTGTGTGGGTGAATATATTCAAATAGTTATTTCCTTTTATGCACGAAATAGTAAAATGCTACTAATAAATTGAATTAAATTCTGCTAAATTTGCAATATCAATATTAAACCTAATTTTAAAATGAGCATAGGGAAAAAAATACTATCTGCATTTGTTGAGATAGAAGAAGATGAAGAGGATAAAAGCAGTTCACAGGAAAACGAACATGTAATCTCTCAAAACGAGGTAAGAAAATACAGTGTCGATGTATCATCTCCAGAAAATACGCTGAAATTCAAAACATATTTTGACAAGTTATTAAATGACTCAAAATCAAATGGGCCAGACTATCTTGCTTTTACTAAAATGACAGAGGCAATGTCTGTTATACCAGACGAAAAGTCTCGTTATATTGCCGCTTTCGCAGGTTTAGCTGCACAAGGACTAACTAAACAGCAATTGATTCAAACTGCCAATAGTTTTTTGGATATACTAGAGAAAGACCATACGCACTTCAATGAAACCATCAATGTTGCTATAGCGGAAAAGGTCAAAGACAAAAAGTTCGAGATTGAGGAGAAAAGCAAAAGAATACATGACTTAACTTTAGAAATAAACAACTTGAATAACGAAATAAGCGTTCTAAAAAACAAGATTGCAGAAAATGAAGAAAAGTTAACTGTAAACTCTGCCGGATATAATAATGAGTCTTCCAGTCTTAAAACTAAAATTTCTCAAGACATTGAGAAAATAAAACAATATTTGAGCTAATTCACATACACACAACCAAATGGAAGAAAGATTCTCATATACCCAACCCATTAAGAATGCTTGGTTTTCTGAACCCAAAAATGTAGCTACAACTGTTGTTGGCGGTTCACTTATTCTTGCACTTGCCTATGCATTTCTCACTTTTGTACTTCCATGGCTTGTAACCGTAACATGGAGTTTAGTTAATTTAATTGTCGGAGGCACCATTTTGGGGCTACTTTTACTAATTATAACTAACAAGAAATTTTGGCGTGCATTAAAATATTTCTCAGAGTTCATTGCAAATTATACAATAGGTGTTGCTATAGAATTGAACCCTTTTAATATTTTACAAGCAAAAATTGATCAGGGTTATGAAGACAGAGATACTTTATACAAACAGGCTGCTAAACTAAAAGGTAAGCAAAGTGAACTGATGGGCAAGCTGGATGACAAGCAAAAAGAACTGAAACTAAATGCCCAAAAGGTAAAGATTTTGCAAGTGGAAGATCCTAGGTCTAAACAAATTGACTTATATTCCAATAACGTTTTGCGCTGTCAGGAATATATAGATAATGTATCCCCAATTGTCGGCGATCTAAACAAGCTAATAACCTTTAGTGATATGGCTTATGAGGAAAGTGGTATTATGCTAGAGGATGCAAAACTAGATTTGGAGGCCAAGAAGGATTTATATTATTCAGTAACCACAGGTTTGTCGGCTGTGTCTAGTGCTATGAAAGTTTTTAAAGGAGACGATGGCTTGAATCAAGATGCCGAAAGAGCATTGGCTATTTTAAAACAAAGGATTGGAGAGAAGATTGGGCATATTAAATCTGCAATTGATGTTACTTCAAAATTCATGGATGACAGGATTTTGGAGGATAAAGCAAAATCTGCTCAGGCAACAGAATTAATAGATAAATTTAATATGGATGGTAATTTCAATTATGCTACAAATTCACTTCTTGAACACATAGATTCAGGAAAGTTGAAAGGTATTAATGTTGATAAATACAAGGGGTTAATAGACTAATTCAAGCATTTTTATAACAAAAAAACATACAACAATGGCAATGAAATTAAAACCAGGAGGTAAAGTATTAATTATTGTACTGATAGTAGGATTAGGAATACTAGGCGTAAGAGCTTATCAAAATCGCCCAAAAGAAGTAGTTTCCTCTTTAGAAGTGGGTAAAATAGCTTTGCCAGACGCTCCAGAAGCGTCATTATCCACAAACGCAACTAAACTTGCATTGCCAAAAGATGAACCAGCTGTAAATGGTGGTTCACCCATAACTTGGGAACGCATGGCATGGAATGCCCAGTTCTCTGGAATGTACGCAAATGGAGGAGTAAGAACTACAAAAGGCTCCTTGTTTGATGTAGCAAAATTGGATGTAACCTATTTACGTCAAGATGATTGTGGTAAACAAACAGCCGACTTAGTAAAGTTTGCCCAAGACTACAAACAAAATCCAAATGCACCAGGGGTGCTGATTACTTTGATGGGAGATGGTATGCCAGCTTTTATGACATCGCTAGCTAAAGAATTAGAACCACTTGGACCAGAATATCAACCAATTATTATTCCAATAGCACATGGTAAGTCTTATGGTGAAGACCAAATAATGGGGCCTACAAGCTGGAAACAAGACCCTAAAAATGCTATTGGTAAATGTGTCGCTGGCGTATTGAGAGATGGTGATGTAAATATTTTATTGAAATGGGCTGGAGATAATGGTATAAAGGTAAACCCAGATGAAACAACTTATGATGGTGGTGCTGTTAACTTAATAGCGGCTGCCGACTTTTTGGATGCACCCAATAAATATATTACTGGATATAGTGAAAAAAGAAAGGTAGTGATAAATGGTAAAACTACCGGAAAGGATACAACTGTAGGCGTTGATGCCGTGGCTACTTGGACTCCAGGCGACGTAAATGTGGCCACAAAAAAAGGAGGATTAGTAACAATAGCAAGCACAAAACAGTATGCTTCTCAGATGTCTGCACAGACTATCTGTATTAAAAAATGGGCTTACGATCATAGAACAGATGTTGAGAATATGATAATTGCGCTAGCTCAAGCTGGAGATCAGGTTCGTTCATTTAATGATGCAAAGGCTTTTGCTGCTAAAGTAAGTGCAGATCTTTACAAAGAAAAAGATGCAGCTTATTGGTTAAAATATTATAATGGAATTGAAGAAAACGATATTCAAGGATTGAAAGTAAATTTAGGTGGTTCCGCTGTTTTCAACTTAGCAGATATGGCAAATACCTATGGGTTAGGAACAGATAAAATAGACCGTTATAAAGCGGTTTACAACACATTCGGAAATCTAATGGTGAAAATGTATCCGGCTCTTATGCCAACTTTCTTACCTTACGAAAAAGCAGTTGATAAGTCATTTCTTAACAGTGTTTTATCCAATCACCCTGAATTATTAGAAGGAAAAGCAATTGAAGCAAAGTATGCAAACGAAATAACTGCTGAGGTTTCAAAGAAGTCTTATTCTATAGAATTCGAAACAGGTGCTTCTACTATTAAAGCTTCATCATATAAATTATTAGATGAAATTTTCGAGTCGGCAGTTGTAGCTGAAGGGCTTAAACTTGGTATTTATGGACACACAGATAACGTAGGAAGTGACCAAAAGAATATCCCTTTATCTGAACAAAGAGCCGATGCTGTGAAGTCCTACTTGATGAAAAAAGGTCTGAAAGAAGCCAGAATTGAAACAAAGGGATATGGCGCTACAAAGCCAATTGCCGACAATTCCACCTCAGAAGGGAAAGCTAAAAATAGGCGTGTAGAAATTGTGTTAGGTCAATAATTATTTGATTAAATTCTTTTTAGCGTTTAAAATAAGTAAAAACCCCGTCACAATTAATCTATGGCGGGGTTTATAATTTATAGAGCAAGTAGTTGCAAATTTGTAAACCCTAATAAACTTAAGATCAATGTTAAAACAAATATTCTTACCATTTGGAAAGATAAATAGGCAGCTGTTTATTGCCTTGGCAATAATCCAATCTATATTAGCATTGGTATTTTGGCACTTTGCCTCTAACGGGTTGGTGCCTAAACCACTTAAAGTAGCTGAAGCTTTCTTTACATTAATTACTTCAAAATCTCTACTCGATAATGTAATTATTAGCTTTATTCTTACCATAAAAGCTATGGCAATTTCTATTCTGATTACCTTGTTTTTTTCTTACTTATCAGTTATACCATTCTTCAAAACAATAGCCCAATTCATTGTTAAATGTAGGTACCTAACCTTGACTGGATTAATTTTTATTTTTACATTGTTAACACATGATGGGAGTCAATTAAAATTATCATTACTCATATTCGGAATTGTCCCTTTTTTTGTTACTTCTTTTTTAGCGGTAATAATTACTACTGATAACCAGCAGTTTGAAATATGCAAAACGCTTGGATATAACAATTGGGAAACCTTGTATGAAGTAATTGTTGTTGGTAAAGCTGATCAGGTTTTAGAAATTATCCGGCAAAACTTTGCAATCACTTGGCTGATGATTACACTAGTCGAAGGATTAAGCATGAGTGAAGGAGGGGTTGGTACAATGCTTATAAAGTACAATAAGTACAATGATATTACGAATGTTTTGGCATTGCAACTAGTAATATTTGTTATAGGATTAGTATTCGATTTGATTCTTGGAAATTTAAAATTTTGGTTATTTCCACATTCTAAACTACAAATACATAAATAGGCAATGACAAATAGTTATATAAAACAAGATATTCTCATAAAAGCAGAAAATGTATCCCTTTCCTATGGTGAGAAAACAATTTTAAGAGATATAAACTTTGAGATTAAAGACATCATTCGTCCTGGTATCACCCAAGGACAAGTAGTATCATTAATAGGAAGGAGTGGGATTGGTAAAACTCAACTTTTTAAAATATTAGCCGGATTAAATAACCCAAGCAGTGGAAAAATCACGTTGCATAGCGGAAAGCCAGTTAAGCCAGGTGACATGGGGGTTGTATTTCAGAACTATTATTTATTTGAATGGAGAACTATTTATCAATCATTGGAATTGGCCGCAAAGAAGAATCCTAATTTTAAAGGGCATGATATAAAGAAGGAGATTAACAAATACGCGGAACAATTTCAATTATCAGAACATCTTTCCAAGTATCCACAGCAGCTTTCAGGTGGACAAAAGCAACGGGTTTCTATAATACAGCAATTACTTAATGGATCATCCTTTATATTATTTGATGAACCATTTTCTGGGTTGGATGTGTTGGTACTCGAAAAAATTACAAATTTGATACTTCAGGTTTCTTTGTCAGATGAATTTAAAACATTGATTATTGTTTCTCATGATATTGAAACTGCTGTTTCACTATCTGACACTGTTTTTGTTTTAGGTAAAGAAGGAAATAAAGAAGGTGCTACAATTAAGAAAGAAATAGATCTCTGTTCCCGAGGTCTTGCTTGGAATGAAGATGTTAGGTTTATACCCGCTTTTAAAGAAACAATTGCGGAAATAAAATCAGTACTGTAAATAATTAAATAGTACATTGACAATTAGAGTGATTAGTACAGCAAGCATCCAGTATTTGCTTTCTAATTTTTAAATTCTACTTAGAATAACTTAAAAATTAAAATTTATTATTTCTTCGGAATCGTAATATACTTCTCCAATATTTTCATTTGAGGTTTATCAATGCCTTGAGAGGGTTCTATAGATAGGGGATAATCATTCCACCAAGGGCCTGCAGCCCAATAGGTCACATTGATTCCGTTTTGGGTAGCACAAGTTAGAAAGTCTTCCATTACTCCCAACCATTTTTTATCTGTCGGAACACCAAACTCGCCAATCATCCCCTTTTTATGGTGTTTATTTAGCCATCGAATAAACGGTTTTAGCCTTTCTGATCCAATACTGTTTGTTATTCTACCTTCATAATCATTATTATATCTGCCAGAGTGGTCATAATCAAAGTAGCAGTGTGCATCAAAGATTATTTTATCATTCGCATCATGCAAATTTCTGAGACCATTGTTTTCTGCACTCCAATTAGCCGAAAAAGAACTATTCTCTCCATCTACTATTATAAAAGGTAGCGTATCAACCTCACGAATACCATCAATGGCTGATTGTGCTGCTTTGCGCCAACTATTTCCAAAGATGCCTCTAGGTTCATTCATTATATCATAGCCATAGATGTTTTTATTTTCTTTAAAAGTAGTAGCCAACTTTCTCCATAAGTCCTTATAGTTTTCATTAGTTAAGTGGCGACTATTCAACACATATTGTGAACCATTATTGGCATAAACAGCAAAATTTTGAAGGGTAAGTATCACATTAAGGTGTAGTGAGTCGCAATTAGAAAGGAAGATTTTCATTCTATAGATTTCTGCAGAATCTAATTCTCCGTTAATGGATCTTTGCACTCTTTCCCATTTAAAAGGTAACGTGATAGGATTAAAACCCTTTGCAGCAAAATACACTAGTTCTTCTTTATTAGGATATATGTAGTCTGTTTTTAGTTTGCCGGGCAAATGGGTTTCTCCAAATTCAGCACCACACAACACGACCCCAATTTTAGATTGCTCATTTCTGTGAATATTAGTATTAACACATCCATTAAGCAGCAACAAAAAAACAATAAAAGACAGATAACTATATTTATTCATAAAAGGATGATTATGTAATTAATAACTACAATGGTGCTTTGCCACAAAGTACAAAATGGAAAAAACTAAAAACACTGAGGGTTTGCGAAATACCCCATAATTTTTGTGTTCATAATGAGAACCATAGTGTACTTTATGATAAAAATGCCTCATAGAAGTAACAAATAACCCTGCAATATCAAGGAATAAGATTTAAATAAACCATAAAAAGGAGGATAAATAAAAAAAATTAAAAATAATTCAAATAAATGTTTGTCAATTGAAATCATACCCCTACATTTGCACTCCCAATTTGAAATGGGGTAAAGGATATGTCACAGAGAATTAGAATTAAATTACAATCATACGATCACAACTTAGTAGACAAGTCTGCTGAGAAAATTGTTAAGACAGTACGTAGCACTGGAGCTGTTGTAACAGGACCCATTCCTTTACCAACGCACAAAAGAATTTTTACAGTTCTTCGTTCTCCTCACGTTAACAAAAAAAGCCGTGAGCAGTTTCAGTTGGCAACTCACAAAAGATTGTTGGATATTTATACCTCATCTTCCAAAACTGTTGATGCACTAAGTAAATTAGATTTGCCATCAGGTGTTGAAGTAGAGATTAAAGCCTAATTAAATTATTAAACAATCATCTCTCAATTTGCATTAGTAAAGAAAAGAGCGCTGATTTAAGTAACTAAACCTCTTAAATAAAGAGGATTAAATATGAACAGGCCCTTCGAGGTTTGTTTACTACTGGTACTTCCCCTTCAAAGTTAATATTTGAAAACAAAGGAAAAGGTCAGTAGCAAACAGAGGATTGAAATTCGAGAATATCTCGAAATGTCCTTGACACCTTAGCGGGGCATAACCGCAAAAATGATGAAAGGTATTATTGGTAAAAAAATTGGGATGACAAGCATCTTTGCCGCTGATGGTAAACAAACTGCTTGTACAATCATCGAAGCAGAACCAAACACTGTTACACAAGTAAAAACTACTGAAACCGACGGCTACACTGCACTTCAGTTGGCTGTTGTAGACAAAAAAGAAAAACACACTACAAAAGCAGAGCTCAATCACTACTCCAAAGCTCAAACTGCTCCCAAAAGATTCGTAAAAGAATTTCGTAATTATTCCATCGAAAAAAATCTTGGTGAAACTGTATCATTAGATATATTTTCAGAAGGCGACACCGTTGAAATTGTTGGTACCACTAAGGGAAAAGGTTTCCAAGGTGTTGTAAAAAGACATGGTTTCTCTGGTGTTGGTGAAGCTACACACGGTCAGCATGATCGTTCAAGAGCGCCAGGTTCTTTGGGTGGATCATCTTATCCTTCACGTGTTTTCAAGGGTTTGAGAATGGCGGGACGTATGGGTGGTGACAGGGTTAAAATGAAAGGACTAAAAGTTGTTAAGATTTTCCCTGAAAAAAATTACATCTTAGTTAGCGGTTCTGTTCCAGGTCATAACGGTTCAATCGTATTAATCCAAAAGTAATCACAGTTAATTTTTTCGAAAGATGCAAGTTGATGTTTTAAACATAGAAGGTCAAAAGACAGGAAGAACTGTCGAATTACCACAAGATATTTTTGGTATTGAACCTAATGATCACGTAATATATTTAGCTGTAAAACAATATTTAGCAGCTGGTCGTGCAGGTACTCACAAGGTAAAAACACGTGCTGAAGTTAAAGGTTCTAGCCGCAAATTACACAAACAAAAAGGTACAGGTGGTGCTCGTAAAGGTAATATTCGTAACCCTTTGTATAAGGGTGGTGGTACCATTTTTGGACCAAAACCTCACAAATACGATTTAAAAATCAATCGCAAAGTAAAAGACTTAGCTAAAATTTCTGCCCTTAGTTACAAGGCTAAAGATGCTGCTATTGTTGTTGTTGAGGATATTAACTTAGAAGTACCTAAAACCAAACAAGCTGTAGGAATTCTTAGCAGTTTAAATGTTTCTGATAAGAAGACAATCATCGTTTTGTCTGAATACAATGATAGTTTGTATTTAAGCACTCGTAATGTTCCAAATATCACCACTACAATGTTGGCAGATGTTAATACTTACGACATAATGAATGCTGATGTATTAGTTTTTACAGAAAGCGCTGTTAACATATTTTCTGATGATTTAATTGCAACAGAAGCATAATTCTCAAACGGTATAATAGATACAAAATGAAACTTACTGAAGTATTGGTTAAGCCAATTTTAACAGAGAAAGCAAATAAGCAACAACAAAAATTGCGTACTTACACTTTTAAAGTTGATAAAAGAGCTAACAAGCTTGAAATTAAAAAAGCTGTTGAAGAATTTTATGGTGTAAAGGTTGATACTGTAAATACAGCAGTTGCCCCAGGTAAAAATAAATCCAAACAAACTAAAGCTGGTCTTATTCAAGGTGTAAAACCTTCATTTAAGAAAGCTTTCGTAACTGTAGGGGAAGGCGAAACAATAGATTTATACACTAATTTCTAATTATAGCAGTCGAGGCTGATAAACTCGTAAAAAGATTTTAAAATGGCATTAAAGAAATACAAACCAATGACAGCTGGTACACGCTGGAGAATTGGAAATGCTTATGCAGAAATTACAACTAATAAGCCTGAGAAAAGTTTATTAGAACCAATCAAAAAAACTGGTGGTCGTAATTCACAAGGTCGCAGATCAATGAGATACATTGGTGGTGGTCATAAAAAGCAATATCGTATAATTGATTTTAAACGAAATAAGTTTGATATCGAAGCAACAGTTCTTTCTATTGAATATGATCCTAACAGATCAGCTTTCATCGCATTAGTTCAATACACTGATGGAGAGAAAAGATATATCATTGCTCCACAAGGTTTACAAGTTGGTGCCAAGGTTATTTCTGGTAATCAAGTTGCTCCCGAAATTGGTAATGCTTTACAAATGAAGAATATGCCTTTGGGTACTATGATTCATAACATTGAATTACAACCAGGTCAGGGTGGAAAATTAGTAAGAAGTGCTGGTACTTCTGCTCAGTTGGCTAACAAGGAAGAAAAGTATGCTGTTTTAAAAATGCCTAGTGGTGAACTAAGAAAATTATTAATCAATTGTTTTGCAACAATCGGTGTAGTTTCTAATAGTGACCATAACCTAGAGCAAGCAGGTAAAGCTGGTGTGAATCGTTGGAAAGGTATCACTCCAAGAACACGTGGTGTTGCAATGAACCCTGTTGATCACCCGATGGGTGGTGGTGAAGGTAGAGCCTCTGGTGGTCATCCTAGAAGTAGAACTGGTAAGTATGCTAAGGGTGAAAAGACAAGATCTAGAACAAAAGGTAGCAGTAAGTTAATTATTCAACGCCGCGATGGAAAAAAACTTGCTAAATAATTTTCTTTGTTTAAATAGTAATTTAAAAAACTAATATGGGTCGTTCAATAAAAAAAGGTCCTTACGTTGATGCAAACCTCGATACGAAGGTTCTAAATGTAAACGAAGGAAAAAGTAAAAAAGGTGTTATCAAAACTTGGAGTAGAAGAAGTACAATTACCCCAGATTTCGTTGGTCATACTTTTGCAGTACACAATGGTAATAAATTTATTCCAGTTTATGTTACTGAGTTCATGGTTGGTCATAAGTTAGGTGAATTTTCACCTACTAGAAATTTCAGAGGTCACTCAGGGTCTAAGAAATAATTTATTAAAATAGTTACTCCTTTTCTAAAGGTGAAACAAAAAATAAGATTACAATAATGGAATCAAGCGCTAGATTACAAAATTATCCAACTGGTCCACGTAAAATGCGATTAATCGCTGACGTTATTCGTGGTATGGATGTTGAAAAGGCATTGGCTATTTTAGAATTTCATCCACAACATAATGCTATTCCATTAGCAAAATTGCTTAAAAGTGCAATTAATAATTGGGATCAAAAAAATGAAGGATTAAACTCAGCTGATAGTAATTTGATTGTTAAGACAATATTTGTCGATGGTGGTAGAGTTATAAAGCGTATGCGTCCAGCTCCTCAAGGTAGAGGCTACAAAATTCGTAAGCGCAGTAATCATGTAACAATAATAGTAGATACAAAAAATTAATACAACCGAATATGGGTCAGAAAGCAAATCCGATTGGTAATAGATTAGGTATCATCCGTGGATGGGAAAGTAATTGGTACGCCAGTAAGAACGATTACGCTGGAAAGCTAATAGAAGATGACAAAATTAGGACTTACCTAAATGCTCGTATTAGTAAAGGTGGTATAGCTAGAATTGTAATCGAGCGTACTTTAGGTAAATTAATAGTAACTATTCATACTAGCAAGCCAGGTATTATCATTGGTAAAGGTGGTGGAGAGGTTGACCGAATAAAAGAAGAGCTTAAAAAGCTTACTAAAAAGGATGATGTTCAAATTAACATTCTTGAGATTCGTAGGCCTGAATTAGATGCTACAATTGTAGGTGATACAATTGCAAGACAAATAGAAAATCGGATTAACTTCAAACGTGCTATCAAAATGGCAATTGCTTCTACCTTACGTATGGGTGCTGAAGGAATTAAAGTAAGAGTAAGTGGTCGTTTAGGTGGTGCTGAAATTGCCCGTTCTGAAGAAATTAAACAAGGAAGAACCCCTCTTCATACCTTCCGTATGGATATCGATTATGCTAGTGTATTTGCTCAAACAGTATACGGTAAAATTGGTATAAAAGTTTGGATTTGTAAAGGAGAAGTTTTAGGAAAAAGAGAACTTAATCCAAATTTCGTTGGTGGTAAAAATGACATGAGCGAAAGAAGCGATAGAAATAATAGAGGTGGTGATGACAGAAGAAATTCTGGAGGAGATCGTGGTAGAGGAGGATATGGAGATAGAGGTCCTAGAAACAATGATGGAAGAAATTCTTCTAATGCTGGCTCTCCAAGAAGAAACTAATTCATTTATTACAAATTCATCTAGAAAAAATTAAGAGATGTTACAACCCAAAAGAAGTAAACATAGGAAGCAACAGAAAGGTAGAATTCGCGAAGTTGCTAAAAGAGGTTCATATATAGCATTCGGTTCTTATGCATTAAAAGCTCTTGAACCTATTTGGTTAACAAATAGACAACTTGAAGCTGCTCGTCAGTCAATGACTCGTGCAATGAAAAGAGAAGGTAATGTTTGGATAAGAATTTTTCCAGATAAAATTATTACTCATAAACCTGCTGAAGTGAGAATGGGTAAGGGTAAGGGTAACCCTGAATATTGGGCTGCTGTTGTTGAACCAGGTAGAATTATCTTTGAGTGTGATGGTGTTACAGAAGAAACTGCTAAACATGCCATGCTTTTAGCTTCTCAAAAACTACCAATTGCTACTAAATTTATTGTTAGAAGGGATTTACAGAAAGCTTAATAATTCTTTGAATAACTTCTATCTTAATAATAATTTAATATTTTACAATGGTAAAGAAAGTACAATTAAATAAAGAACTTAAAACAATTTCAAATGAAGATTTGAATGCTAGAGTTCTTGAAGAATCACTTCGATTAAAAAAGTTAACGTTTGCTCATGCAATATCTCCAATTGAGAACCCTATTAGTATTCGTTTACTAAGGAGAGATGTAGCACGTCTTAAAACAGAATTAAAAAATAGGGTAATCGCTCAATAAAGTATATTATAATGGAATCAGTACTTGAAAGAAATTTAAGGAAAACAAGGATAGGTGTTGTTACTAGTAATAAAATGGTAAAGACCATTACTGTTGCAGTTGAAAGAAACGTAAAGCATCCTCTTTATGGTAAGTTTGTAAAAAAGACTACTAAGTTTCATGCTCACGATGAAAAAGACGAGTGTACTATTGGTGATCTTGTTAAAATAATGGAAACTAGACCATTAAGTAAGACAAAAAGATGGAGATTAGTGGAAGTAATAGAGAAAGCAAAATAACTTTATAACAACACTTTGTTTTCTAAAATTATCTTTTATTGATTTATAAAAGCTTATATAATGATTCAGCAGGAAAGTAGGTTAAATGTAGCAGATAACAGTGGTGCTAAAGAAGTACTTTGTATAAAAGTTCTTGGTAATAGTGGCCAAGATTATGCCAAAATTGGTGATAAAATTGTAGTCACTGTAAAAGATGCAATACCAGCTGGCGGTATAAAGAAAGGAACTGTTTCAAAAGCAGTTATCGTTCGAACCAAAAATAAACTACGTAGAAAAGATGGTTCTTATATCCGTTTTGATGATAATGCAGTAGTATTATTAAACAATGCTGATGATCCCCGTGGTACACGTATTTTTGGACCAGTGGCTAGAGAGCTTCGTGATAAAGGATACATGAAAATTATTAGTTTAGCACCAGAAGTATTATAAAAAACATATCACTCTCAATTTTAAGTTGTTTGTGAATTAATATCAAAAAAATGAGTACAAGATTTAAACCTAAGTTTAATATTAAAAAGGGCGATTTAGTTGTTATTATCGCAGGTGATGATAAGAATTTAAATGTTCCTAAAACAGTTTTAGATGTTAATATTGAAAAAGGTAAAGTTACAGTGGAAGGTGTAGCTCTTGCTACAAAACACATCAAACCAACTGCTCAAGACACTAAAGGTGGTATTGAAAAGAAGGAGGCTCAGATTAGTATTTCTAACGTTATGTTATGGGATGCTAAAACAAAAACTCCTACTAAAGTAAAACGTCAAAGAGTTGGTGGTAAATTAATACGTATTTCAAAAAAATCTGGAGAAGTAATTAAATAATGGAAACAATAAAATATATTCCTCGATTGGCAGACAAATATTCTAAGGAAGTTGTGCCTGCATTAATGAAGAAATTCGAGTACAAAAGCGTAATGCAAGCTCCTAAATTGGAGAAAATCTGTGTAAATAGAGGAGTTAATGGTGCTGTTACTGACAAAAAATTAGTTGATGTAGCATTGGATGAACTATCTATCATAACTGGTCAAAAACCTGTAGCTACCTTTTCCAAAAAAGATATATCTAATTTCAAACTTCGTAAGGGAATGCCTATTGGTGCTCGTGTTACTTTGAGGGGTGAAAAGATGTATGAATTTTTAGATAGACTTGTTTCTGTTGCTCTTCCCCGTGTTCGTGATTTCAAAGGTATTAGTGATAAAGCTTTTGATGGTCGTGGCAATTACACTTTGGGTGTAATTGAACAAATTATTTTTCCTGAAATCGATATTGATAAAGTAAATAAGATTACTGGTCTTGATATTACTTTCGTTACAACTGCAAATACTAATGAAGAAGCATACGAATTGCTTAAAGAATTGGGCTTGCCTTTTAAAAATATTAAAAAAGATAACGCTTAAATAGTATATAATGGCAAAAGAATCGATTAAAGCTAGACAAAGAAAGCGGGAGAAAATGGTGGAAAAGTTTGCGAAGAAAAGAACAGAATTAAAAGCTTCTGGTGATTACGCAGCTTTAGATTTATTACCAAAAAATTCATCTCCTGTTAGATTGAAGAATCGTTGTCAATTAACAGGTAGGCCTAAAGGATACATGAGATATTTTGGTATTTCTCGTGTTATTTTTAGAGATATGGCTTTAAATGGTAAAATTCCTGGTGTGAAAAAAGCTAGTTGGTAATATCCTAAGTAGTTTCTTCTATTTCTAATAATGATTAATTTATAAATATGGTAACTGATCCTATTGCTGATTATTTAACAAGGGTTCGTAATGCACAAATGGCTGGACATAGAATTGTTGAAATTCCAGCTTCAAATTTAAAAAAACGTATAACTGAGATTTTATACGAGCAAGGTTATATTCTTAAATACAAATTTGAAGATGATACTAAACAGGGTGTTATTAAAATTGCTTTGAAATATGATCCAATCAATAAACAACCTGCTATTCGTTCTCTTGAGCGTGTTAGTCGACCAGGGTTAAGACAATATGCTAAACCTTCTGAAATCAAGAGAGTAATTAACGGTCTTGGTCTTGCTATAGTAAGTACATCTAAGGGTGTTCTTACTGATAAACAAGCAAAAGCTCAAAATGTAGGTGGTGAAGTACTTTGCTACATTAGCTAATTTATACATTTGATAATTTAAGCCTTTTAGTCGGGGCTGAAAACATTCTTTAATTTTAAACATTAAACGACTATGTCAAGAATAGGTAAAAAACCAATTGTTATACCATCAGGTGTTTCAATTGAAGTTGGAAAAGATAATATTGTTACAGTAAAAGGTCCTAAAGGTTCTTTATCTCAAGCTATTGATAGGGATATTAAGCCCGAAGTTGTTGGTAATGAGTTAATAATTACACGTCCTACAGACCAAATCCGTCATCGTGCTATGCATGGTTTATATCGTTCTCTTGTAAACAATCTTGTTACTGGTGTAACTACTGGTTATAAAAGGGATTTAGAATTAGTCGGTGTTGGTTACAAAGCTGCTAATTCTGGTAACACATTAGATCTAGCTTTAGGTTATTCCCATAACATTATTTTTGAAATTCCTAAAGAACTTAAAGTTTCAACTCTCACAGAGAAAGGTAAAAATCCTATTATTTCTCTAGAAGGTATTGATAAGCAGTTAATAGGTCAAGTTGCTGCTAAACTTAGAAGCTTACGTAAACCTGAGCCATATAAAGGTAAAGGTGTTAAGTATGTTGGTGAAGTTCTTCGTAGAAAAGCAGGTAAAGCGGCTGGTAAATAAATTTAAATAATTATCCGGCAGAATCGGATATATAATAAAAAATATATGAACACTAAATTAGTACAAAGACAAAAAATTAGGTATCGTATTAGAAAGAAAGTTTCTGGAACATCGATTAAGCCTAGATTATCTGTCTTTAGAAGTAATGCTGACATTTATGCTCAGTTAATAGATGATGAAAATGGAGTTACTTTAGCTGCTTCTTCTTCACGTGAAAAGTCTATTGCTGCACAATCTGGTCCCAAGATTGAAAAATCTAAATTAGTCGGTGCTTCAATTGCATTGAAAGCAAAAGACCTTGGAATACTTAATGTTGTTTTTGATAGAGGTGGTAATTTATACCATGGTCGTATCAAAGCAGTTGCTGATGGTGCTAGAGAAGGAGGATTACAATTTTAATTTATTTTAATAAAATTTAGATATATGTCTAAGCCTATAGATTTAAAGGTAAAAGCAGGTGGAGAAGTTGAATTGAAAGATAAGGTAGTAGCTATTAATCGTGTGGTTAAAACCACGAAAGGTGGACGTACTTTTAGTTTCTCTGCTCTAGTTGTTGTTGGTAATGAGGCTGGTGTAGTTGGTCAAGGTCTTGGTAAGGCTAAAGAAGTTCAAGAAGCTATTATTAAAGGAATTGAAGATGCCAAAAAGAATTTGGTAAAAGTGCCGATTTCGCATGGTACTATTCCTCATGACCAATTAGCTAAAGCTGGTGCTGCCAAAGTTTTAATTAAACCTGCTGCTCATGGTGCTGGTGTTATAGCTGGGGGTAGTATGAGAGCTGTACTTGAAAGTGCTGGTATAACAGACGTTCTTGCTAAAAATTTAGGTTCAGCTAATCCTCATAACGTAGTTAAAGCAACTATAAAAGCTTTATCACTTTTACGTGAGCCAATTGAAATTTCTAAAACTAGAGGTATCAAATTAAGTAAAGTATTCAACGGTTAGTTCCTTGTTTCATTTTCTACTATAAATATTGTTTATAATGAATGTTAAAATAACACAAGTAAAAAGCGGCATTGACAGGTCAGAAAGACAAAAAAGAACTCTTGTCGCTCTTGGTTTAAGAAAGATTAACGCCTCAAAAGATGTTGAGGCTACTCCTCAAATTTTAGGTATGATTAAGAAAGTTAGTCATTTAGTGAAAGTGGAAGAAATTAATTAGTTCTCTAATACTTTATTTTTATATTTTTGCGAGGGGTGATACCCCGTAAGTACAAAATCAATTTTATGAAATTACATACTCTGAAACCTGCAGAAGGTTCAACACACAAAGAAAAGAGGTTAGGTCGTGGTGAGGCCAGTGGTAAAGGTGGTACCTCTACTAAAGGTAATAAAGGTAGTCAACAAAGAGCTGGTTATCAACGTAAGAATGCACATGAAGGTGGTCAAATGCCAATTCAGCGTCGTATCCCTAAAAGAGGTTTCAAGAATCCAGATAGAGTTGAATATACTGTATTCAATCTCGGACAAATTGATCAGTTGAACGAAAAATATGGTTTCTCTGAGTTTTCTATTGAGAGTCTATATTCAAATGGATTAATTTCAAAAACTGACAAAGTTAAAATACTTGCTACTGGTGAATTAAAATCAAAGCTTGCATTCAAAGTAAATGCTTTAAGTGCTAAGGCTAAGGAATTGATAGAGTCTGTGGGTGGTAGCGTAGAAGTTGTTAGATAATTAAATATACTTTAATAGGCGCATCAATTATGATGCGTCTTTTTGGTTTTGTAGTATTTATTTTAACCTAAGAGATACAAGTGAAAAAATTAATAGAGACTTTTAAAAATATTTGGGCAATTGAAGAACTACGTAATAAAGTAGTTATTACACTTGCTCTTGTTCTAACATACCGATTAGGTACACAAATTACACTGCCTGGCATTAACCCTAATTTATTAGAGGCCGCTAAAGCTGGTGGTTCAAAAAATGGTCTTTTAGGTTTATTTGATACGTTTGCTGGAGGTGCATTTTCTCAAGCTTCTATACTCGCATTAGGTATTATGCCTTATATCTCTGCATCTATATTCATGCAGTTGATGACAATTTTAATTCCTCAATTACAGAAAGTTCAGAAAGAAGGTGAAAGTGGTAGAAATAAAATCAACCAATGGACTCGTTATCTAACTATTATTGTAACTATGTTCCAAGCTGGGGCCTATGTTGCTTATTTAAAAAGTCCTGGTTATGCTGAGGCTTTAATTCCTGCATATCAACCATTTTTTGCCTTTTCCACTATTATTACTCTTTCCGCTGGTACTTTGTTTGTAATGTGGCTTGGTGAAAAGATTCAAGACAAAGGTCTTGGTAATGGTACTTCTATTATTATCATGGTTGGTATATTAGCTCGCTTACCTCAATCTATATTACAAGAATTTACTGCTAAAAGCGAAAAAGGTGGTGGAGGATTATTAATCTTTTTAATTGAAGTTGCTATTCTCGTTACTATCATTATGGGGCTTATCATCCTTGTTCAAGGTGTTCGTAAGATTCCACTAAGCTATGCTAAACAGATTGTAGGAAATAGAGAATTTGGTGGAGCTCGCCAGTTCTTGCCTGTAAAAGTTAATAGTGCTGGTGTTATGCCTATCATATTTGCGCAAGCAATCATGTTCTTACCAACCCTAGTTTCTTTTACAAATCTAGATTCTACAAAAGGCTTTATTCGTGTATTTAGTGATCATAGTAATCCTTGGTACATGGTCATTTACTCTGTGATGGTAATCGGTTTCACTTTCCTTTACACTGCACTAATTTTCAATCCTAAGCAAATTGCAGAAGATTTAAAACGTAACAATGGATTTGTACCTGGAATTAAACCTGGTGAACCAACCGCTGATTACATTGGTGCTATTATGGATAAAATAACTTTGCCAGGTGCCATATTTCTAGCTGTTGTTGGTATCATGCCAGGATTTGCTCAGAGATTAGGTGTAACTCAATCTTTTAGTACTTTTTTTGGAGGAACTAGTTTGTTGATTATGGTGGGTGTTGTTCTTGATACTTTACAACAAATTGAAACTTATTTATTGATGCGTCAATATGATGGGCTAATGTCAAGTGGTCGTGTTCAAGGAAGGCAACAAGCTCTAAATACACCTACAACTACTATTTAATTTAATTTCTTTACATTAATAGCATTGAACCTGTTAGTATTTATTACTGACAGGTTTTTTTATTTAGTAAATAATAATTTTGATATGAGTCATGGAAAGAATCTTGTTTATTACAAGACAGATTATGAAGTTGGATTAATGAAAGAAGCCGCAGTTTTGGTAAGCAAAACATTGTCTGAAGTTGCTAAAGTGCTAAAAGCAGGGATGACTACCTTGCAAATAGATAGTCTTTGTGCCACTTTTATTAAAGATCATAAGGGTATCCCCTCATTTCATAATTATCGTGGTTATCCTCATCACATTTGTGCAAGTGTTAATGATGTTGTAGTTCATGGCTTCCCCAATTCTATACCATTAAAAGATGGTGATGTGGTTAGTATTGATTTTGGGGTTATCCTCAATGGATGGCATGGTGATCACGCTTATTCTTTTGTAATTGGCGATACTTCTGATGATGTTAAGCAACTAATTCGTGTTACAAAGGAAAGTTTATACAAAGGAATTGAAAAGTCAATAGTAAATAATCGTATCGGTGACATTGCTTTTGCTATTCAAGAACATACCGAAAGGAAACATAAATATGGCGTTGTGCGTGAATTGGTTGGACATGGTTTAGGCAAGAGTCTTCATGAAGACCCTAATGTGCCTAATTACGGTACTAGGGGTAATGGTTTGAAACTTAAAGAAAACTTAGTTTTGGCAATAGAACCTATGATTAACATGGGTTCAAAAGATGTTTTTACTGATGCTGACGGATGGACCGTTAAAACTAAAGATGGAAAACCTTCTGTTCATTTTGAACATGATGTATGTGTTAAGCGTAATAAAGCCTTAATCTTATCTGACTATAGCATCATTGAAGCAGCGGAACAAGCTAATACAAATCTTTTCCCTTCTCCTGTAATAGTGTTCTAGATTGTTATTTCTTTTATTGTCATTTTTTATACCAGAGAGTTTATTATTATATGCGTTTATACCCTGAATCTGCCGCTAGTCAACTTGAATTTGACAAGGTCAAGAGCCTATTGGTAAATCATTGTAGAACAATTTATGCCCAACACAAAGCAGCAAATCTTCGTATTCATACAAAAAAAGAATATATTGAATTAGAACTTAATCAATCTCATGAGTATAAATTGCTCTTACAACAGTCAATGTATTTCCCTAATGACTTTACTCTTAATATTCAAAAAGACATTAAGTTATTGGGAATTCCGGGAGCAATGCTTGTTAACGAACAATGGGTTCATATAAGAAGATTAGCAGAGGAAGCTAGCAATGTTTTTCGCTGGTTCGATGGAGAAAGGCGATTTGCTTATCCGGCCTTAGCTAAAGTGATTGACCATACTTTTTATGAAAAAGTTATAGTTGAATTGATTAATGAAATAATTGATGAGTCGGGGGCTGTTAAGGATAATGCTAGTGAAGATTTAGCTAAAATTAGAATGACTCTTTATAAACGCCGTAATGACTTACGTAGAATGTTTGAAAAGGTTGTTTCCAAATTGAATAAAGCTGGTTATTCTGCTGAAATTGATGAGGGTTTTAGTAACGGTAGGAGAGTGGTTGCTGTTTTTGCTGAACATAAAAGGCATGTTAAAGGAATTTTACATGGCGAAAGTGATAGTAGAAAAACGGCATTTATTGAACCAGAAGAAACTATTCCGCTTAACAATGAAGTATTTTCTTTAGAGAACGATGAAATTAAGGAAGTGCATAGAATTCTGAGGGCTTTAACTTCAAAGCTTTCTATTTATTCTTCCTTGCTAATGGGCTACTTAGATTTAATCGGCGAATTCGATTTCATAAAAGCTAAAGCCAAGCTTTCTATTGATATGAATGCTCATTTGCCTAATCTGTTAGACAAAGCCCATCTGGAACTAAAAGATGCTTATCATCCTTTGTTATATTTATATAACAAAGCAAGTGGTAAATCAACTATTCCAGTTACACTTACATTAGACGATCGTAATAGAATTTTGGTTATTAGTGGTCCTAATGCTGGTGGTAAAACAGTTACCATGAAAACCATTGGGCTCAATCAGGTGATGTTGCAAAGTGGGTTACTTGTTCCGGTGAATCCTACCTCTCAAATGGGCATCTTTAAACAACTTTTTATTCATATTGGTGATACACAAAGTATAGAGTTTGAATTGAGCACTTATTCTTCTCATTTGCAACACATGAAGCATTTTATTGAAGTGGCAAATGGTAAAACCTTATTTTTTATTGATGAACTTGGTAGTGGGAGTGATCCAAACTTGGGTGGAGCTTTTGCAGAGGTGATAATGGAGGAGTTAAGCCGACGACATGCAATTGGTATTGTTACCACACACTATTTGAACCTGAAAGTAATGGCTAGTAGAACGCAAGGCATCATTAATGGGGCAATGCAATTTGATGAAGTCCATCTTTTACCAATGTATAAATTGTTAGTAGGCAAGCCTGGTAGCAGTTACACCTTTGCTATTGCCGAACGGATTGGGTTGCCAAAACACTTAATTACCCGAGCAAGAACACTTGTAGATGAAGATCATTTTAAACTAGATAAACTACTCAATAGAACAGAACAGGATTTGCAACAATTAGATATTGAGAAGAAAGATTTACATAAGCTCATACGCGAAAATGAAAAACTTAAGAAGGAAATGCAAGTGGTGATGGACAAAGAACGTCATCGTCAACAAGTGGAAACACTAAAGCATCAAAATCAGGTTACCGAAGAAAAGCTTTCTTATCTAAAAGACATGGAACGCAAACTGCGTCAAATTGTGTTGGATTGGAAGAAAGCAGATGATAAAAATACGGTTATAAAAAATCTTCAAACGCTTCTTTTTAAAAGTCCAGAGAAGATTGTGGTAAATAAACTTGCTAAAAAGGTAGATAACGTATATAAAGAAACAAAAGAAGTGATTGCAATTGGCACATTAGTGAAGTTGAAAAAGAATTATCAGGTAGGAGAGGTGAAGGAAATAAGGGGCAAACGCGCTATTGTGCAAATAGGCGTTCTACCAATGAGTGTTGAACTAGCCGATTTGGTAGCTGTTGAAAAAATTGTTGTTGCAGAGGAGTAAAGTTTAGTTTTTTGTAGAAAATAAAGCTGTGAGCAGCAATTTCTTTCATGAAGGAATGTTATTCTTTCCCAAAAGAAGATTGTTCTTTTACGAAGGAAGGTTATTCTTTTACGAAGGAAGATTGTTCTTTTACGAAGGAGGATGGTTCTTTTACGAAGGAAGATTGTTCTTTTACAAAGGAAGATTGTTCTTTTACGAAGGAAGATTGTTCTTTTACGAAGGAAGATTGTTCTTTTACAAAGGAAGATTTTTCTTTTACAAAGGAAGATTGTTCTTTTACAAAGGAAGATTGTTCTTTTACGAAGGAAGATTGTTCTTTCACGAAGACATACTCTACCTTCAGCAAGAAAAATATTTTTTTGCTTCTTTGAATACAAAGTTTGTATGTAATCGCTTGTTTATAAATGATATAGGCAAAAGTTAAACCATTGTTTCCCTTGTTTTTTCCTCTTGAACTTAGTGGTAAAGTTCCTGTGTGGTAACAAAAGTTTTTATGTTCTATACCTCTCAACGTGAAACTAGAGGTTAACCTCTCTACATGGCTAATTCTTTTTATCCGGTAATTTAGTCAATATAAATTCAGCCATTTTTATTTAATAGCAGTGTCTTTTTAACATATCACCATCAACATATTCCTTACAACATCCTCTGTATTGTACCTTTGTACGCCAATCTATTATTCATGTCGTATATCCGTTTGGCTTTTTTGTTGTTTAGTTTTTCGTTTATTGCTTGTATTGGTTCTGCTCAACTAACTTACAATACCCTAAGAATAGAGTATGATAGTGGATGGACATATAAAAATCTTACCCTCATTCCGATCCGATTTAAGCCCTCTTCATTTCCCATTTTCTACTTTCCGGCTAAGGTGATTTCCCTTAAAGAGGCCATGCAGCATGGAAAAGTTAAGTTTAAAGAATTTTATTATCAAAATGATGCTTCTGTAAGGCTTTTAACGGTGGATAACAATAGCGATAATTTTGTATTAATTGAAAATGGAGAAACCATTAGTGGTGGAAAGCAGGATAGGATGATTGCAGAATCGAAAATTCTGTATCCTCATCAGGTTGAACAATATGTTGATGTGTTTTGCATTGAACAAAACAGATGGGATGATAAACCTAAGCCTTTTAAGTATGCTGGTGGTGCTGATGCAGAATTAAAAAGAATTATGGATGAAACGCATCAGCAGCAATTTATATGGAGAGAAATAGAAGGTAGGTATAGCTTAACTGGTTCGGTAAATAAAACAGCTGCTTATTTGCAAGTGCCAAACATTAATAGTAATCAGGACACCGCCTACACAGGTTTTTTTAATAGAAAGTTGCAAACTAGTGATAGCTTGTTTGCGGGTTTTATTGCCATCACTGACACTATCGTTATGGGGTGCGAGGTGTTTGCTGCTACTAGTCTAACACTTAAAGCATTTGATGCAATGGTGCACGGATGGATTGGAGCAGTCTTATTACATGGAAAAACGCCAGATATGCCCTATAAAAGACTAAAAATATTTACTGATGATTTGTTTGCTAATGAAGAAAAACAGAAATTATTTCTACAGAAGCATGGCAAAGCGTTTATTTGCGAGAAGAAAGTGTTTCATATTGTTGTTCACGGCGAAGAAAGAAAGTAGTTGTTAGCGATTAGTTGTTAGTGATAGCACATAATTACTTTTCACTGAGTACTAGCAATTAGTTTTAAAAGATAAAATATTAGCATGTATTTAGTATCATCCCCCAAATTGTTAAGAGCTTATTATCCATCATTAGTTTGGCAAATTAATACCGAGAAAAAAGATATTTACTTAACTTTTGATGATGGACCAAACGAAAAAGTAACTCCTTTTGTATTGGATACATTGAATCAGTTTGAAGCAAAAGCAACTTTTTTTTGCATAGGAAACAATGTGGATCGTAACAAAGAGGTATATCATCGGATACTGGAAGAAGGTAATTCCGTGGGCAATCATACACAAAGCCATTTGAATGGCTGGAAAACATCAAATTATTATTACATAAAAAATATTACAATTGCTAATGAACGTATAGCATCTTCCTTGTTCAGACCTCCTTATGGAAGAATTAAGAAATCGCAAATTAAGAGTTTGCAGATGCCTGATTCATCATTGAAAATAATAATGTGGTCGGTGCTTTCAGGTGATTTTGACACGACCATTACTGGTGAAAAATGTTTGAAAAACGTAATCAGGCATACCAAAAATGGTAGCATTATAGTTTTTCATGATAGCGAGAAGGCTTTTGATAGATTGAAGTATGCTTTGCCTAAAACACTGGCTCATTTTAGTAAACTTGGTTATCAGTTTAAACCATTGGATATGGCATAGGAAGTAGTGAGATACAGGAAGTTAAATACCTTTCATTAGGCAATAGGAAAAAATTTATTCAGCAACTTTCAATTAAATGCAGTTTCTTTCATACTTTCTTTCAATTTCTTTTAATAGCAAAAAGTTCAATGAATTTTTTGGTAATCGGGGAAGTTAATAAACCTTCTTATTAGTAAAAATGTATCTTAAAATATACTAAAACCAATCTTGTAGCCTTAAAAGTGCTGTGTTTAAGCGCAATAACGAAGGATTTAGGTTCACTAACGGAGTATTTACATCTAAATTCATTGGCCGTGAATCAACTTTCGTAGTATTTAACTCTAAAATCGTTGTACTCGAATCAACTAATGGAAAATTTAGGTCAACTAACATCGGATTAAAGTGTAGAAACGATTTTTATGTATATCCAAATTCTGCTTTGAGTATTTTAAAAGCCTTGTTGAAATTAAATTTTATTGTGGGTTAAAGAAAAAAAGACAGGCAGAGGTAGAAACCTTAGCCTGTTATAATCCGTACCCTATGAAAACACTCTTCAATCTATTTTTACCAATGGATTTTATTTTTAGACAATTACTATATGCCTGCTCTATTAAAACGGTAAACATGGTACATTTATTATGTAGTGCGTAATTATTTTTTATTGTGCTAGAGGCAAAAAATATTTTAAAATTTGCAACATGAAATTAATTGACACTCATTGCCACCTTTATTCGGAGGAGTTTAAGGATGATATAGACTCCGTAATTGAACGTGCCAGAGCAGAAGGCGTAACAAAATTTTACTTGCCAGCCATAGATAGTAGTTGTTTACAAGCAATGCTGAATCTAGAAGCAAAATATCCCAATGAATGTGTTGCAATGATGGGCTTGCACCCTTGTTATGTGAAAGTAAATTATAAAGATGAACTGAAACTGGTTGAGGAACAGTTAGCAAAAAGATCTTTTGCAGCCGTTGGCGAAATTGGTCTTGACTTTTATTGGGATAAAACATTTGTAAATGAACAGTATGAGGCTTTTGAACAGCAAATGCAATGGGCTTTAGAAAGGCATTTGCCCATTGTGATTCATACTCGGAATGCTATGCAAGAAACCATCAATAGGGTTAAGCCGTTTGCAGTAAAAGGATTAAAAGGAATATTTCATTGCTTTAGTGGTAGCTACGAGAGTGCAAAACAAGTAACTGATCTTGGTTTTTTGTTGGGTATCGGTGGCGTAATTACCTACAAGAATGCAGGTTTGCCAGAGGCAATTGTAAACATTCCTTTAGAATATCTTGTTCTAGAAACGGATGCTCCTTACTTAACCCCCATACCTTTTAGAGGAAAAAGAAATGAATGTAGTTACCTAAAATACATTGTTGAAAAGCTTGCTGAAGTTAAAAACATGTCTTTCGTTGAGCTAGCTGCTATAACATCTACTAATGCCGAAAAATTATTCATGCCTAAATTTGGGTTAAATAAATTGCAGAGATAATTGCCATATTTTGTCAATTTGGTAATTATATTCTTAGATTTTCCACAATTCGCAAGTTGTTAATAATTTAATAACTTTAAAAAGTGTTGAGTGAAGTTTATTATACTGTAAATTACACAAAACTTTTTTATATGAGATGGAGGAAATTCAATGGCGAGTCTATTAATCTGCCCATCAAAGAGGCAGTTGCAAATGCAATCCGTTCTGAAGTAGCAAAGGGTACTAAGCTAAAAGTATGTATTGGCACCGACAGCCAAGTAAAAGGAGCTGAAACCGATTTTGCAACAGTCATCGTTTTTTTAAGAGAAAATGCTGGTGGGTTTATGTACATCCACAATGAACGAACAAGGCAAAAATTCCATTTAAAGGAACGTATGCTGTCCGAAGTTGCAAAAAGTATTGAGATTGCTTATGCACTTTGCGATTTGTTTATTGAGTTCAAGGTAGATATGGAAGTGCACGCAGATATCAACACCAATCCTGCTTTTAAAAGCAATGATGCACTAAAAGAAGCAATGGGTTACATTCTCGGAATGGGCTTTGCCTTCAAAGCAAAACCAGAAGCTTTTGCCAGTAGCTCATGTGCCGATAAAATGGTGAACTAAAAAATAAACATCATTACAGTAGTCTTTTAGATGGAGATAACCTCCATCCTAGGCATTGTCTCCCCTATATTTTCTGAGTATGTTATCTACTTTTAATGAACCTCACATTTATTCTTTACTTTTTCTCTTTACCAAAATGAATGGCATTAGTTACCATACCAAGTAACTTTTTTTTTCTTGCTTCTTTGTCCTTCTTTGCATCTTTGATTTGTAGAAAAAATAGACTCCATTTATTGTGGTAAAATGGTCATAAATATGTACATCCTTCTTTTCACACTTTTCGAAAAATATTTGCGCATTAGGTGGTTCATTAACGATTAATAATCCAGAAAAGTGGTGATGATAATTTCAATTTTATCACTTATTCTAATTGATTTTTGAAACCAAAGACGCTAATATTGGATGCTATAAATTAACATTTCCGAAAATTCTTATTGAGAATAGTCAATTATGTATCTCTTATTTACCTGTACTTTGCGCCCTTTGTTGATTGTTGCCAATTATTTAACAGTTACACTGTAAGACTAAATGGCACTATTTAGCATTCTCCAAATAATAATTGATTAACTTAAAAATGTGTTATGGATAAGAAAGATGCAAAATGGGAACAAGCATTAGAGTATCATGCTAGCGGAAGGCCTGGCAAAATAGAAGTGATACCTACTAAAGAAGCTAAAACGCAACGCGACCTCAGCCTTGCTTACAGTCCGGGCGTTGCCGCTCCTTGTATGGAAATATTCCACAACCCCGAAGATGTTTATAAATATACTGCCAAAGGAAATTTAGTGGCCGTGATTAGCAATGGAACAGCGGTGCTTGGTTTAGGGGATATTGGTCCGGAAGCAGGTAAGCCTGTGATGGAAGGTAAAGGCGTACTATTCAAAATATTTGCTGACATTGATGTTTTCGATATTGAGATAAATGAGAAAGACCCTGAAAAGTTTGTTCAGATAGTGAAAGCATTGGAACCAACATTTGGTGGCATTAATTTAGAAGATATAAAAAGTCCAGAATGTTTTTATATTGAAGAAAAGCTAAAGGAATTATGTAAAATTCCTATCATGCACGATGACCAACACGGAACAGCCATTATTAGCTCGGCTGCTTTACTGAATGCATTAGAAATTCAAGGCAAAAAGATTCAAGACGTTCGTATAATTGTTAATGGTGCTGGGGCGGCTTCAATGTCATGTTGCAAATTGTATGTTGCTTTGGGGGCGAAACCCGAAAACTTCCTAATGTTTGATAGTAAAGGAATTATCCATGTAGGAAGGGAAGGATTATCTGCAAATAAACTAGCTTTTGCAGCCAAAAGTGGCGACTGGACATTTGAAAGTGCTTTTAAAGGTGCTGATGTATTTATAGGATTAAGTGTGCCGAATGTGGTTACTTCCGACATGTTAAAGAGCATGGCACCGAATCCAATTGTTTTTGCCATGGCAAACCCTGACCCAGAAGTTACTTACGATGTAGCTTTGGCAGCTCGACAAGACATCATTATGGCAACGGGTAGAAGTGATTATCCTAATCAGGTAAACAACGTGCTTGGTTTCCCGTATATATTCAGGGGCGCATTAGATGTAAGAGCTACTAAGATTAATGAAGAAATGAAATTAGCCGCTGTGTTAGCTTTGGCTGAATTGGCTAAAACTCCAGTGCCAGACTTGGTAAACATGGCTTATAACCAAAAAAATATTGTATTCGGCACAGAATACATAATTCCTAAACCATTAGATCCTCGTTTGTTGAGTACCGTGGCACCTGCCGTTGCTAAGGCAGCTATTGAAAGTGGGGTGGCACAGAAAAAAATAGAAAATTGGGATGCTTACAAAGTTGAATTAGATAAACGCCTTGGCTTAGACAATCAATTGCTTCGTGCAATAGGTAGTAAAGCCAGAAAAGATCCTAAGCGTTTGATATTTGCAGAAGCTGATAACGTTAAAATATTGAAGGCTGCAAGTATATTGTATGAAGAGGGTGATGCGTTTCCAATTTTGTTAGGAGAGGAAGGCAAGATTAGAAGAATTGCAGAGGAAAATGAAATTGATATTGAAGATTTGCCAATCATTGATCCGAGAAGTGAGGCTGTGGAAGACAAGAGAGCGCAGTTTGGAGAACAGTTCTTTCAAAAGAGAAGTCGTAAGGGTATGAACCATTATGAGAGTATCAAAATAATGAAAGATAGAAATCACTTTGGTTGTATGATGCTCGAAAATGGAGAGGCTGATGCAATGATTAGTGGACTTACCCGCAACTATGCAGATGCCATCAGGCCTGCATTAAACATTATCGGCACAGAGGATGGTGTGAAAAAGATAGCAGGGATGTATTTAGTTTTAACTAAAAAAGGACCTTTATTCTTAGCTGATACTACTGTTAATTTTAATCCTACTGCCGAAGAACTAGCAGACATTACGTTAATGGTTGCAAGAGAAGTTCGCAATTTGAATGTCACTCCACGTATTGCTATGCTTAGTTACAGCAATTTTGGTAGTAGCAATAGTCCTGAAGCTAATCTGGTTGCAAAAGCTACAAAGCTGGTGAAAGAAAGGAATCCGTCTTTAATTATAGATGGCGAAATGCAGGCTAGTCTAGCCTTCAATAATGATATATTGAAAGACAATTATCCATTTAGCGAATTGGTAGGACATGATGTAAACGTACTTATTTTCCCTAACCTCACTGCCGGAAATATCTCCTATAACCTAATGAAAGAAATTGGTGGTGCTGATGCAATAGGGCCAATTTTATTGGGAATGAAAAAACCTGTTCATGTGCTACAATTGGGAAGTACTGTTCGGAATATTGTTAACATGTCATTGGTAGCAGTAGTCGATGCTCAGTTAAAATGCAAAACAGATATAAACCCCATCATAAATGCTTCTGAATTTTGGGGAAGAATGAAAAAGAAAGAATAAGTTTAAAGTTAAAAGTCGAGAGTTAAAAGTCGAAAGTGGAAATTAAGGTGTTAAGAGTTGAAAGTTAAAAGTCGAAAATTGAGATATTTAAAAATTGGAAGGTTGTCTATATATTTGTTTTTTTACAACAATAGCCCACATCACTTTTCATATTCGACTTTCAACTTTCGACTTTCGACTTTTCACTGTCGACTAATAATTTAACTAATGAATTTATTATCCCACATAGGTGCTTACATTTTGATGCTGAAAGGCATGTTTACAAAACCAGAAAACAACAGGATGTATTGGAAGGAATTCATGCATCAATGTGCAGAAATTGGTTTTGGAGCATTACCCATCGTAATCATTATATCTCTCTTTTTGGGGGCAGTTTCCACTGTTCAAACTGCATATCAGTTGGTAAGTCCATTAGTTCCTATGACAACAGTTGCCCAGATTGTTAGAGATAGTATGATTTTAGAACTTTCGCCTACCGTTCTTAGTATTGTTTTAGCAGGTGTTATTGGAAGTAAAATAGCAAGCGAATTGGGCAATATGCGCATTAGCGAGCAAATTGATGCCTTAGAGATTATGGGCATTAATCCAAAAAGCTATTTAGTGCTTCCCAAAATTGCAGCTGGCTTGGTAGTAATTCCTGGTTTAATAGTTATTTCTGCCTTTTTAGGAATCTGGGGCGGAAAGATGGCAGGAAACTTTAGTGGCATACTTGCTCCTGATATTTATGATATTGGACTTCGCCAAAACCTAAATATTCATAACATTACCATTGCCTTCTATAAATCTTATGCTTTTGCTTTCATTGTTAGTAGCATCCCAGCTTATTATGGTTTTAATGTGAAAGGCGGTTCGCTCGAAATTGGGAGAGCTAGTACAAGTGCTGTGGTGGTTTCTTGTATTTTAATTCTATTTGCCGATTATACCATTGCGGCTTTATTGCTTTAAATATAAGAAAGTTAGAAGCATAACGTAAGCATTTTAAAGAATCATTTATATTCCAAGGAAATAGCGATTTTATTCCTAAAATATCTTTGCGTTATCCATCTTGCTTATTTTGCAATATAATTTAGTTACTCATGAAATATATAGTTCTCCTTGTTGTGCTGTTTATGGCTAGTAGTCATCTATTAGCAAATGATACTATCATTGTTAGAAAAGATCCTCGATTGGACATATTGTCTGATAAGCAAGCAGAGATTAATAAGCGAAGCAGTATGATGACTAGCTCTGGATTGTATAAAGGATATAGAATTCAGGTTTTAAGTACCACCAATAGAGATCAAGCAAACAAGATAAAATCTGATGTGCTCTCTAGGTTTACTGATCAAAAGGCTTATCTCACTTACAATTCTCCTTATTTCAAAGTACGGATAGGCAACTTCATCAATAGGGAAGATGCCGAGAAGTTTCGCCAACAACTTAGTAAAATCTATCCGCAAGGTGTTTATGTGGTTGAAGATGCTGTAGAATACACGATGACTAATGACCAGTGAGTAGTGGTTAGTTATTAGTGGTTAGTGGTTAGTTATTAGTGTTAAGGAAAAGTGTTTTACTCAAACAAATAACAAGTTAATCTCTAATAACTAACCACTAATAACTAACCACTAACCACTAATAACTAACCACTAACAACTAAAAAAAGATGTTATTAAAAAAGATAAAACAATTGGCAGCAGATTATGCCCCCGAAAGTATTGCTATTAGAAGGCATATACATGCCAATCCCGAATTAAGTTACCAAGAGTATAATACAAGCCAATTTGTACAAGATAAACTAGCTGACCTTGGTATTCCTTTCGAGACAAAGGCCACAACTGGTGTGGTAGGATTGATAAAAGGAAAGAATCCAACTAGTCGCATCATTGCTTTGCGTGCAGATATGGATGCACTACCAATAGATGAAGAGAATGATGTGCCCTATAAATCGAAGAATAAGGGAGTGATGCACGCATGTGGTCATGATGTGCATACAACCGTTTTGTTGGGTGCTGCTAAGATATTGAATGAAATAAAAGAGGATTTTGAGGGCACTATTAAACTCATTTTTCAACCTGGTGAGGAACGCAATCCTGGTGGTGCAAGCTACATGATAAAGGATGGCGTACTGGATAATCCTCGCCCACAAGGCATTATTGCTCTACACGTGAACCCAAGTTTAGAGGCTGGTAAACTTAGTTTTAGAAAAGGTAGGGTAATGGCAAGTGCCGACGAAATTTACATAACCATCCGTAGTAAGGGTGGTCATGCAGCTGCACCACACCTAACGGCAGATACTATTTTGATCGCTTCGCAGATGATTGTGAGCCTGCAACAAATTATAAGCAGAAACTGTAACCCACTTTCTCCTTCTGTATTAAGTATTTGCAGCATTGAAGGCGGTCACACCACCAATGTGATTCCTAGTGAGGTTAAAATGATGGGCACTTTTAGGGCAATGGATGAGGCTTGGCGTTTTAAAGCACACGAACTGATGACCAAACAAGCGGTAGGATTGGTAGAGGCAATGGGTGCCGAAATAGATTTCAGAATAGATGTTGGCTACCCCACTGTTGATAATGATCCTGAGTTTACGGATGCTGCTTGGCAACAGGCTGATCTTTATATGGGAAAAGAAAAGGTGGAAGAGACGGAGATACGCATGGGCGCAGAAGATTTTGGTTATTATACCCAAATAGTGCCTGGTTGTTTTTATCGCCTTGGCGTACGAAATGAAGCGCAGGGAATCATCCATAATGTTCATACCCCAAAGTTTAATATTGATGAAAGTTCTATTGAAATAGGTATTGGTGTAATGGCATGGTTAGCCGCAACTGTAAAGGTGTAAGTAGTAGTCCAGAAATAATAGTTCTTCAAAAGAGACCAAAGGGTACATAATTGTAAATCATTTTACAAAATACGTGGCAGATATAAAGACGCAAATCAAAGCGTCTTAAAAGCGAAAAGTTTTTGCACTCCCTTTTAGTACATCTTTTTCTTTGTTTACTCTTTGCAAAAAACATTAAGGACATTGCGGTTAAATTACCCTCCCTAATTAAACTAAGAAGAGAGGCGTTCATTTCAATTCAACTTACCTAATAACACATCATGCACACTTTTCACATTATACCCCACACCAATCATGCTATGTATTTAGCTCACCACACACACCTATCCACTCACCAAGTCCTTTGCATAGCTCGCCAAGCCAGTCACAGTACCCCTCTTGGTTATGCAAAAGGCTCGGCTACCAATGCCAAACACTTCTCTAACCCAATAGGCACACTTTCATACATTATGCAAAGCACTCAGCCAGCTATGCGCCGCACCTTCATATCCTATGAACAAGGCTTGAAAAGTCTCTATTTTAGCTTTCAAACTCAAGAACAACACTTCCAATGTCAATCACACCACCAATGCTAGTTATGCAAATAGCAAATTAAGCTATGCCAAAGGCTTGCAAAGTCTGCCTCCACACCTACACCTGCCATTGCCCACACTTTTCAGGTCAATCGCACCACTTCACCATGCTATACAAAATACTTTTCTAGCTATGCGCCGCACTTTCCAGCTAATGCGCCGCAGTTTTCCAACTATTCCATTAGCTAGACCAGCTATGCATACAACCCAAACAGCTATGCACTCACCACTCACCACTCACCACTCACCACTCACCACTCACCACTCACCACTCACCACTCACCACTCACCACTCACCACTCACCACTCACCACGCATCACAATCACTCCCACTACTGCCACCGTGTGCCACT
>CANFLL010000043.1 GCA_947447825.1 Chitinophagaceae bacterium | reverse complement strand
TATCTTTTTCGCAGCTAGCAACTCTACTTTCTCTTTCTTAAACTCGGTACTAAAATGTCTCACCTCTCGAAGTTTTACCTCCATAAAAATACGTTTTCTGAAAAGTTATCAACCAACTTTGAGTCAACCTATTTCATGAGACCTCAGTTATGAGATTTGAAATAGGAGTTATGAAATAGGTAGAAATTTAAATGACTATCCGCTATTTGGTAATTCGCTTACATCTTCTCCATGGTCTTTGTCTCATTGTAACGATAGTAGAAATCTGATAGAACCAAATAAATAATATTGTAACCTAGCATCTCTTATTATTCCATGCGATTTCTCCTATCGTTACAATGACCTGGACTGCAATTTGTTATTCCTTAGGAAACTCTTACACACAGAGGATTCTACATTTTTAATGAGATTTACAATGACGTGGATAGTAGGCGGCTCAAACTTTGTCATTCCGCAGGAATCTTTTACATACCTAGTAATCTTCATTTTCTATGAGATTCCTCCGGAATGACAGCAATTCACCGCTCCACGTTTTTCACATTTTTTTTGGTGCGTCAGATGAAACATTCGAAATGATGTTCACTGGCTCGAAATATGTTTATTACCCAACAGTGGATTGTCTTTGAAATTTATATTTATTAGTATTTAACAATTAGTAATTTATTACAAACTGCTTTCAACTTTCAACCAACGACTTACGACTTTTCACTTTCAACTCTACAACTTTCAACTTTAGATTTAAATAATCCCTGCATTAAACATAGCGCACCAAGGACCAATATCACCGTTCTTGTTTACATATCTTCCGTAATACCATGCTTTTTTACCTTCATCAATACTGGTGAACTGCACCTTTTTTTTATTTTTGTTCATAAAAACGGTATTGCCGCAATCGTCTACAGATGTAGGAGGTGATACGCTTATTGCGTACCTAAGTTCCACAAACGAAACCCCTTTTGGCTTTGCCATCTTGCCTGTAACTGAATCTGAAAATGAAAAATAATGAGCAAATGGTTCCATGTAAGTTATCCTTGTTAGAATAGTACTAGTAGGAGCTGAGAGGGTGTTTTTTGAACCTCCCATCTGATGAATAAGAAAGGTAAGCCTGTCGGCACCTGTCACTAGTGGGTTATTCAACAAATAATCTTCTAGTATCACAGCTATGTCATCACTATATTCTTGCTGAAATTCATTACGGTTTGCCGTAGCACCCGGTCCTTTTGTAGAGGTGGTATCGCAGGCAAGTACAAATCCATTCCATTTAATTGTTTTTGGCGAAAGATCTGACAATGAAAGAGGAGGGATACCATAAAGTGTTCCTTTCGCAATAAAGATTGGAATAACTGTTTTCTGAAATTTATGAAATGCAGCTGGATTGGTAGGTATGCTAAATGTATTTCGTAATGTCATATTTTAATGCTTTTAGTAGCATTTGTGTAAAGTGAAGCTATTAGTGGGGTATTAGTTTGTGGCTACTGTTATTTAACAATACATTGTGAGTTTTGTATTTATTTTTTTATTAAGGCGATTTTTTGCCACATCATACTATTTTATAGCGTTTTGGAAAGGTATCATCTGCTAGATAAGAGGCTAAAGAAGTTTACTCAGTGTTTAAGTAAGCTTTATCAGGGACTGATAAAGCTTACTTAGTGTTCGATAATGTTTAGTCAACCATTTATAAAGCAAATATAGAGATTGATAAAGCAATAATAGTGTTTGATAAAGCTTAGTCAGGGACTGATAAAGCAATATAAATGTCTGATAAAGCTTAGTCAGAGGCTGAGTAAGCTTACTAAGTGTCTGATAAAGCAACATTAATTTGATAAAAACCATCTTATTAACCTAACAGAGGATAATTTGAACAAAATTTAGCATTAAACACCATTATTTATAAAAAAATTTAAAATTTCAGTCATTTTTATTTTTTTATCTCAATTTAGTTGAATATTATTGCTGAATAATTACAGAGCGAGGATTTTATAGGAACATAAGCGGCTAAACAATACCAGAAGACGAGTTTTGAAGTACCAATAGAGAAGAAGATTTTTAGCTGAGGATTTTGCGGGAGATTAGAATGGGTTTGTAGGATTTCATACATTAAATATTTGTCTGAACCTAGATTTTAATTGATTTAATCGATTAAAGGAGATTTTACATGTAAATCTCTTAAATCTTTAAAATCTTAAAAATCATGGTTCAGACCATATACAAAAAAGTGTGGCTGCACTTTATTAAAACTAGCTATGGGATGCCGAAAACGGAATAGAGTAGGTGTGAAAAAAATAAATATGTATAAGGTAACATTAATAATATTATGTCTGGCACTGTGCTTTTCTGGAAAAGCACAAGACACATTAAAATTTAATGATAAAGGACAGTTACTAAATTACCCATTTAAGCAATCTATTGATACTAAAATAATTATTTCAAAAAAAGCAGCCCAAAGAAAAGATAGAATAAAAAAAGGAATAAGTAAAAAATCAGATAATTTAAAAAAAAGTTATCCGGTGTTTAATGAGTTCCTGCATTGTAAGTATAAATGTGACAGCTTAAGAAAGCAAAAAAAATATTTTAGTTTGCCATTTGTGCAGCTTACTGAAATAGAAAAACGAATTTCAGATTCATTAAATGAAAAACAGAAACAATACATTAAAACTGCTCTTCTAAATAGGATTCAAATATCTATAAACACTCTAGAAGATGATTCTCTTCCGTATAAAAAACTATATGATAACTTATGGGGTTCAGGAGTTGTTGATTCTATTATTAGAGAACTCAAAGAACTTAAAAATTGGCTAAAAAATAAAAATTATACACAAAATAAAGCATTGCCTTTTACTTATGTTCCTTCAATTAATGAAATAGATTCAATGTTAGAGTCTAAAAAAATATTTGAGTTAAAACCACCTAATCTAAATGAGTTAATAGATAATAATACTAATTACTGTGAGTTTCAATTAATTTATAAAGACCCATTTAAAGAGTGGTTTTTAAATAAATACAATAAATCAATAGATACATATGGTTCTATTAAAACCTTAGAAATGAATCCCCAATATAAACATGCATGGGATCAATTAACTGCATTACAAAAACAACTGAAAGATTATGCTGATTCTTTAGACACTATAGCTAAATATCCTTACAGTACATGCCCAAATTTAAAATTTGAAGAAATTAAGTCTATTGGAGATTCTATTAAAAACCTAGAAATGAGGTTTAATGAAAATTTCGTTATAAAAATAATAAAAGATAATAAGACAAATAAGTCTGCTGATTTTTTCAAAAAGTGGCTATGGTTTACTGGAGGATTAATTACATTTAATCCTTTGAAGGCAACTACATTAGAAAACAGATATGGTGTAAATTCTAAAAATGATGGCACAAAATCCGATGCTCAAATTGATACTCTTAATCAAATTAAAAGAGTTTGGAGTACTATAAATAGTGTGTCAATTCCTTTAAAAGATAATGATATAAACAAAAGAAAAGATTGGATTCAGCCGATTAATGCCACCAATCACTTTAGAATGGATAAACCTGATTACAGAAAAATAAATCTTCCTGAAAATGAACAAGCTACAGTTTTGATATATAATTTCCCGTCAAATTTTTATGATAGTATTCATCAGAGCGATAAATCAATACCTGATTTATCGAAAGCTCAATCAGATATTAATTCACTCGCTGAACAGGGTGCAGGTTTTATTTCTAATATTTCAGGGCTTGCCGCAAGTTTCGTAAAAGTTACATCAATATTTGATAAAGCTGTCAAAGTACAAAATGGGTTCATACCTACACCATCAAATACGAATGTAAGTGCCCCAATTACAGTAGATAAAATTATGAATGGAAATGTTACCCCAAAAGTATTTGGTCGTTTTAAAAAGGCTGATTTTAATGATTTTTTAAAAAGCCATTGTGGCGATTCTTATTTTGTTGATTTTATTGAGGGATCTTTTTACCCGAAACAAAAATTGACTATCATAAGCAATGCAGATAAAAGTAATGCTAAGAAAGTTTTAATAAAAGCCTATTTAGAGTATATCAATAAAAAAAATAATGATTCATGTAACAAGGTTAAAATTTACATACGTCCAACTTTATTAGACACATTTGTTCAATGTGATTGTGGTAATACTTTTAATGAATGTAGTGAAACAAAGAAAATAAAAGCATCAGATTTTTTAAGTTTAATATCACGGTTTAAAGACTTCCAACAAGCTCCAGATAATATTCAATTGCTTGAAAAAAATATAAAGATAAACTCAATTGCCCCCCTATTTGAGATAATAGACGTCTTAGTGCACTTGTCAGATACTGCAAAATCTATACACCCGGGTCATTTGGAAAGTGATACTAATCAAATTCCAATTTATAAAACTTTATTAAAACCATTGAATATGGATGGTGCTACAAAAGTTGCCAATTATACAGTTTACGCACGCCCTAAAGATTCTACTGATAATTATTTACGATCTGTTTACAATGATAGTATACATATTGGTAAGCTAACATATTTATATTTTAGTGCTGGCATAGCCGAAGCTGTAAATAATTACGACCAAAATGTAGTTTCGGGTGGAGATGGCACTCCAGGCAGTTTACAATATAGTTCAAAAGCAGAAAGATGTAGGGTAATTGGTGGGGTGAATATTTATCCTTGGGGGTTCTATACACAGGACAATTCATTCTTAGGAAAAGGTCGTAATATTCGACATAGAATTTCTATATTTACAGGATTAGCATTGAAAGATCCTTTGGAGAATTTTTATACTGGATTAAGTTATGATATATGGGCTGGAGTAAAAATAACAACAGGATGCCACTGGTATAAAGCTACTAAATACCATATTCAAAATAATCAGATCATCGATCAAAAATCGGTATTTAAGCCTGCTGGCTTATATGTTTCTTTAAACCTCGAACCTGTCTCAATAACAAAAATCATTTCTACATTTTTTAAATAAGTAATTTATGAAACATAGTATAATTTCAATAGTAGTTTTATTAGTTCTATTCATTTACTCCTCCTGTACAAAATTTGAAAATTTTAATAACGATGCTGATGGTAAAAATCATATAAGAGGTAGAGTTTTTTATAGTGACTCAATTAAAGGAGATGGAACATTTAATTACTTGCCAAATGTTACTTTGAAAATTAGTAGCTCATCAGATACTATTAATTACATCTATTCAGTCAGAACAGATAGTTTTGGTTACTTTTTATTTCCTTTCGTAAACTCTGGGGACTTTTATATTTCTGCTGATACAGTAATAAATGGTGTTCAAGTAAGTTGTAAACAACCAGTTACTATCAAAAACTCTATTGATACACTTAGTGTAAAGTTAAGTCACTCGAACAAACAAAATGGAATAGTATATACAGTAACGGATATAAATGGAGGCTTAATCAATAGCTGTTCTGTATGTTTATTCAGTAGTAAGGTCTTATTTTATGCAGATAGTACCTGCAATGGAAGTACATATACTAACAGTACCAATTTAAATGGTCGTGTAAGTTTTCTGAATGTAAGCCCTGGTAATTACTATGTTAAGTTTATTTCGGTAAATCCAAGTATAAAATTAAAAGGCGTTGACACAACTTTATACACGTACACCGATAGTGTGATATTTAGAGAAATATATTTAAAATAATTAACTTAAAATCCCTGTAATAAAAGATACAAGTCGTCCAATGGAAGATTTATGCTTTTTTTAGTCAAATAAGGTTGCCAATATTTTGTTTACTCCTATAATTTGGGAGTATAGAGAATTTCTATTCCCCTCCAAAAACATTCCTCCTCCCCATATCCAATTTCTTTGCATCTTTACAGCCATAGAAAAATGTAGTAACAAATGAAACTATCCATCCAATCACCCAAGCAGGCATTGAAGCCCTTTTTAAAGCAGAAACCTTTGAGGAGTGGGATTGATGCCTTCAAGACAAACCTTATCTCTCTATTAGATAAGATTAAGGTGATTGAACAATTGCCAAAGGATGAAACCGAAGAACATTTGAAGAATGATATCCGCGACTTTCTGCGCGATACTTACTACAAAGACACTAATGCCATTAATACCAAGGATAAAAAAGATTTAGTAATACATCTTGGCAAAACTGCCGATACTAAAGTTGGGGTGATAATAGAAGCCAAGCGTCCGTCTAACAAAGGCGAAATGATTACCACCGATAATGCCAACAAAAAGGCTTTGCACGAGTTGGTGTTGTATTACCTAAATGAACGCATTACCAACGATAATAACGAACTAAAGCAACTGGTAATTACTAACATTAATGAGTGGTATATAATAGATGCAAACTGGTTTGATAAACACATTTATCGCAACACGGCCATCAAAAAACTGTATGAAAACAAGGTGGCGGAAAAGAAAGATAATCCGTTCTTTTATGAGGAAGTAAGCAAAGCAATAGCCAAGTTGGACATTGAAATACCTTGTGTGTATTTTGATATTACCAGATATGACAAGATATTGCGCAATGACAAAAAGGAAGATGATAGGGAATTGATTGCCTTGTACAAGATACTGTCTCCCCAACATTTACTAAAGATTGCTTCGCCAAATGATAGTAACTCACTAAACGACAAGTTTTATAAGGAGTTATTGCACATCATTGGTTTGGAGGAGGTGAAGGAGGGCGGCAAAAATATTATCCGACGAAAAAAGGAGAACAGACACGCTGCCTCTCTTTTAGAAACCACCATTGATGCCATTGCTACCGAAGATGTATTGCACCGTTTGCCAGATGCCAGTTTATACGGTGCCACATTGCCCGACCGCATCTTTAATGTGGCGTTAGAACTTTGCATCACTTGGATGAACCGTATTTTGTTTCTTAAATTATTAGAAGGTCAATTAACCTCCTATCATAAGACGACCAAACCCCCTTCAGGGGGCGAAGGGGGTTACAGGTTTTTGAATACGGAAACTATCAACGATTTCGACGAACTTTTTAAACTGTTCCATAAGGTACTTGCCATAAATGTGAACGACAGAACGGAGGCATTGAAAAACAAATATGCTAAAGTGCCTTACCTGAATAGTTCGCTGTTTGAGATAAGCGAGTTGGAAGACCATACCATCAAGATTAATTCGTTGGATAATAGTGGTGAGCTAGAATTTTTAGGTAATACCGTATTGAAAGACCTTAAAAAGAAAGCCAAGAAACTACCTACGCTGCAATACCTATTTGCATTTCTGGATGCTTACGATTTTGCCAGTGAGGGCAAAGAAGATATACAGGAAGAAAGTAAAGACCTGATAAATGCCTCGGTGCTAGGCAAGATATTCGAGAAGATAAATGGCTATAAGGATGGCAGCATTTTTACGCCAGGCTTCATTACCATGTATATGTGCCGTGAGAGTATCAGGCAATCTGTGGTGCAAAAGTTTAATGAAGCAATAGCACCTACGGGCGAAACAATGTTTGATAGCTATGAAGATGTAAAAGGCTATTCTCTTAGGCATTTCAAAAGTGAAGATATTTTAAGGCTGAATAAGATTGTAAACTCTTTAAAAATCTGCGACCCTGCTGTGGGTAGTGGTCACTTCTTAGTTTCTGCATTAAATGAAATAATTGCAATCAAGGCCGAATTAGGCATTTTAGCGGATGTAAAAGGAAACGCTATTGGTGTTTATGAGATAGAGATTGTTAACGATGAATTAGTGGTGAACGATATAAAACATCAGCAAGAGCTTACCTATGAAATATTAGAAGGCAAGTACCCTTCCAGCATACAAATACAAACACTTCAAAAAACACTCTTTCATGAGAAGCAACAACTAATAGAAAACTGTTTGTTTGGTGTGGACATAAACCCCAATAGTGTAAAGATTTGTAGATTAAGGCTTTGGATAGAGCTTTTGAAGAATGCTTACTACAAGGAAGAAACAGACTATACCCAACTAGAAACATTACCCAATATTGACATCAACATCAAATGTGGGAATAGTTTATTGAGCCGCTTTGCATTGGATGCCGACCTTACTCAATCATTAAAAAGCATTAAATACACCGTAAAAGAATACCGTGAGTTTGTAACCAAATACAAGAATGAGCGAAATAGAGATGCCAAACGAGAACTGCAAAAGATAATCAGCGGCATTAAAACAGATATTGTAACACAGATAAGACTCAGTGATCCCAAAAAGAAAAGACTAGACAAACTTTTGTACGATTTGTATTATCGTTTCTCGGGCAACATGATGTTTGAGGACGAAGCACACTATGGTAAAGGCAAAAAGAAAAATGCTAACGAAGAGAAGAAGAAGATTGAGGCGGAAGTAAAAACACTTGAAACTGAATTGGAAGAGGTAAAGGCAAATGCTATATTTAAAGGTGCTTTTGAATGGCGATTCGAGTTTCCGGAAGTATTGGATGATGAAGGTAAGTTTTTGGGATTTGATGTGGTAATTGCAAATCCGCCTTATATAAGGCAAGAAGAGTTTACCAGTATGAAAGGGTATCTGCAAACCAACTACAAAACTTTTATGGGTTCGGCAGATTTGTATGTGTATTTTGTAGAAAAAGGATTAACCTTATTAAAGCCTAATGGCCACTTTACTTATATACTACCCAATAAATGGATGAAAGCGGGTTATGGAGAAAATTTAAGAAGCTGGATTATACAATATGAGATAGATACCATTGTAGATTTTGGTGATTTGCCAGTTTTTGATGAAGCGACCACCTATCCAAGTTTGTTATCAATAGTAAATTGTAAAAAAGAAAATAAGTTATTCAATTCCGCAATTATAGATACCTTAAACTATCCAAATGGATTAGATAAGTATATAATCCAAAAAGCATTTAAAGTAAATAAAACCTTATTGTCAAGCAAGGGCGGGTGGACATTGGTAGATGATAGTACGCAAAACTTATTGAGTAAGTTAAAAACATTGGGTAAGACTTTAGGTGATTATGTAGATGATAAAATTTATTATGGAATCAAGACAGCACTCAACGAAGCTTTTTTAATTGATAAAGAGACAAAAGATAAATTGATAGAAGCTTATGCAGAAAGTGCGGAGGTTATAAAACCTTTCTTGGCAGGAAAGAATATCAAGAGTTATATTGAGCCAATAGTAGATACTTGGATTATCTTATTCCCGAAAGGATATACTAAAAAACATATTTCTACGGCGCAATACGATACCGCTTGGGCTTGGTTAAAGAATCAATATCCTTCTATTTCTTCGCATTTATTACCATTTAGAAACAAGGCAGAGGAAAGAACAGATAAAGGAGATTATTGGTGGGAGTTAAGGGCTTGCGACTATTATAATGCATTTGAAAACGAGAAAATTGTGTGGCCTGAAACATCACTTAATAATCAATTTTGTTTTGTGGAGGCGGGTGTATATCTCAATAAAACAACCTTCATTATTCCAAGAAAAGATAACTTTTTACTTGGTGTATTAAATTCTAAACTTGCCTACTTCTATTTTGGCTCTATTGTTTCTAAAATGCGAGGTGGTTACTTTTCTATGTCTAAGGCTTACGTAGAAACATTGCCTATTGTACACAAGGAACAAGAAAGTGCGGAGATAAGTATTTTAGTAGATAAAATCCTTTCTGCCAAAGAACAAAACCAAGACACTACCGAGTTGGAAAGGCAAATAGATGTATTGGTGTATCAGTTATATGGGCTAACAGAAGAAGATATAAAAATAGTGGAGGGGGTGTAAAAAAGGAAGGTTTCGCTTGGAGCGAAACCTTCCTTGGAGAATACACCTAAAAGCAGAAAGCGAACGGTTGCTTTCACTTACCAAACAAATAGTAGAAACAGCCATAGAATAGGGAGAGGATAAGGCGATGGAGATTTAAAATAAATGAACAACAATAATAATTCCTGTAATCTATTTTAATTATGGCTAAGGCAATAATAATTTATCAGTCTAAAGAAGAAGAGGTTTATGGTAAACATTTAAGATAAAAAGAATGGATAATGTATTCAGGGCGAATTACAATTTATGATCGTCAGCTAAAACCAGTTGTTTTAAAACTAAAGAGTGAAATCTACGATTCATTTATCGCCATAAACATGGATGATTCCATAGAGTTTTCGGGAAAAACAATTACAGAAGTCTATCAAAAACTTAATGCTTGGTTTAGAAGCAAAGGAGTAGTTTTTTAGCCCAGCTAGTTTACTCGCTAAAATCTTCTAGGGCTAGTGCATCTCCTTTGGCGTGTGCATTCACTAAAATATTTCCTATCAAGCAAGTCTTCCATACGATGACTTGTGCATTTTAAGTTGAACCAGTTTGTAACTGAAAATCCCCGCTGCCGCAAGTCAAATCAGAGTTTCGCACGGACTCGCTGCTAACGCAAGTGTGTCACTTGTGGTTTAGCTGAGATAACTTTTCTCTCTTTTGCTATCTAATTAAAAATCTAGAAAACAAGGTATGGTGCTTTATACGTAGATTTGGACAGAAAAAAATGGAATATATGCCAGAGATAAGTAGGTTTTATGGCATCTTGATTAAGATGTTTTTTGCGGATCATGCTCCACCCCATTTTCATGCTGAGTATCAAGGTAAGAAGGCGGTAATAAATATAAAAACTAGTGAAATGATAGAAGGGGACATGCCAATAAAGCAACTAAAATTAATACAAGCTTGGTGTGTGATACACGAGGATGAATTATTGCTTAATTTTGAAACATTGACTAGCAGCCCAGCAAGTTGGGAAAAAGTAGAACCACTAAAATAAAAAAGATGCTACAATATATTAAAAGCATTAAAAAGATAGATGCTCAAAGTTTTACGGTGGATTGTTTGTTTAACAACGAGGATTTTGCAAGGCGTATTCCGGTTGGCAAGTTGATAACTCAATTCCAAAGCACACCACAAATAAAAGAATTGATGCAGCCTCAGGTATTTAGTGAGGTTACTTTGGATAGTTATGGCACATTAGTCTGGAGCAATGGAATTGATTTCTGTCCTGATGTTCTTTACGGCTTATCCGAGCCTATTGAGGTTGACCGACAGTAAAATACCTACCGACAGTTAAAAATCTTTAAAATAATTAAAAGCGCTATTAAACGTGTAAATCAATTAGAAATATTGGGTTTGCAAGTTTTTAATTTGTGTGTAGCCAAAACCTATTAGCAGCTGACCTGTAGCATGTTCACTTCACTGCCGCAAGTCAAATCAGTGTGTCGCAAGGACTCGCTGCTACGGCAAGTGTGTCCCCCCCAGCTAGTTCGCGTCAATCCCAGCTAGTCCTCTTCACACGCTAAAATCTTCTCTGGCTAGCGCATCGCCTGTGGCGTGTGCATTCGCTAAAATCTTTCCTATCAAGCAGATCTTCTGCATTTACTAAACCCTTTCTTTTACAGTTTTCAAAGTAAACTGGTTGATACCCTACTAGTCATTGGGTGCAAATAAGTTTATCGCTTGATAACCGAATTGCCAACCCTATAAGGGTTCAAAACCCTTATAGGGATTCACCGTCAGCGAAAAACTTATTTACACCCTAGTCATTTTAATCTCTATATCTTATTCTGAACAAAGGTTTCTGCTATTTGCAATTCATCTACTATTTTCTTGTGATTACTTTTCACTGTATATATTTGCTCTATGCAAGATTCGGCATTACATCATCAAGAAAAACACTTGAAAAGCTCTGACCTATTAACGGATATCGTTATTGGCATGAGCGACGGACTAACTGTTCCTTTTGCATTGGCGGCTGGTTTAAGTGGTGCAGTAAGCAACACAAGCTTAATTACCATTGCGGGGATTGCGGAAATTGCAGCAGGCTCAATTGCGATGGGATTAGGCGGATATCTTGCAGGCAAAACAGAACAGGATCATTACAATAGTGAATTGGCACGGGAGTATGAGGAAATTGAAACTAAAACTTCGGTAGAAGAGGAAGAAATAAGAACCATTTTTAAAGAATGGGGCTTTAGTAGGCAATTGCAAGATCAAGCCGTTGCAGAAATTTCGAAGGATAAAGACCGTTGGGTTAGTTTTATGATGAAACATGAATTAGGACTAGATAAACCTGACTCGAAACGAGCTAGAAAAAGTGCTTTCAATATTGGCGTTTCCTACATCTTGGGCGGATTAGTGCCACTGAGTCCTTATTTTTTTGTACTGGATACTTTCAATGCTTTAAAAGTATCTGTAACAATGACCTTGGGTTGTTTATTCATTTTCGGTTACTTCAAAAGCAAATTGACAGGTGTAAATCCATTAACTGGTGGTATGAAAGTATTGTTAATTGGAGCTTCGGCAGCAGCTGCCGCCTTCTTTATCGCTAAGTTTATTGATGGGATGCATTAATTCTAAGGTTTAATGATAAATCACTTGCCATAAAACATTTACATTGTAGCGAGAAGATAGCAATAGCTGGTTACTTGTTTCTAAAAGTTAAACCAAATTGTGACTGGAATTCGATAAAATAATAGACAATTAGTTTCCCTTGATTGCAACGATCTAATGGACTAGTAAATGTGTGTTATGTGTTAATTTGATTAGATTTTTATTGGGGACATCAATGAATTTATCGATTAAAATTAATATGAAATATGCCCCAAAATAGCCCATGAATACGAATAGACAAATCATTTAGTACATTTCTAATGCTGAATCCATTTCCATGAATACACGCATCATTTCCTAGTTCACATAGAAAAATAATATTTGTATAGCCAAAATATCTAATAGCAGGACACCTATTATTTATAGATAACTCCCATTATAGAATCTGCTATTCTAGGGCGATAGTGTGAGTTCTCATAGTAATTATGATAGTCTTTTGTAATTGAATTTATTCCTGAAAAATCAAATACATTTTTCTGACCAAACATAGAGTCGAGGATTGCTTTATCTGTTTGGTTTAGTTTTATCTGATCATACAATGGGTTCACAATAATCCTATAGTTTGTATTATTTTTCTTAAGTATGTCCGCAATCTCCTGCAACATTTGAAGCTGTGTTTCCTTTATTACTTCGTGAGAATACCGTTGAACAGCAGGCCTGCTATAAAATGGTTTCATTCTTTTTTCAGTATAATAATTGTTTGATTTAATCAAGTTCTCGTAAAGATTAAATTGAACTTCGTTATATTTTAGTAGATAATCGAAGGGCTTATCATCTAGCAAACAATTATCAACCATGTAGGGTTTTACTTGGTTTGAAATTTTAAAATCAATGTATGCCGCCAAAAAGTCTGGAGACATAAATGCTTTAAAATATTTCAATTCGAACGCAAACCAATTGTTATCCGACAAAGCAGGATGACTAGAAAAAAGATGTAGCTGCGATTCTTGAATGCTACCTAGCAAAGGCGAATCGAGAATAATGATTACGTTAGAGAGCTTAACTTTGGTTTTATCTAGGAATTTTATTTTTCTATTAATGCCAATTAAAGTTTCTCCGGAAGCATCAAAGTGAAAACAATTATCGCTATGAATATATTTTTTCCAAGTGCCCACCTGATAAAACATCGAACGAGAATTGCCCAAAATGAATGCATCATATTTATACGTTTCATAATTGTTTATGAATGTTTGTGTACTAACAAAATCTTTGTTCATGCACACATAAGTTGGGTATCCAGAACGGAAGTAGGAATTGTAATGTTTAATGACCTTAAACGGGTCTAAGTACATGTATAAAAGTACAAAACCCAACACCGGAACTGTTAATATAGAAGCCTTCTTAAAGAATTTTATATAATCTTTCTGCATAATTAAAACTGAAAATAAATGAACTGACGATTTCCAAATACACCCAAAAACACTATTGCTATAACTACTCCAAAATAAACAGTCCATCTAAAATAGGAAGGCTTATTCATGAAGGTTTCCGATATGTTTACCTTCCCCTGAATGTAGTGCACCGTTTCTAAAAATATTATTAATAAAAAAGATAACACCATATCCTTTTGCCCAAGCCCTAAGTTCTCCATGATTGGTTGATGGGTAGTAACTTTTTTTAGTAATTCAGGAATCCCTGTAATAATATGTTTTGAGATGTAGAACGCTTCACTAACTTTATTAGCTCTGAAAAATATCCAGGCATAGGCCACCAAAATAAAATTTGTAAGAACGGCAATAAATGTAAGCTTGTTTAAGCCTAAAAGCTTATTAAACCTGCTTCTAAAATCGTGGGTAATTAAAGCAAAGACCAAGTAAAAACCGTGCAATGCACCCCAAATTATAAATGCCCAACTAGCACCGTGCCATAAACCACTTACAACAAACACAATAAACAAATTAAAATACCAACGCGGTACAGACACCCTATTCCCACCAAGGGTGATGTATAAGTAGTCTTTAAACCAAGTAGAAAGGGATATGTGCCAACGCTTCCAGAACTCACTAATCGTTTTTGAATGGTAGGGTTTATCAAAATTTTTCATTAAGGTGAATCCCATAATCCTAGCAGCACCAATTGCCATATCAGAATAGGCGGAGAAATCGCAAAAGATTTCGAATGAAAAGAAAACAGTGGCAATAATTAAACTTAAACTATTGAAATGATGCGAATTATTATAAACTGTATCAGCAACAGTTGATAACCTATCGGCAATGACTACTTTCTTAAATAAGCCCCAAGCCATTAACCGCAATCCACTGGTTACTCTGTCATAATTGAAATCATACTTTTCTCGGAACTGATAAAGTAAATTTTGAGGACGTTCAATTGGGCCTGCAACTAATTGTGGATAGAACATCACATATAGCGAATAAATACCAAAATGTCTTTCTGCAGATTGATTGCCTCTATAAACCTCTATGGTATAACTCATCGCTTGAAAAGTATGGAAAGAAAGTCCGATGGGCAATAGAATGGTTAAATAAGGCAATGGATTGTTTAGTGCAAAACCATGTAGTAAGAAAGAAAGGTTCTCATTCAAGAAGTTATAATATTTAAAAATCGCAAGAACACCAATATTGGCCACGAGGCTACAAATTAGAAATAGCTTCCGTTGTTTTCCCCGTGCATTTTCAATAAATATACCTGCGAAATAATCAATTACGATAGTAAACCCAAGAATTAAAATGTAGATAGGAACAAAGGCCATATAAAAATAACAACTACTAATTAGCAGTAGTATCCATCTAAATTTATAGGGGAGGATAAAATAGGAGGAGGTTACAACAATGAAAAATATTAAAAATTGGATTGAGTTAAAAAGCATAGACTAACTATTTACAGCAATTTGGGGTTAATTTTTAAAAGTAAGAATGAACACAACGAGGGGCTAGAATGAAAACTTTTGTTCTTTAATGGGTATAAATTGAACGCTAAGAAAATAATAGAATCTCATTCCAATTGTTTTTTAGTGAACCCTTTTCTCTAGCTGAGGGTATTTTTATTAAGTGTTATTTTTTGTAAATATATAAGAATACGTCAAATAAGATTGATTTTTAAAATAATAAGACGAAAAAAGTATCCAATTCTCATTGGTTCAAACTTTACGAACGTTAAGAACTTTCAGGAAGTTTTATTTTGTAAGACGGTAAACTTTCATGCCACTAGGACAAGCTGGCATATAAAATAAATGTCAACTTTTAATCCTTGTATTCCAAAAACCATTTTGATAGTCCCATAAAGTTGTACCCACTTTGCTTGAACTTTGGGTAAAAGTCGTATTTCGGGAGAAATAAAAATTATATTATGAAATTCAAGTTAGTGTTTTCAACGTTTCTCTTAGTGAGTTCAGTTTGTTTTGTTGCTCAGGCACAGGTTAAGCATGTAGTTATTGCATCTGTTTTTGGAGGGGGTAGTAATGCAAGTGCTCTGTACCAGTACGATTTTATTGAGTTGTATAATCCAACGTCAGAAACTCAATCGCTCACCAATTGGTCGGTGCAGTATTCTAGTGCTGTAAGTGCATCTTGGCAAAAGCAATCGTTCACAGCTACCATTCCTTCTGGTGGCTTTATTTTGATTCAACTTAGTGGTAACGCAGCTGCTCCCACAGGCGCAGTTTTGCCCACGCCCGATGTTATTGGTGCCATTAATCTTAGTGCAACCACAGGTAAGGTAGCCTTGGTAAACGTGAATAATGTTCTTTCTGGAACAGGAATTGCCGACACAACAGTTATTGATTTAGTGGGCTACGGAGGCACTGCTTCTGGCTATGAAACTATGCCAGCACCAGCAATTACTAGTAAAAAATGCTTGGTAAGAATTAATAATGGCTGCACAGATATTAATGATAATTCATTAGACTTTACAGCTTTAACTAGTTATGTTCCTCACAATTCTGCAAGTCCTGCAAGTAAGTGTGATGTATTGCCTGTAAAGCTTCAATCATTTTCGGCTACTATTTCAAAAAACGAAGTGACTCTTCACTGGCGGACAGTTTCAGAATTGATGAATAATAGTTTTGTAATTGAAAAAAGTATAGATGCTAATAATGGTTTTGTAACTGTTGGATTCATTAAGAGTAAAGGTTCAATTTCGGGGAGTTTGTATGAGTATGTAGTTACAATTAACTCACTTGAAAAAGAATATTTCAGGCTAAAGTTCGTAGATAATGATGGAAGTATAGCTTACAGCAATGTTGTTTCAGGTTTTAGCAATAAGGCTAAGGCAGAAGGGTTTAGGTTATACCCTAATCCTGTGATTAACAATTTAACAATAAACTATCCATCGGCTGAAAATGGCTCTACCATAACTATTTCTTCTTTTATAGGGGGCGTAATGATTATAAAGAAATTGCCCATAGCAAGTAAATCAATCAGCATTGATGTTAGTAAACTCCCTAATTCTGTCTATTATATATTACTTGAAAATAATGGTTTAAAATCTGTCTCCAAGTTTGTAAAGGAATAGATTGAAGTTTTTTTGAACTGAGTTAACAATAATACCTTAAAGAAAAAATGTAGAATTAAAAAACAAGGCTGTGATGATTGCTCATTGCAGCCTTTTTTGTTTATAAGTGCAGGTAATATTCCTTTAATAAATTTTTAAAATCTGTCGTGTAATCATTCCCATTTTTAATGATTATTTCCTTTTGTATTGCTTGCACCTTTTCACCAACAAATAAAAGCATGGTTCTAAATGGATCATGTTTAGGTGTTTGTTTTACAATAGTTTTTTCTAATAAATGAAAGCCAAACTTAGAAGATAATTCCTCGAAATAAATGCTTCGATGATAGGGTAGGAGTATAACAAAGCTGCCGGTATCACTCAATTTCCTTTTGATGGCTATCAATAGTTCTTCCAAACTAAGTTCATCACTATGCATTGCTAGGTTTCTTTTATCCGAATTACTTTTTAAATCATTATCAAAAAATGGAGGGTTCGTAATGATAAAATCATATCCATTAGCCTCTTCAGATAGATAGTGTTTTATATCTGCATTAATCACCTTTAATCTTTCCTTCCATACTGATTGATTGAAATTTGCGGATGCTTCCTCGCAAGCGTCTGCATCAATATCTATTGCATCAATTTCGGCAGAACAATTTTGGGCAATCATCAATGTTAGTAAGCCGGTTCCTGTGCCGATGTCTGCAATTTTTTTTATTGAATTCAATCTTTCATTGGAAAGTAAGTTTGCTGCCCATCCCCCAAAAAGACATGCATCGGTTGTTACTTTCATGGCGCATTTTTCCTGAAAAACTATAAACTGCTTAAATTGAAAGTAATTATTTGCCATTTGTGTAAATGTTTTGTACAATTTTGTCTTTTAACTAATTGTTGCCAAAGGTAACATTACATTTATCCCATAATTAGCATCATTGAATTTTAAACATTTAGTTGAAAGCATAATTGTTTGAAACTGTTGATGATTGAAAAAATTGCAGTTCTGTAAATTATCAACTGTCAAAATGTTAGTTTGAGTAAAACATTTGTTAATTGAAAATAAATGTTTGCTGTCTAAAAAACAGCTTTATTTATTTGTATTTTGAAAGGCATATTATTTGAATTGAAAAATTAAACGAGTTTATTTATGAATCTAAAAAACATTTTAACAATTGTTGGCGTAAGTGCCACTACCGCATTAGTAAGTGTTTTTGGTTACACCAAACTAATGCAAAGTCAATATGCAGGAATACAAGATAATGGTAGAATACCCGCCAATTATGCAGGTTTCTTTGGCAACAATGCCCCTAGTAACAACGTAGATTTTACTGCTGCGGCCACTTCTGCAACGCCAGCTGTGGTGCACATTAAAACCAAAACAAAAGCTAGACAAGTTACCACCACACAGAAAAATCCGTTTGGGGATATGTTTGGAGGAGATATGTTTGAGCAGTTTTTTAATGGCCCAAGAGTGCAAACAATTCCAGAACAAAGGGCAAGTGGTAGTGGTGTTATCATTAGCGAAGATGGCTTAATTGTAACCAATAACCATGTGGTTGATGGAGCCGATGAAATTAATATTACCCTTACAAACAAGAAATCTTACAAGGCTACATTGTTAGGAACTGATCCTAGTAGCGATTTGGCGGTGTTGAAAATTGAAGAAAAAGGACTTCCTTTTTTAGTATTAGGCAATAGCGATGAGGCAAAACTAGGACAGTGGGTTTTGGCAATTGGCTATCCATTAAATTTAGATGTTACTGTTACGGCGGGTATTGTTAGTGCAAAATCTAGAAGCATAAATATCAATGAAAAACAAAGTAAAACACCCGTTGAATCTTTCATACAAACAGATGCTGCTGTGAATCCTGGTAATAGTGGTGGTGCATTAATCAATACAACTGGGGAGTTGATTGGAATTAATTCTGCAATTGCTTCGCCTACTGGTTCTTATGCTGGTTATTCTTATGCAATTCCCGTTAATATTGTGAAGAAGGTGGTGAACGACATTGTTAAATTTGGTACGGTTCAACGTGCATTTGTAGGTATTTCGTATGCACAAGAGGGGCTTTCGGATGAGGAAAAAGCCAAACAAGGTATAAAAGATGTTGATGGCGTTTTTGTTTTGGATGCTCCTGCGGGTGGTGCTGCTAATGCTGCTGGCATTAAAAAAGGTGACGTTGTAACTAAAATAAATGGCGTTAAAGTATCTTCTGGTCCTGAGATGGTTGAGCAAGTTGCAAGATATAAACCAGGTGATAAGATTACTATTAATTATAAACGAGATGGTAAAGAGAATGTTGCAAACATTACCCTAAAAAATAAAGTGGGTAACACAGACGTGGTTAAAAAAGAAGGCATCTTAGACAATCTAGGAGCTGAATTTGAAGCAGTAGATAAAAAAGTAGCAGCCGCTAATGACATTTCTGGCGGTGTAGTCGTTAAGAAAATTAAGGAAGGAGGATTGCTTAAAGCTACTAAAATGCAAGAAGGCTTTGTAATTACAAGTATAAACGACGAAGAAATTAAATCTGTTGATGCACTAAAAGAAGCATTAAAAAATGCAAAAGGTGGTTCAGTTAGGCTGATGGGTATTTATCCTGGTTTCCAAGGAACGTATGCTTATCCGCTTACATTACCTTCTGAATAAAGGGTTTTACTTCATTAAATTATGTGAGGCTTCCTTAGGGAAGCCTCTTTTTTTGTTATTGTTTTCATACAATAGAGATTGGCTTATTCTTCCAAGATTCTACCAAATAATTTCTCTTAATCGATAAAACATATAAAATGAATGTCCAAAGACCTAAATCTTCCGTCTGAAGACTTAAATCGTTCGTCCGAAGACCAAGATCTACCGTCTGAAGCCCTAAATCCTCCGTCCGAATACATAAATCTACCGTCTGAAGACCTGAATCGTTTGTCCGACGACCTGAAACGTTCGTCTGAAGACTTAAATCGTTCGTCCGAAGACCTAAATCCTCCGTCCGAAGACCTAAATACAGCACTTTTAAGTGTTCAGAGGCAAAAGTTGGTGTTTCTGAAAGATTTTTAATTTCTCTATTTGAATGAATCATTATTTAAGTCAAATACAATTTTTCTCTTTAATCGTTTCGATAACAGTTAAAGGTAGATTGAAATTTTAGAAAGCTAATTACGCTAGTTCATTTTTGTTACTTTATGTGCGAATGATTTGCTTGCTTAGTTTTTTTGATTTTATTTATTAAATTGTAATGTATCGACTATTAATTAAACAGCATTCCATTAGTACCAGAGTATCAATAGTTCGTTAAACAATAGGTTTGAAAAGTATTCTTATTGTTGCTAACCTATATTTGCGAACTCAAATTTACCTCATGAACAAATTTTGTCTATCAGTTATTGTTGCAGCTTCTCTTTTTACAACCTCTTCAAAAGCCCAAAATGATCCAGCAGCTAAGAAGATTTTAGATGGAGTTAGTGCTAAGATTAAAACATTCAAGGCCATCACTGCAAACTTCTCACTTAAATCTATTACTAGTAAAGGATCAAATAATGGCGTTAGATTGGGGTCAGTTTCACTTAAAGGACATAAATATTTGATGAAACAAAGCAAGGTTGAAATTATTTGTGATGGTAGCAAAATATATAACTACGATGGCAATAAAACCGTCACTGTTTCGGGAGTTGATGATGCTGGATCAACATTAAGTCCTCAGATATTACTTTCAAATTTTTATGATAAGGATTACACCTATAAACTAATTTCTTCTTCCGGTAATTTTAATCAGATAGAACTAGTTCCGAATGATAAAAGGAAAAATGTACAGAAGATAAATATCTTTATAGACAAAGAAAAGTGCTTTATTACAAAAGCAAAAGTGTTAGATAAAAGCAATAATATTATTGAATTAACCATTAGTAACACAAACACGAACGCTACTTTGAGTGATGATTTGTTTCAATTCAATAAAAATAAATATCCAAAAGATATTGAGGTTTTAGATTAGTATGATAAATATTTTTGCATCAAAACTTATAGCCACCATTCCATAAGGATGGTGGTTTTTTATTTTCTCTGTTATATGATAAATATGAAAAAGATTGTATTGTTTAGTTTGTTTATTGGTTGCATGAAGCCCTTGATGGCTCAATTTTCTGTGAGATTGGTGGTTGCAAGTGTAGCCACAAAACCAGACGATGACATTTATGTTAGTGGCACATTTAATAACTGGAATCCTCAAGATCCCAATTATAAACTAAAACCGTTTGCAGGTGGACGAAAGAGTATTGTTTTAAAAGAGGTGGCAGTGGGAAATTATGCCTTCAAGTTTACACGAGGAAGCCTAGATAAAGTAGAATGCATGGCTGATGGAAGGGATATTAGTGATAGGGTTTTAGAGGTATCTGCTGATGTTTCAATGGAAATTAATATTGCAGGTTGGAAAGATAATTATCCTGAAAGACCCAAGCGTTACAGTGCAAGTCCTCAAGTGAAAATAATTGAAACAGATTTTGCTATTCCTCAATTAAACAGAAAAAGACGTATTTGGATTTATCTTCCTAAAGGATATACCACAAGTGCAAAAAAATATCCCGTTCTGTATATGCAGGATGGGCAAAATTTGTTTAATGACCAAACAGCAGCTGCAAATGAATGGGGTGTTGATGAATGTTTGGATAGTTTGCAAAAAAGAATAAATCAAGAATGCATCGTAATTGGTATTGATAATGGAAATGATAAGAGGGCAAACGAATATTGTCCATATAGCTTTTCTAGTAAAGGAGGATTTTCTACTCCAGACCAAACAGGAGAGGGGAAAGAATATGTTGAGTTTTTGGTAAAGAATCTAAAGCCATACATCGATACCAAATACAGAACACTAAAGGGAAGAGAATATACATTTATTGCTGGGAGTGATATGGGAGCAGTGATAAGTGACTATGCAATTTTGAAATATCCTGATGTTTTTGAAGCAGCGGGCATTTTTTCGCCCACATTCTCTGTAACGCCATCCATTTTTTCAGAAGCTGAAAATGCAATTACCGCAGAGTTGCCTAGGTTTTATTTTTATGCAGGCGGAAAAGAAAGTAATGTAATGGTGAGCGATGTTGAAAAAATGTATGATATATGCTCAAAGAAAAGAAGGTATGAAGTGGTTAGGCATTTAAACCCAATAGGCGAACACAAAGAGAAATTTTGGCAGCAAGCATTCCCTCAATTTTATATTTGGCTAATGACAAAAGAATAGGAAAACAAGGGTGCAAAAATTAATTTAGAAAAAAAAGGCAAAATGGTTTGTTGTTTCGAAATCTTTATCTATATTTGTCTCGGTTTTCATAGGATATTGGATTTTAAAAACGGGGTTGCATGTCTATGCGACCCTTCTTTTTGCCCCAAACTCTTGGTTGTTTGCTAAATGAATTACTTTTTTAATGACTTGATTGCCGCTAATTACAACTTAACAATTACTTATTATTTATCGTTTACAACTTCCAATAAGGTGTTTCAAGTAAATTATCTTATGGAATTATCTGGTGTATTACAGATATTCATGATTTCTTTCTTTTTGATATTAACAGCAATCAATTGTGCATTTTATAGACATAAATGTTGAAATAGAATTTGATTCTTACATAATATCTATAAAAAAAGATACGATAACGTTTGAATGTTAGATTTCTTTAAATAAATTTCATCTTTATTTGTCAGTTTTAGTTGTTCAATTGAAAGTTCTTTTACCTTTATCGCATTAAAATAAAAATTGTTTCTTTACTTTCCATAGAGTAAAAAAACAGACCTTGTTTAGTTTCATTTTCTACAGCACTTATTCTTAGAAAGAAACTTTCAACATTTTTTCTTAAGGAACAATTATAATAACATAATAAAAAATGGATTTACTAAAGGAAAGGTTTAAAGCAAAAGCAGATTCTGCAAACATTGAAATCAAAGAACTGTTGAAAGAACATGGTTCAAAGAAGATTGGTGAAGTTACTCTAGGTCAAGCCTATCAAGGAATGAGAGGTATCACTGGATTAGTTACCGAAACAAGTTTATTAGATGCGCAAGAGGGTATCAGGTTTAGAGGTTACACTATACCTGAATTGCAAGAAAAATTGCCTAAGGCAGTAGAAGGAGGTCAACCTCTTCCTGAAGGTCTATTCTATTTGATGCTTATTGGAGAGTTGCCAACTAAAGAAGATGTTGAATTAGTAACAGACTCTTTGCAACGCCGTAGCCACGTGCCAAACCATGTGTTTGCTGCAATAGATGCTTTGCCAATGACTACTCACCCAATGACCATGTTTGTTATTGGTGTAATGGCTTTGCAAACTGAAGGTGAATTTTCTAAGGCTTATGCTAAAGGGATGAATAAAAAAGATTATTGGAGCATTACTTTCGATGATACAATGGATCTTATTGCTCGTTTACCTCGTGTTGCAGCATACATATATAGAAGAAAATATAAAAATAATGAACATATCAATCCAAAAGGGTTGCTAGACTGGTCTGGTAACCTTGCACACATGTTGGGTTACGATAATGAAGGATTTACCGAATTGATGCGTTTATATATGACTATTCATGCTGATCATGAAGGAGGAAATGTATCTGCACACACCACTCACCTTGTGGGTAGTGCTCTTAGCGATCCTTATTTAAGTTATGCGGCAGGTATGAATGGCTTGGCTGGTCCTCTGCATGGTCTTGCAAATCAAGAAGTAATAAAATGGATATTTGAAATGCAAGCAAATCTTGAAACAGACCTTCCTGCAAGAGAACAAATTGCTAAGTATGTTCAAGATACGTTGAATGGAGGTAAGGTTGTTCCTGGTTATGGACACGCTGTATTGCGCAAAACAGATCCTAGGTTTACCGCTCAAATGGAATTTGGTAAAAAGTATATGCCAGAAGATAAATTGTGTCGTACGGTTTGGAATATTTATGAAATAGTACCACCAATTTTACAATCTCTTGGAAAGATTAAAAATCCGTGGCCAAATGTGGATGCGCATAGTGGAGCTTTGTTAGTTCACTATGGCATGGCAGAATATGAGTTCTATACTGTATTGTTTGCCGTCAGCCGTTCTCTGGGTGTTTTGGCAAGTTTATGTTGGGACAGAGCATTGAGTTTCCCATTAGAAAGACCAAAAAGCGTAACCACAGAATCTGTAAAGCTATGGTTGGAAGGCAAAAGCGAAATTTGGGATTAATAACTTTTTAATATTATAATTGTATAAGGCTTACGTTTTTGTTGTAAAACGTAAGCCTTTTTGTTTGCCAAGAATAGAGGTGAAAATATATTGAGTAATTTTCGCTTAAATATCTTGTCTATTTGATGTATTACGTTTAACTTATTATTTTCAACTCTCTTATTTTCACCCAATGTTTGCTTCATTAATCATTGTTCGTTATCCCAAATTTGGAGGTTTGTTAGGTGTGCTATCAATGGCAATATTCCATGGTGCTTTATTCTTTAATCATAAAATTTCTTTTTATAAGTTATTGGGATGTGGTAAGAATGGAACGTTTGATCGACATCCAGATTGGCATCAATGGGCGATTCTTTTGGTGAGCAATAACAATATTCCGATTGTTCCTTGTTTTATTAATAGTTGGTTTAAAGTTTTTAAACCTCAAGTTTCTACCTTTACTTTACAGCCCATTGAAGGCCACGGAATTTGGGATGGTAAAGAAGTTTTTGGTGAGTTGCCCAAACAATCTGATTATGAAGGGCGAATTGCTGTACTAACAAGGGCTACGATTCGGTTCGAAAAGTTTAAGTCGTTTTGGAATAATGTGGAAGGGGTAGCTAATCAAATGAAAGGTGCAGATGGTTTAATAAGTTCATTAGGAATTGGCGAAGTGCCCTTCATTAAACAAGCAACTTTTAGTGTTTGGGAAAGCAAGGAGAAAATGAAAAACTTTGCTTACAGAATGCACGAACATGCAGAAGTGATTCGAAAAACAAAAAAGGAAAATTGGTATAGTGAGGAGATGTTTGTAAGGTTCAAAGTTTTAGAACATAAAAGTTCTGTAACATACTAATAATCTTTCCAGCTAAATAGTAAGTTGGTTAACATAAACCTAGGTTGAATCATAGATTTTAAGTTCTTGGAACAACGATAGTTATATTTAAATTATGAGTGCAAAAGTGTCTGTCACATCGGAAGTAGGAAGGTTGAGAAGATTGTTAGTGCATAGTCCTGATAGTGGATTGGGAAAAGTTGTGCCATCCAAAGCACAGGATTGGCTGTTTGAGGACATAGTTCATTTAAAAACCATTCGTAAGCACGAGTATGATCATTACACCAAAATATTATTGTACTTCCTTGATCCTGAGAAAATAAAGGGAAAACTTAAAGATATAGATTCAGATGAGCGCAATAGAAATTTCTATAAACCAGATCATGCTGAATTTTATAAGAGTGACAAGGTAATAGAGCTTCAGTGGCTGTTGGCAGAAGTTCTAGAAGATAGTAATATCAAAACAGAGTTGGTGTCGGCTGTTTGTGCTATTGAAGGTTGCACTTATGCTACTCACAAAGATCTTTTGTCTTATTCAGCCATAGAACTCGCCAAAACATTTGTTTCTGGTACATCTAAAGAAAAGCAATTGTTATTCGCCCCAATTCCAAATTTTATTTTTACCAGAGATATTGGCATTACTATCAATAATTACGTGCTGCTTAATAAGCCAGCCAAAAAAGCAAGGACAAGAGAAGCCTTGTTAGCAAAATATATTTTCTTCAACCATAATCTTTTTGCAGACTATCAAAATAATATCATCGAATTATCGGATAGTCAGTATCACTTTCTATTGCCTAAGGAAGAAGATGAAAAAAAAGTGACCTTGGAAGGTGGCGACATCATGGTGGTTAGTCGTAATCATTTGTTAGTAGGGGTAAGCGAAAGAACAAGTTCGGAAGCGGCGGCAAAAATTACAAATACCATGTTCGAAAGAGGTATTGTTGACAAAGTGACCATTATTAGGATTCCTAAAAAAAGGGATTATATGCACATCGATACTGTTTTTACACAAGTGAAAAGAGATGTATGGGTAATGTTGGGTAACTTCTCCACTAAGGCAGTGAAACACGAAGACGAAGATGCAATTGAGCGGATATTGGAAGTAAAGAAAGAAGAAAAAATAAAAATATTACAGTTTAATAGGCAGAATCCAGAATCTCCGAAACCATTTGAAAGCCTAGAAGAGTTGTTGATTGATATTAGCAAAACAGACCTTCACTGCAAGGGAGATGTGAAGATAATATTTAGCGGTAACAACGAATTTCCATACAGTGCAAGGGAGCAATGGACAGATAGTTGCAATCTTTTAGCATTGAAAGAAGGAGTTGTTTTAGCTTATGATCGTAACAATAAAACCACAGAAGCCTTTGCCGAAAATGGTTTTAACGTTATTAAGGCAAAGGATTTAGTTAAAGGTTTAGAAGCGGGTACTATCAATCCTGAAACAATTACAGATACTGTAATTTTAATGCCATCAGCTGAACTTTCCAGAGCTAGGGGAGGATTTCATTGCATGAGTATGCCTTTATTGAGAGATGAATTAGACTTTATTGATTAATAGCATGAGTATCTATTTAAAGACTAGAATGATACTGCAATTAGAGTTGAAGAATTTTAGAAAATTGATTTAATTGGTTTTTAATCGGAAGTGCCGTATGAAATAGCTAACAAAATCAATTTTCTTCTCTTGGTTTACTATTTCAGACTTACAATCCTAGTAAATCAAATTTACTCTTCGGTCTTTTTTCTATTTGCCAATTAAACCCTCGCAGTTTCAATTGCTCATGGTTCACCTGCTTCATGGGATAGGCAGTTCCTTTTAAGTTGTTGCGCAATACAATACGTTGTGGTTTTGAATCATCCTTCACATGCTCAAAATACATGTCAATCATATCACAATTAGCCTGATTAACAGCCACAAACTTATTGTGGTCATCTTGTCCATAATATATGGTCTCAGCATTTCCTTTTGCACGCAAATGATCCATCTGTCCTTTTAGGAAGTAAGCGTTTATGCTATTTCCTTTAACCTGATTGAAATATTGAGGAGCTACCTTTTGAATAGTAAGTGCATTTTCATAAACATACAGCCGTTCAGGATGCTTATTCTCCACAAACAAAAGCATGGTGTCGCCAGTAATCTGGTTATCCTGTGCCCAGGCAATCGGTTCTTTATATAGTCTAATAACGGAGTCTTCTAACGAATAGAACATACTATCACAGATGGCTTGCATTGAATCGGAAAAAATCTTTACATGATAGTAAGCCTCAAAGAACCTATTGTTGTTCGTGTCTTTTACAATTGGTTTATTAGTTTCAAAAGCATTTGTAATGGCTGATGTATCCTCAATCAAGTTCACTTTTTTTGTAGTATCAATGCTAAATTGTTTCTTCCTTGGTTTAGTTTTCAGCGCGGCAGGAACTTCTCTTACTGTAGGAACATTTCTTGTTTTCAATAATAAGTCGAGCTTACTAGAATAAAGAGTGTCTGCTGTGATGTATAAAGTGTCTTTAGGTTGTTTAATTAGTAATAAAGGTTTCTTAGTAGCTAAGAAAGAGTTTGTTTTCTTGTTAATTTTGATGTTCCCAGCAATCAAATCATATCCCCCCACAGTGTCTTTACTTCTGTAAACAGCATTGCCCTGATACTCGCTAAGCCCTGTTGTTTCATCTAGTGCAGTTTTGTCTGCTGCAAATGTGTAGGTGCTATCATCAATAAAACTTCTTTTATTAAAATATCCTTTCTTTTTCTTTGTGTCATAATAACCATCTGTGGTATTAATGGTACGTTTTCCCTCAATGATTTTAGTTGCAGTTACAAAGGTGGAGGTAGAGGAAGTAAGGTTGTATAATAGTGTGTCTGTGTACATTTTATAGCTTGGGTCTATCAGTACCACTTGTTTTTTGAAATAAACATCCTTTGTTTCGCCATAGTAGTATCCTTCGGTACTGTTTAGTACAGTTTTTCCGTTAACAACTTTTCCCCCATTGGTGTATGTTCCTGTTTTCAGTTGCACATCATACATCAAATCGTTGGTTGTAAGTGTTGCTTTGCCGTCCGTAAGTTTAACGCCTTTGCTCAGGTAAGCTTTCTTTTCTTTTCCCACATATCTAAGGTATTGTGCGTAGGTATGAATGCTGTCTGCATCGTTAATATGCACATTGCCCACAGCTTCAAGTGTATTCAGCTTTTGGTTTAACACAATGCTGTCGGCACTAAATATTGTTTTTTCCTGCTGCACAATGGCGTGTCCTCCCAAAGAAACAAATTGCATATTTGAATCTAGGTTTTGAAAATTATATCTATCGGCACTAATTATTACGATAGTTTTTCCTGCACGTGTTGTATCCTTTGTCTTCTGCTGACAAAAGCCAATGGTTGTAACCAATAAAAGCAGAATGCTAAAGCAATATTTTAATCTAGAGGAGTTTTTTATAACTATCAATTTATGGGTGTGTTGCAGTGTCGTTTAGTGGAGCTGTTAGGGGGGGCGTTTTATCTTTTTTGCCCAATATGTTTATATATCTTTTAGGATGAACTTTTAAATCATCCATCAAAATGTTGGCACTACGCACCGCATTCGTAAGATTGTAATATAATTGTTTATCATTTACCAATAAGCCAATTGTGCCATCCTTATTGTCCACTTTTTCAAGAATATCGGTTAATTTATTAGTAGATTTTTTTAGTGAATTGATGATGCCATCTATATCAGCATTAGCTAAGTTTTCAGTAGTCTTTTGCAAATTGTCCATGGATTTGCTAATCTTCACATTGTTCTCTGCTAAGTTTTTTGTAAAGCTATTCACGTTGGTCATCGTTTGCGAGATTGCACCCGATTGGGCATTCAACATTCTTTCTATTGAGGCCGCAGAAACTAGTAAACTAAGGGTTGCTTTATTGATGTTAGCAATACTATGTTTCAAATTATTTTTCCCGTCCGCATCAAGCAAGTCATTCACATTGTTTAGCAAACTATCCATGCTGTGCAGGGTTGTTTTCAGTTGGTTGCCCACAGGAGCAATCTTACTTCCAATGCTACTAATGAAATTTTCTTTTTCTGCAGTATTAATTGTGTCGCCAGAACTTAAGAAATGAGCGTCATTGCCCATCACTATTTCCATACTTGGCGATGAAAGAGCCGACTCTTTAATAGAGGCAACAGAATTCTTGGGTATATTATAGTTTCCCAATAGTTTGATGGTTACCACTATTTCTTTTAAGCTAGGGTCAGAATTTTCTATTTCATAAATGGTACCCACTTTAAATCCATTAATAAATACACCATTCGATACCATTATACCTTTAGTATTGGTGTATTTTGCAAACAGATAGTTACCTGTTTTAAACAAATTTTTTCCTTTCAAAAAGTTGAAACCTATTATCAGCATTGCGATTGCCAATGCAGTCAACGCGCCAACTTTTGTTTCATTGTTTATTTTCATGGGTGCAAATCTAAGGGTAACTATTTTACCTATTTGGTTAAAAAATTACTAACCATCAACAACTAATCACTTGTCATCATCATAAACCCCTTTATTTTTTGCTATTGTGAAATAGAATGTTGTTCCCTTTCCCACCTCAGATTTTAGCCAAATTGCGCCTCCATTCTTTTCTACTATTTTTTTACAAATAGAAAGTCCTATGCCACTGCCACTATACTTTTCTTTGGCATGAAGTCTTTTAAAGATTTTAAAAACTGCTGATTGATCCTTTTCTGGAATACCAATGCCATTGTCGGAAACAGAAAACTGCCAATGTGTTTTTGTTTCTACTGAACCAATATGTATAACTGGGGCAACTTCTGGAAGCTGATATTTTAGCGCATTAACAATTAAATTCTGAAATAATTGTTTGATGGCAGTTTTTGAAATGGTGATTACTGGTAAATTGTCAATTGTAATAATTGCCTTTTTTTCTGAAATAAGTAGTTTAATAAGTTCTTCCACTTCTTTAATTACACCATTGATGTCAGTAGTTTCCACATCTTCTTCCACACTTCCAGCCTTTGCATATTCCAACAAATCTTTAATGAGGTTTTCCATTCTTTGCGAGCCATCCACTGCAAAATGGATATACTGTTTTCCTTTATCGTCTAATAAATTGGTATATTTATTTTCTAAAAGGGTGACATACGATTTAATCATTCGTACTGGCTCTTTCAAATCGTGTGCAGCAACGTAAGCAAAGGACTCCATTTCCTGAGCAAATACTTCTAACTCTTTCTGGCTTTTGGTTAGAAGTTCATTCTTTCTTTTTAATTCTAATAAATAAATCACTTGATTAGATAAAGCTCTGAGCGAATCTTTTTGCGTTGGGGTTAGTTCGTGCGGTTTGTTATCAATCACACAAAGTGTTCCTAAAGCAAAACCATCAGGGGTAACCAAGGGCATACCTGCATAAAATACCACATTTGGTGAATCTGTAACTAATGGATTATCGAAAAAGCGTTCATCCTTTGTGGAATCTGGTATTAAAAACAATTCATTGGGCTGGTTGATGGCGTGGGCGCAAAAAGCATAATCTCTTGGTGTCTCAGTAGTAGATAATCCAACTTTAGATTTAAAAAATTGTCTATCCTTATCTATCAGAGAAACTAAGGCAATTGGTGTGTTACAAATTGAAGAAGCCAACATGGTGATGTCATCAAATTGTTGTTCGGGTAGCGTATCCAATACATTATAACGTTCCAAAGTATCTAATCTTTCCTGCTCATTGAGAGGAATTGTTGGGTTAACCATGTTGCAAATGTGCAAATTTTGTTTTAGAATTAACTGCTTTTTTACATTTTTAAGATTCTTTTCATACTGGCAAATAAGAAACTAAAAGTTTTGTTCATCTCAGAATCTCGTAGTCTTTATGTTGAAAGAAAAAGCTTTTCTTACTTCACGGAAATATTTTGGGGTCCACGTGGTTTAATTGCCAATTGTAATTAAAACACAAAAGCGTCGTTAATTTCTATTTATCTTTTTAAAGGGAGATTGGTATTAAATTCTATTTATAAATTATGACAAAACCTCTGAAATCATTATGCACAAAGTAATCTAGCTTTCTAGTTTTTCTTTTTTTTAATAGAAAGATCAAATGTCTCACTTGAGTCGAAGATAAATTCAATTGAGTGACCGAGCGGCTCAGTTGGGTCGTGTCATCATTCAAGTGAGTCGTGTTGCGACATACGCTTGCCAATCCATGACTCAGTTGAATTTATTTTCCACTTAAGTGAATCTAGACACGACACAAGTGAATCATACTCCGATTCGGGTGAGGGATTGGCTTACAAATGATTTTGAATTTCAGGGTTTCTAAAATGGACAACAATAAATCCTTTGTCCTTAGTCTTTTAGTAGTCGCCTTAAAATAAACGACACTTTTATACGCTATTGATTTACGTAATTACTTTGCCTCCTTTTCGGTTAAATTACCTTCCATAATTAAAATGAGAAATTAAATTCAACTACTTTTTAAAAAAATATTTTCGTCTTATAGTCCTTTGTTGGCTTGCGTTTCAGCCAAATACATTTAGCCATAGATGGTGCAATTCATATTTTGTGGGGTTACCTTTTATGTCCTCCTGGTATTAATGGTATATCTGCAGGTATTTAAAACCAAATTCTTCACCATAACGAGATGACTTGCCTGACTGGAAAATGACTTCTGCTTCGCCCTGTGACCATAAGAAAAAAGGGTAAACTTCTAACAACTGTACACTTGTCGTGTGATTAAAGATTTTTTTAATTTTTAAATTAAACAGTTATGAAAAAAGTAAATTTAAGTGAAGTGGCAAAAAGAATGTTTTTAGGTAATATGGTAGCAGCATTATTGTTCTTATCCTGCCAAGCTTCTGCTTCAACAATTAAATTTGTTGGATTCGAGAACGGTGCTGATACAGTTAAGAATAGTAAACTAGAGGTTAAATATGTTGGAGCATCCTCTGACAACCTAAGTTTCGATATTCACTTTGCTAATCCAAAAGGAACAAATTTTGAGTTTGTGGTTAAGGATGAAAATGGTGATGTGATTTTTGAAAAAGCTTATAACAGCAAACAATTTCACAAAACAGTGGAGCTTTCAAAAAATGATGATATTAGGAATCTTAGTTTTAATATCTACTCAGAAAATGGAAGCCTAGTTCAATCGAAAGAGATTGTTATTAACACTAAGTTTGTAGAAGATGTGTTTGTTAAAATTAACTAATTAAAATTTATTTAAAAGCAAATTATTTATCGAGAGGGCTGACCTAGGACGAAAGTTCTGGGCAGCTTTTTTTATTTGTAGGGGTCAATAGTAAAACAAGATACACAAATGGTTTCTAAATTTTGGAATAATGAGAGACATTATCCGGTGAGAATTTTATTTCAATGCCGCAAGGTAAAAGGGGAAATACAGTTCGTTTAAGTAGACATATCCTGATAGATTAATATTTAATACATCAATTTAGTTTAGTTATAATCGTTTCTTTCACGCTTCTCCACCTAAAGCATGCTTAAATTATTTCCTTATTTAAAATATTTAATTTCCCCTTTGCCGCTCTCTGTGTTAATAACGTTGCTAACTCTGCGGTAATTTTATTCTCATAACTAAACTGCATTGTTTAATTCAGCTAATTTGGTTGTCTTCATCGTTATTAATAATCAGAACTTTTGTATAAGTCGAGCTGATAGTTTCTCTGTTAAGAATAAGCATTGGGTTAAAAGTAATAAATGACTTTTAGCGTTTGCAGCAAACTATTGTGTGTCCTGCAATTTTCATTGTTCGCAATGGTTTAGATACTCCTTAGTATTGAAATGATTTTCATTCTGTAAACTAATAAATAATATATTGTTTGTTATTGTGCAGATGTTGTAGTTTGTGCAGGTATCAGAATTGTTATCTGATATTTAATACAAATTATTATGGGTCGCTCAGTTATTCCCCAAGTATTTAGTGGCAAGGTTACGCTGTTTAAAAACCTTAAAAAGAAAGTGGATTCAGATGGAGCAGAAGGTGTATTGGTGGCCATGTTGGCCGAAAAAAAGATTAATCTCTCTACAGATTCCGACAATTGTGTTTTAGCGGTTGCCTATGACACAAATTTTAAATCATTACTGAAGTCCAGCCAAAACCTACACCAACAGGGTAAAGAATTAATGAAACCTATTATTGAAAACACCACTGGCTCTTTACAGTATTTGAAAACATTGTTTGATCCGAACTTTAAGGCCGTGGGCGATTATGGAGCAACCATATCCGACACGGGCAAATTTACTTATCCAGTAGGAACAGTTGCTTGGATGGATCTTTTTGCTTCTATGAAAACAAAGAACGACAGTTTCGTTTTACCCTTGGTAAGCCCTTTGGTGCTTTTTAACACAGAAAACAAAATTAGCTTCACCCTCAATGCCACCAATGGAGCTTTGGCACTTGTAAAACAGACTGATTGCGAAGAGGATACAAAAAGTTCTGAACTAGCACGACAAAAAAGAGATACAAAGTTTGCCCCTGTATTAAAGGATATACGTGCCATCATTCAATTTTTGATGAAACTATATCCAGACAATGTGAAGCAACTTGGATTGTATGGCATAACGATAGTGCTTACACCAAAAGTTGCAAAAGCTAAAACTATTAATTTAATTTTTGGACAAAGCAAATTGAAAGTTAAATTAACCGTTGGTAGCATTATTAGCAATACTGGCACTGAGGCAATAAATATTTATAAAGGAAAAGATATGAGTGGTACACCCACTTCGCTTGCAGCAGGAAAAAAGTGGATTGTTACCAAAGGATTTAGCACTGCAAGTTTTGGAAATAACTCACTAACCAATGATGCGGAGTTTACCATACTTCCTAAATCATAAGTAAATAAGTGAGGCTCATTCTTAATTGGATGAGCCTTTTTTTTGCTCATTATGCCTCAGTTTTTGTCCGTTTTAGATTGTTTTTAGTCAGGATATTCGTCTTTTTTGTCTCGTTTTCTCTTGTTTTAGTCAGGATATTCGCCTTTTTTGTCACGATTTATGTTAATTTTGTCACGATATTCGACTTTTGGTCAACAAAAAGTGAAATATCCTGACAAAAAACTCGAATAATCAGACAAAAAAGACGAATATCCTGACTAAATCAAGCAATAATGAGCAAGAATTAGGTGGAATTGAGACAAAAAGTTGGCTAGTTTTAACAGTTTTAAACAGTGTTCGGAAGCGAGGTTTTGGGTTGGGGAGGATGGTATTTTTGGGTGAGATAATCACAAACACAATGCTCTATAAATTTAGACCTTCTAGAAACCAGTGAACGTCAGTGCGAGGAGTTGCGAGCGGTTTTATCGAAGCAAAGCAACCCATTACCAATTCAAACGACCTAATAACGAAAAAAAAGCTGCTTCGTGCCTTACAATGACGCGAACAGGGGCGGTTGATGGTAGGAAATGAAAATAAAATAAACACAATTCTCTATAAATTCAAATAATTCCGAAAACTGTAAACGTCATTGCGAGGCACGAAGCAACCTTTTACCAATTAAAAGCAACCATTCACCAATTCAAACGACCTAATAACGCCTAAAAGGCTGCTTCGTGCCTCGCAGTGACGCGAGTAGGGGGTGGTTGATAGTGGGAAATGGAAATAAAATAGCCATACTGTAATCAAAATACCATCGTACACTTTTAATTTAAACCTTCTTGAACCGAGTAAACGTCATTGCGAGGCACGAAGCAACCTTTTACC